>NZ_JBEZHO010000013.1:0-201866 GCF_040650615.1 Streptomyces sp. NPDC048643
GGACCTGAATCCGCGACGCTCCGCGTCGCCACCATCAGATTCGCTTCACCACCGGCCTGAAGGCCGATGCACTGCGAATGGATTCCGGTAGCGGGCTCATAAGGGCGGTGGGTGCCCGGATCCTGGGTGCGTCTGGTCCGGCGAGAGCCGGACCAGACGTCCCGCCCGGCGTCCTCTCGTCGGTGCCCGGGCGCGCAGCGGGGGCCGCGGAACGGTCTCGTCGCATGGCGTGAAGACGGGGCTCCCGTGATGGTGAGAATGCGTCTCCGAGCAAGGGCTTCCCCCGAGTCGGACAGCTCCGAGATCATGAAGCATGCTCCCGGATGACTGGCAACTCAGCGTAGAAATAGATGACTTCCTCGCACGAGCCGGCGCCTTCCTGCGCTCGCGTGCGGACATGCACAACACAGCGCTCACGGACATCGAGAAGCTGCGAACCCACGGGCCGGACGCCCGCGGTACCGAGTTCGCCCCGGTCTTCGGGCGACTGATGTCAGGAGGGGAGGTCCGCGCCGTCTTCTACTACACCCCGCGCGGCCGCCTGGGCCTCACGCCACTCTCTGTCCAGCAGGCTGACAGCCTTGCCGCGCATCTGGCCGTCCTCGGACACTCCCCTGCCACCGTCATCGCGGACCACGACACCGCCACCGCTTTCGCCGAGGCATGGCAACGGCACACGGGTGCCGTCCCGACGCCCTTCTGGCGGACACACCTCTACCGTCTCGGCTCACCCACTCCCCCGCAGCCACTCCCGGAGGGCCGGGGCCGTGTCGCGGGGCCGGTGGACCACGAACAAGTCGTGCGCTGGTGCCGGGATTTCTGCGTCGCCGTCGAGGAGCAAGCCTCCCTTGACGCCATTGACGCCGGCTCCTGGGGCGACACTCGTTTCGCGGACAAGCACTTCACGTTCTGGGAGACGCCGAACGGCACGCCCGTTTCCCTGGCCGGCGCGACCTCGATGATCGGCGGGATGGTCCGGGTCGACCCCGTCTCCACCCCGGCCCACTTCCGAGGCCGCGGTTACGCGGGCGCGGTGACGGTCGAGGTGAGCAGCGCGGCGTTGGCAGCCGGAGCGACGGACGTCGTGCTGTTCGCGGACCCCCGCAATCCGACCAGCAACGCGCTTTACCAGCGCATCGGTTACGTCCATCTCGCCGACTTCACGGGGTACAGGTTTTCCTCCCGGGGAAAGGGCTGAAATCCCTTCGCCCGTGCTCGTCCCGTCCGGTACGGTCGCGGGATTGTCTTCGCTGCTGAGAGTGGGTTTTCTTCCATGGCATGTCGTATCAGTGAGCTCGTGCTCGGTTGCCGCGACCCTGAGGTGCTGGCGCGGTTCTGGTGCGAGGTCCTGGACTTCGTCGTCCTCGACCGCGAGGAGGACGGCTCGATGGAGATCGGTCCCCGCGAGGGGTTCGGCGGTGCGCAGCCGACGCTCTTCCTCAGTCGCAGGGACGAGCCCGAGAAGGGGAAGTCCCGGCTGCACATCGACGTTAATGCCACCGACCGCGATCAGGACGCCGAGCTCGAACGCCTCCTCAAGCTAGGCGCTCGCCCGGCCGACATCGGCCAGACCGGCGAAGAGCAGTGGCACGTCCTCGCCGACCCCGAGGGCAACGAGTTCTGCCTCCTCAAGGCCCGCCTCAATCCGCTCTGACGCCGGACCACGGCTCGATCACGCCCAGTCGGAACGCAGTTGACGACGTCGATGAGAGCCGGCTGCCGCAGATCATGGACGGGCTTCGGCCGGGCATCGCCCGGATGGCCGGCCCTCGCGTCTTCGACCTCAGGTGGATGAACGGTGATCCGTTCATCCACCTGGGCGGCCACTCCAACGATCGCTCGTCCCTCGCCGTGGCACCTACGGACGCTTCGGCCGGGCGCCCTAGAGCAGCGCCCTCTTGGCTCTGCGTACCCCTCAGAGTGATTCGCCCGGCCTCAGATAGCGGTAGCCGTTGGAGGTCTCCTCCGCGAGCCAGCCGTTGATGCTGCTGAGGCCTCGGTCGTTGATCTGGGCGTCGTGGATCGCGAACGATCTCCGAGGATTGACCGCTTTGACGAAGTCGATCACCTCGGCCGTCTTCACCCACGATCCCTGCGCCGGGACGAGGAGCGTCTCGACCGGCCGATCCGGCACGTGCAACGAGTCACCGGGGTGGTAGATCGCCTCGTCGAGGATGTAGCCGAGGTTCGCGCAGTCCGGCTGCCCGGCGTAGACGAACGCGTGGCGTCCGCCGACCGCCCGCACGGGGAGGTCCGCGACGGTGAAGTCTTCACCCGCGGTCACTCCCACAACGTCCAGCCCCGCGATGTTCGCGTCGGCAGGGGCGTAGACCGGGACACCCAGGCCGGCCAGGCGCAGGACGTCGATGTGATCGGCGTGCTCGTGCGTCACCAGCACGGCTTCCGCGCCGGCCAAGGCGGCCGGCTCGCTCCACACACCCGGATCGATGACCACGACCCGGCCCTCGTGTTCCAGCCGTACACAAGCGTGGGTGTACTTCGTGATCCGCATGGCAGCCCAACCTAGTGCGATTGCGCCGCACAGTGTCCTTCGCTCACCGCGTCCGCCACCGCGATCCCGTCGCGGCTTCGCCTACCTCGGCAGGGTGAGGATCTCGGCCCCGTCGTCGGTGATGGCGATCGTGTGCTCACTGTGTGCCGTGCGACAGCCCGTCGCGCTGCGGAGCGTCCATCCGTCGTCGTCGGTGACGAGTTCGGCGGTGTCCGCCATGACCCACGGCTCCAGTGCCAGCAGCAGCCCCGGGCGCAGCTTGTATCCCCGGCCGGGCCGGCCGGTGTTCGCGACATGCGGGTCCTGGTGCATCGTCGACCCGATGCCGTGACCGCCGAACTCCGTGTTGATCGGGTATCCCGCCTCGCTCAGCACCGTGCCGATCGCGTGGGAAAGGTCGCCGATACGAGCCCCGGGGCGGGCAGCGGCGATCCCGGCGGCCAGCGCGCGTTCGGTTGCATCGATCATCGCGACGCTCTCCGGGGGCCTCACGTCCCCCACGAGGAAGCTGATGGCAGCGTCCGCTGCGACACCGCTCTGGGAGACGGCGAGGTCGAGCGTCAGCAGATCACCGTCGGCGAGCGTGTAGTCGTACGGCCGGCCGTGGAGCACGGCGTCGTTGACGGCGGTGCAGATGTAGTGGCCGAACGGGCCGCGGCCGAAGGACGGTTCGTAGTCGACGTAGCAGGACTGCGCCCCGGCGTCGAGGATCATGGCCTTGGCCCACCGGTCGACGTCCAGAAGGTTCGTGCCGACCACGCAACGGCTCTTCAGCGTCTGCAGGATGTCGGCGACCAGGGCGCCGGTGACTTTCGCCCGGGTCAGCAGGGTGGGGTTCAGGATCTCGATCATGCGACGCCCTTCTCATGTAACCAATAACAATACCGGTTGAACTATACCGGTACTAGAATCGCCTCATGGTCAGGACGCCGCTCACCCCCGCAGAGGTCGCACGCGGACAGCGCCTGGGCGCACTCCTGCGCCGGGCGAGAGGAAACCGCTCGATGCTCGCCACCGCGCTCGACGCCCGCGTCTCGCCGGAGACCCTCCGGAAGATCGAGACGGGCCGCGTGGCGACTCCCGCCTTCTCGACCATCGCGGCGATCGCCGAGGTCCTCGGCCTCTCCCTCGACGCGGTGTGGGCCGAGATCAGCGAGCCGGAATGCGGCGTCAGCGCGCGCATCGGCCACAGCGCGCGCGAGCAACTGACCTCGTAGACCTCACGCCGGTCGGCGGAGTCCGGGGCCTCGACGAGGGAGGGCGCGGGCGGCAGGGGCGTACCGACCAGCCGAGGGCCCTCGCCGACGGCAGACCGGGGCCCGCCCCCGTCAACGCCCCAGCGGGCAGCGGGCAGCGGGCAGCGATAGGAACGTAGGGCCAACCGCCCTACGGAATCAGCGAGTTACCGTCTCGGTCACGGTCTCGCGGACGATGCGCACAGCGCGTTCCGCATCGGCGCGTGTCACGTCGAGGTGGAACACGAAACGCAGCTGGTCCGGGTATCCCGCGCACAGCAGGCCACGACGTGCCAGTCGGTCGCACAGGTCGTCGATGTCAAGCCCTGGAGCGGACTTCGCGAAGACCATGTTGGTCCCGCTGGGCTCCACGGTCAGGCCTTCCAGGTCCTTCAGACCATCGGCGAACAGTGCGGCGTGCGCATGGTCGTCCGCGAGTCGTGTCACGTGGTGGTCGAGCGCGTGGAGTGCCCCGGCCGCCAGCACGCCCGCCTGCCGCATCGCGCCACCCAGGACCTTGCGCCAGCGCCGTGCCCCGTTCACGAACTCGCGGGATCCCACGAGCGCCGAGCCGACCGGCGCGCCCAGGCCCTTGCTGAAGCAGACGGAGACACTGTCGAAGTGGCCGGCGATCAGTCGTGCCTGCTCGTACGGGTCGTCTCCGCCGGCCACCGCGGCGTTGAAGAGCCGCGCCCCGTCGAGGTGCGTGGCGAGTCCGTGATCGCGGGCGAGCTGCGTGGCGGTCTTCAGGTAGTCCGGGGACACCACTCGGCCACCGATGGTGTTCTCCAGGCAGAGAAGCCGGGTGCGGGCGAAGTGCGGGTCGTCCGGCTTCACGGCGGCCGCGATGTCCTGCGGGTCCAACGTCCCGTCCGCCCGGTGCGGGAGGGGCTGGGGCTGGATGCCTCCGAGCACCGCGGCGCCGCCACCCTCCCACCGGTACAGGTGGGCCATCTGACCGGCGATGTACTCGTCCCCGCGGCCGCAGTGGGTCAGCAGAGCGCACAGGTTGCTCTGCGTCCCCGAGGAGACGAACAGCGCGTCCTCGAATCCGAGGAGTCCGGCGATGCGCTCCTGCAGCGCGTTGACGGTCGGATCGTCGCCGAAGACGTCGTCTCCCACCTCGGCCTCCGCCATGGCCCGCCGCATCGCGTCGCTGGGCCGGGTGACGGTGTCGCTGCGCAGATCGATGGGGTGACCGGACGCGTCGTGGACCGCACCTGTCTCGTTCGCGGCGGGGGAGACGGCGTCGGTCGCGCGGGCGGAATCTGTGGTCGGCACACGCACACTCTGCCACGCCGGAAGGGGCCTTGACCGACGGGGTGGCCGACGGCCCGGAGAGCATGGATCAGCTCCGGACCCCGGCCAGAAGGTGCCCGTTTCCGAGCTACGGGAGTCTCAGGCGGCGCGCTCCGTCGACGGAGCCTCTTCCGACTCCGGTACGGGCTGTACCGATGCTCCCTGCACGAGCACGCGAGCGGCGGCCAATTCCTCTCGGGACGCCTGCTCCGCCGCTTCCAGGTACGCGTAGGCGTCGTCGCCGATCGGGATGCGCAAGGGACTCGGGCCCACGCCGGTGACGATGTCCAGTACGCGGGCCGCGTAGTCCTCCGGGCGTCCGGTGGCGGGGTCGTCCGCCATCGCGCGCAGGCCGTCGAGCGTCGCGGAGGTCGTGTCCGTGTAGGCGGACACGCGGCGCTCCGACTCGCAGACGGTCGTCCCGTAGTGGGTGGCGAAGCATCCGGGTTCGACGACCGTGACCCGAATGCCCTCCGGGGCCACCTCCGCGGCCAGCGCCTGGCTCATGCCCTCCAAGGCGTACTTTCCCGCCGCGTAGGCGCCCAGCCCGGGAAACGCGATCCGTCCGGTCAGGGACGAGACGTTGACGATGTGTCCGTGACCCTGGGCCCGCATGAGCGGGAGGACCAGCCGGACGAGACGCCAGGGTGCGACGACCAGCGTCTCCAACTGATCGCGCACTTCGGCGTCCGAGACCTCCTCGACCGCGCCGAAGAGGCCGGCCCCAGCATTGTTCACGAGTACGTCGATGCCGCCCAGCCAGTCGGCTGCCGCCCGAACCGCCTCCTCGCACTGGCCGGCGTCACGCAGTTCCAGGGGGATCGGGACGATCTGCTCCGGCCAGGCGCCGCGCAGTTTCTCCAGCCTGGCGACGCTACGAGCGGTCACCGCCACCATGTCTCCGGCCTGCGCCGCCGCTTCGGCCAACGCCTCGCCCAATCCCGACGAGCACCCCGTCACCAGCCACCGTCGCACCATCGATCCCCCCGTCGCGTTCGTGACGCTCCAGTCCTGCCCCCGGCACCGGGCTCGGCCCGATGCCTCATGATCGGTCACCGACCGGTCACCGGTCATCACGCGACAAGGGGCGCCATGGGGCACACCCGGCGCACATCCGGCTCACGCTTCACTCCCCCGGCTCCTTTTTGCAGTTCCTTTCCTTACGCGCCTACAACCTTTTCCGAATTCCCTGCCGTGCGAAAACGGCACCGCCAGTGCGCAACCGTTCCATCGCTTCAGCGCTCTTACAGGGTGACCAAACACCCGCAGTAATGTCGCGGGATTCATCGGGATTCAAAAACGGGGAAGGTTTTCCTTCAATGCGCACTCGTGCCCGCACCACACTGTTCGCCGCCGTCGGTATCGCCGCCGCCCTTTCGCTCGGCGCGATCACCCCCGCCCTTGCCGGTACCAGTCAGCAGACGGGCACGCAGAGCGCGGCGACGGCCGCGACCGCCCAGGGTGACCCTCGCTCGGCCACCACGCGCGTCTCCAACTTCTACGGCGCCTACATCGACTCCGTCTGGGACAACGAGGACCCGGCGGCGTCCGCGAACGCCAAGGCCCTGCGGAAGTTCTACCTGAGCGCCGCGGAACAGAAGTCCGTCGCCGCCTTCGAAGCGAAGGAGCACGCCGACGGGATCGTGTTCGCCCAGAACGTGCCGGTGAAGTGGAGCGTCGCCTACACGGGTTCCGGCGCCGGTCAGGCCACTTCGCTGGTCACGCTGACCTGGAGCGACGGCCAGAACCCGGAAGTCACCAAGATCAAGGTCCAGACGGACCTCCAGACGCGCAAGATCACCGACCTTCAGCCGGCCGGCTGACGGAGCCGCAAACACGGGCGGAGAGCCCGGAGCGCCGGAATTCAACGGCGGTCCGGGCACTCGTCCTCGCATTCACCGATGCGCGGCCAGTACTGCCGCGAGGCCCTCCCGCAGATCGCTGACGAAATACTCGGGAACCTCCAGCGACGGGAAATGTCCCCCGCGTTCGGGTGACCTCCATCGGACGATCTGCCGGTATCGCTGCTGCGCCCAGGGGCGCGGACACTTCTCGATGTCGCGGGGATACATACTGATTGCCGACGGGACGTCGACCCGAAGTTCGGGATCCAGCGAGTTATGGCTTTCGTAGTAGATGCGGGCCGCCGATGCGCCGGTCCGCGTCAGCCAGTACAGGGTGACGTCGTCAAGAATCCTGTCCATGGAAATCGTCTCGAACGGGCTGTCCTCGGTATCCGTCCACTCGGCGAACTTGTCGAGTATCCAGGCGAGAAGCCCGACCGGTGAGTCGACGAGCGAGTAGCCGATGGTCTGCGGTCGGGTCGCCTGCTGCTTCGCGTACGCCGCTCGGTGGCGCCAGAAATCGCGGGTTTCCTCGGTCCACCGACGCTCGGCCGCCGTCAGCCCGTCCGTGGTCAACCCGGGCGGCGCCTCCGCGAACGTCGTGTGGATGCCGAGGACGTGCGCCGGGAACCTGCCGCCGAGAACCGTGGTGACGTTCCCTCCCCAGTCGCCGCCGTGGGCTGCGAACTTGCTGTAGCCGAGCCGGCCCATCAGTTCGACCCACGCGGCCGCGATCTTCTCGGTTCCCCACCCGGTGGTGGCCGGCTTGTCGCTGTACCCGAAGCCCGGTAGCGACGGGACCACGACGTGGAACGCCGGCGCGTCCGCATCGTCCGGGTCCGCCAGCTCGTCCACTACATCGATGAACTCGGCAATGCTGCCCGGCCAGCCGTGCGTCAAGATCAGCGGAACGGCGTCCGCGCGCGCGGACCGGCGGTGCAGGAAGTGGATTCCCAGACCATCAATGGTCGTGCGGAACTGGCCGATACGGTCGAGGCGCTCTTCGAACGACCGCCAGTCGTACCCGGTCCGCCAGTAGTTCACGACATCGACGAGGTCGGCGAGAGGAACACCCTGTTCCCATCGGCGGGGACCGGGCGCGGCGCGATGGACCGTCTCGGCCTCCGGCAGCCGCGCCGCGGCCAGCCGTGCGCGCAGATCGTCGAGGTCGGCGTCAGGTGCGTGGGCTTCAAATGCTCGGACGTCGCTGCTTGGACGGGGCATGAGACCTCCTGGCCATCGCGGAACCGACTAAGGCGGTTCTAGCAGTTCTCGGAGCCACGCCGCAACCGGCTAAGGTGGTTCCATGCCTGCTGAGTTCCCTGACTTCCGCCTCGGTAGCGTGCTGGCGACCAGCTTCACGGGGACGCTGTCGGAGCGTCACGGCACTGCGGTGGAGCGCATTCCCACGCCGCACCGACTCGTCGACTGGCTGGTGGTGAACGGCCTCGCCGTGGACTCCTGCACCCCTGCCCAGTTGGACCTCGCTCGGGAGCTGAGGGAGTCGATTCACGCCGCCGCGACAGCGGCGGCGTGCCAGGACACTCTTCCTTCGCCTGCTGTGGAGGTCATCAATGACCGCAGCGCTCGGGGGCGGGCCGCGGCGATCCTGACGCCCGAGGGCCAGCGGCGGTGGCAACTCGGCTCGGCTTCCTGCGTGGAAGATGCCCTCGGCGTGATCGCTGCCGACGCGATCAGCATCATCTCAGGCGAACGGGACGGAAAATTGGCCCTGTGTGCGTCACCCAGCTGCCGAGCCGCCTTCTTCGACACCAGCCAGAGCCGCACCCGCAAATGGTGCGACATGAACACATGCGGGAATCGCCAGAAAAAGGCACGCTTCCATGCCAACCAGCGCAAAACCCCTGGCCCGGAGCTTGCTTGAAACCGGTGGGTTCAGACCCCACCTCCGCCCTGAGGTGCGATGAGCCCCGGAACTATCCGACCGGGGGCTTGTGCCGCTGGTAGTAGCGCGCCACCCGGGCGCGGTTGCCGCAGCGGGTCGGGGAGCACCAGCGGCGCCGTGGGTGGGCCGGCTGGAAGAGCATCACGCAGTCGGCGGCCTCGCACTCCCGGACCTTCTCCATGCCGGAGCCGGTGAGGAGGTCGGCCGCAGCCTCGGCGAAGACCGCGGCCAGGACCGCCCCGGGAGGGCCGGTGCGGCACGGCTCGGCCGTCACGAGGCTTCCGTCCCAGGCGAGTTCGCGGATGGACGGCGCCGCACGCTGGGCAGCGGTCAGATCACGCAGCGCCGACCGTGGCGGTTCGTCGTTGTCCAGGAGCGCTCGTACGACTGCTTCGGCGGCGGCACGCACCGCGTGGAGCGCGGCAAGGTCGGCCGGACCCGGCGTGAGACCGCGGGCCGCGGCCGGCATTCGGTCGTCCTGCAGCGCCAGCCATGCGGCCAGTCGTTGCGGGGTGTCGATCAGGTCGGTGCGCCCGCCCGGATCGATCGGGCGGGTGTTGATCAGGTCGAGGGCGAGCGGTTCGCCGACCAGCGGTCCGTGATCATCCATGGACTAATGCTACATGAGGCCATTGACGCATTAGAAGGATACGGCTAGAACTAATGCATCATCCCGCCAAGGAGGCATGTGACGTGACGTCCCGAAGCTCGTTCTCGCCGGCCCTCCCCGCCCAGACCGCGCACCGCCGCATCACTGTCGAAGATGTGGACCTCTTCTACCGGGAGTCACTCCCCGAGAGCGCCGATGCTCCCGTTCTGTTGCTCCTGCACGGCTTCCCGTCCGGCTCGCACCAGTTCCGTCGCCTCATGGACACCCTGGGCCGGCACTACCGGCTCATCGCCCCCGACCACCCCGGCTTCGGCCACACCGACGCCCCCGAGGACTTCACCTACACCTTCGACCGCCTCGCCGACGTTCTCGACGGTTTCACCGACGCCCTCGGCCTGAACCGTTACGCGCTCTACGTGTTCGACTTCGGCGCCCCCATCGGGCTTCGCCACGCACTGCGCCATCCGGAGCGGATCACCGGGCTGATCGCGCAGAACGGAAACGCCTACGAGGAGGGCCTGTCGGACATGGCCCGCGCCTTCACCGCGCTCACCCCGGACACCCCCGGCGCCGAACGGACGATCCTTGATCTGTTCACCGTGGGGGCCACCCGGGCGCAGTACGAGACCGGGACCGCGCACCCCGAGCTGATCGCGCCCGACGGCTGGCTGCTGGACCAGCACTTCCTCGATCAGCCGGGGCGCAAGCGAGCCCAACTCGCCCTGGCCTACGACTACAAGAGCAACGTCGCCGCCTACCCGGCCTGGCAGGCGTGGCTGCGCGAACACCAGCCCCCGATGCTGGTCACCTGGGGCACGGGTGACCAGTTCTTCGTCGAGGCCGGTGCCCGCGCCTACACACGAGACGTGCCCGATGCCGAGGTACACCTGTTCCCCACCGGGCACTTCGCCCTGGAGGACCACCTGCCCGAGATCGCCCCGCTGATCGCCGACTTCCTCGACAAGCTCCCTGCATGAGAGCTGTCGCAAGCCCAGGCCCTTGTCACGGTGATCGTGGTGGACGCCGAGAGCGTGGGACAGAAGCACGGCTGCGTCACTCGGTGGCTACTTCAGCTTGAGTTCGATCTCGACGAAAGCCAGGGCCGAACTGCCGCCGTTGACCACCTCGTGTTCCCCGCCCGCCCGGCGCGCGTAGGACTCTCCTGCCCGCAGCTCCGAGGAGGTGGTCGTACCGTCGGCGGTGATGACGTCGGTCCGGCCGTCGGTCACGGGGACCACGACGTAGTCGTACGCGTGGACGTGCCGGCCCGTGCTCTCCCCGGGCTCGAAGTCCCAGCGGGTGACCCGCACCTGCTCGTCCTCGTGCTGCACACTGGCGCGGGCGGTGGTCCTCATCGCACATCTCCTCGTCATCGGCGGCCGCACCCGGCGGTCGCGGCAGGCGGGCACAACATCCCAGGTGGCAGGCTAACTGCCATCGGCTTCCGCAAGCGTCGACCAGTACGCATATACGCGGTGGCGAGGGCCTGCGACGGCACGAGTGAAGGCGGAAGCCGGTCTACGCCTTACGTCTGGCGGCTCGGTCCGGCCGCGTAGGTCAGGGGAGGTGCGATGGCTTGAGCGTCCGCTCCCTGACCGACCCAGAGGCCGATGAACAGCGCGGCGGTCGCTTCCAGGAGGCCCGCTCGTTCGAGGCCGCCGCCGGACACGGGCTCGCAGCCCACGTCCTGGACCAACTCGTGCACGCGGGCGAGAGCCGCCTCATCGTCTCCGCAGACCGGTACCGCCAGTGGTCGCCCGTCGAAGACGGGCGCTCGCATGCGCCACACGTCCTCGTGGCACAGGTTGAATGCCTTGACCACGTGCGCTCCTGGCGCCGCCGCGGCCAGTTGCTGTGCGGCGGAGGCGCCTCCTTCCGTCAGCAGCCGAAAGCCCGGACCGACCGGGTTCGAGCAGTCGACCAACACCTTGTCCTCCAGGGTCGCATGGAGGTCCCGAACCACCTCGGTTCCCGTTCCGTAGGGCAGCGCGGCCAGCACCACCCGACCGGCGTCGGCCGCCGCGCGCAGACCGGCAGACCTGGCCCCGCCGCCGATCCGCGTCGCAAGCCGCTCCGCCTTCTGTGCGTCCCGCCCCCCGATGGTCACCTGGTGTCCGGCCCGTACCCAGTGGGAGGCGAGCGCGTCGGCCATGTTGCCCGTTCCCAGTACGCCGATTCTCATCACGACTCCTCTCTCTGGCCGGTTCGACCGTTCACACCGACGCTAGAGGGCCGTTCGGGCACCATTTGGTACGTGACGACCGACGCCTTCCTCGCCGACTGCCGCGCCCGCCTCGCCTTCGACCTGCTGTCCAACACCTGGAACGCCGTGGTGCTCTGGGCACTGCGCGACGAACCCCGGCGCCCGGTCGAACTACGGGAGCGGATCGGCGGTATCAGCTCCAAGGTCCTGAACGAGACGCTGCGCCGGCTGCAGTTCAACGGACTGGTCGACCGGCGTTCGCCCCCTGACGCGCCATCGCGAGTCGAGTACGAACTCACCGCCCTGGGTCGTACCTTGCTGCAGCCCATCGACGCCGTCGGTGCGTGGGCTTTCGAGTACGGCGACGAGGTCATGGCCGCACAGGAGGCGGCGTGCACTCCCGCACCGCAGGCCTCTCCTCCCTCGTCGGACCAGTCGACAGCGTGAGACCAGGGCTCATCGACATACGGGGCTCAGGCAGGATCCCCCGGCCCCCGTGCCGCCCACGGTGTCGCCTGCTCGAACGCGGCTGCCACTGCGAGGACTTCGGCGTCGGCCCGTCGGTGCCCGGGTCGCGTCGGGGGCCGACTCGGCGATGGCCGGGGGTGAGCCACGGGGGCTGGGGCTGCGCTGGGGCGGAACCCTTTCGCCCCCGGTCCCGATCCCAGGGCAGGACAGGCCTACGGGCCGCCGGTGCCGAGCGGGGTTCGGGCACAGGTCCGTCGCGTCGCCGTCACCTCTGTACGCGGAAGGCCGTCAAGCACCCGGGATGAGTCCCCCGTTCAGGGCACGGGCGTAGAGCCGCTTGTGCCACTCGTTGCCGTGCGGTCCGGGGTCGGTCGTCAGCACGGGGTTCGGGCCGGTCTCGATGAGGTGGAGAAGGGTCCAGGCGACGCCGTAGCAGTCGTCCGGCCCGAAACAGGCGACAAGCGCCTTCGCCTCCTCCCGCGTGACCGGCCCGGCGATCACTTCGAGCTGGCCGACGCGCCTGTCGATCTCCTCTTCGGCCGCGTCCCAGTCGGGGAGTGGGCCGTCGGCCACGAATGCCTGCACCTCGGATCGCATGGGTGAATGATCGACGGCAGACCTCCGGGCGCGCAAGGCATGTCAGCAGGTCAAGCGACTGCCATGCGACGCGCCCACGCTCTGTGAGTTGTGGCGGCCAGGCGTGAGCGCGGCGGCCGGGCGTCGCCCCCGCACGCGGAAAGCGCGGGTCGGGATCAAGGGGGCAGAAGGGCGGCCGCCGCCCCAGCTCCCCTCCTTCCCCTCGACGCGTGAGCGATGAGTTCGGCCCACGGATCGGGTCTGCACTGGTATGACGCGCATCATTGCTGACATCTCGGTCTCCCTCGACGGCTTCGTCACCGGACCCGACCCCGGTGCGGACAACGGACTCGGCACCGGCGGCGAGGCACTCCACACGTGGGCGTTCTCCGACGACCCCGACGACCGCCGGGTGCTGCGCGAGGCGACTGCCCGCTCGGGCGCCGTCATACTCGGCCGTACCCTCTTCGACATCGTCGACGGACCGCACGGCTGGGACGACGCGACCGGCTACGGCGCCGGCGAGGTCGGCAAGCCCGCGTTCGTCGTCGTGACCAGCTCACCGCCGGAGTCGGTGAGACTCGGCGACCTCGACTGGACGTTCGTCACGACAGGTCTCCCCGACGCCGTCAGCGCAGCACGCGAGCGGGCCGAGGCCGCCTCGAAGGAACGCGGCCGGGACCTGGACGTCGTCCTCATGGGAGGCGGCGCCACGATCGGCTCGGCACTCGACACCGGTCTGGTCGACGAGCTGACGCTCCACCTCTCCCCGGTCGCCCTTGGCACCGGGACACCCCTGTTCACGGGCGGAACACCACTGACACTGGCGCAGCGCAACGTGACCGTGACGTCGACCGCAACGCACCTGACGTACGACATCGGCTGACACCCCTGTACGGGTGATCCCGCGCGGTCGCGCAGCATGCGTACGCGGTCAGGTCAGCACGATCGGGTTGGTGAGAGCGGCCATGTCGCCGTGGGGACGGCGTACCTCGATACGGACGAACGCCGAGTCTGCCGACGTCGTCTGCCATTCCAGGGTGCCCGTGCCGGAGCCTGACAGCGCTGCATGGTGCACCTCCCCACGGTCGGTGTGGAAACTGACAGTCGCCCGCGGGACACCGCGCACGTCGGCACGCACCATGACGGATTCCCCCTGGGTGGAAAGGTGTTCGCCGATTCCCGCGACGCGCCCGGCCGCGACGGCCGTGAGTGACAAGTCGACGGTCGATGCCTCTGCGATCCAGCTGCGGCCTGCACGGAGGCCGTCGAGTATGGACCCTGTGGTGAGTTCCTCGGCGAGCACGACCGTGTGCGGAATGCCGATCTGGCCCTCAAGGTGAGTGTCGCTGTTACCGATGGCGGGCCGCCAGCGACCCGTACGGACGCCCTCCGCGAGAGCCTGACCCCATTCGGCGAGTGCGGCTTCGTTGTCCGCGTTCCACGGTAGGTCCGACACCCACAGACCGTTCCACACCTCGACCGCGTCGAGACCCTCGTACGAGTACATGAAGCTGCCTGACGCATACGGTGCGTGCGGGTGCGCGGCCACACAGAGTCCACCGGACTCGCGGACCTGCCTCAAGCCTCGGCCGATGAGGTTGTCGCCCACGCCGTAGTCCCATTCGATCAACTCCCCTGGCTCGATGCCGAGTGCCAGCCAGTGCCCGGTCCTGGTGGTCACCTCCTCGCCCATGAGGATCAGCAAGTCAGCCGAGGCAAGGGGCCCCCAGACACTGTGCGCGCTTGCGGTGTTGTGCTCCGTCGTGGCAATGAAGTCGAGCCCCACGGCGCGAGCGTCGGCAACCAACCGCTCAGGAGCGAGTTCGCCGTCCGAGTACACGGAGTGGACGTGACAGTCCCCTCGATACCAGCTTGCGCCGCGCCCACATGCTCCCGACTGCGAGGCCCCTGAGTGCGACATAGCTGCCGCTGGCGTCACATCCACCGCACGCCGTCCTCCTCGTGTTCGCGGATGCGGTACGCGATCATGCGGCGCAGGAGGTCCGTCGGTACCGGGGTGCCGGACGGGAGCTTGACCGTGCCCAGGATCGTCCCCGACGGTTGGCCCCACTTGATCGCCACGTTCGCATCCGGCGCGGTCTCAGGGCCGGCGCGTGCAGTTGGTCGAGCGTCTCGTGGGCCTGGCCGACGTGGCGTTCGACGTACTCGTCCATCGTCTGAGGCCTGCTCATGCCGTCGGTTCGGCAGGCGGTGTTCCGGTCGACATGGCGTACTGCCTCGGAGGACCAGTCGCGTACTCACGGGAAGTAGAGAGCGGCCTTCTCCAGGACGTGGCTCGTGAACATGCCTCCCCACGCGGTCCGACCTCGGTACATCGTGGTGCGTATGCCGGCCGGGGCGGTCTCGATCGTGATGGGGCGGCTGATCAGTGTCGTGTCGAGGATTCGGGCGTCCTGAGCGGCCCACCGGACCGCCTCGGGCCGGACGTGCCCACTGATGAGAGCGGGGAGCACCAGTGCCGCGTTGCGGGCACCGGGTATGCCGCCGCGCAGGCTCTTGGCGTACTCCATGGCCCATACGGTGAAGTCGCCCAGAGTGGCCGCGTCGATCGCGGGGACGGCGGCCGCGAAGACGAACAGCTCGGCCTTCGTCCCGAACCAGCGGACCTTGCGGTCGGCCCGGCTGCCAGTCACCACGCGATGGTCTCTCCAGTGGGGCGAGGTCACCGTGCAACCGTCGGCCGTGAGCCGTTCCTGGAGCGCTGCGAGGTACAGGGCCGCCGCATCGGCGGTCTGTCCGGCTGCTTGCGGGTTCATGCGCGAATCCTCCAACAACAGTGGCTGGTAAGGGAAGAGGCGGAAATGCGGCCTGGATCCGAGTGCAGGGCGCGACGTCAAAGGGCTGATGATGAGGGCCGGTGAACGGCCGGGCCTGGGCGGACAGCCGCGTACATCCGCTTCTGTCAGCACGTCGGCGGCGACACCGGCGCGCCCGCTTCTCGACCTCACGTCTCCTGCGCCGGTTCATACACCTCGGCACCGAGTCCGAACGTCCATGCCACGCCCTCGCGAGCCGTGCGGGTCGAGGGTGGGACGCGGAGCCAGTAGGTGCGGCTCGTGCCGTCCGGCTCCGGGGTGGAGTTGACGACCTCCACCATCACCACGTCCTCGTCGCCGCTCAGTTCGACGCGCCACAGTACGCCCGTTTCGTCGCGGTGCACCGGGACGGCGCCCGACTCCTCGAGGTAGCGGTCGTAGCCGTAGTGCTCCAGCATGACGCGGCGCAGTTCGGCGTTCTCCTCCTCGCGGATCCGCTCAGGTGTCAGCGCGGTGAGTTCGTCGAGGAAGGTGCTGGGGACGGGCATTCCACGCCATGCGTACAGCTCGAAGCCGTCGCCGTAGCGCAGTGCCGGGCCGTCTCCTCTGTCCAGGCGGCCGGCCTCGTCGCGGTGCAGGCTCAGCGGTCGTTCGCTGATGACCGCCACCTTCTCGTAGGGCCACCACCAACCGGCCTCACGGGCCACCGCGGCGATTCCTGCAAGGGAGTCGGGATCGAAGGCGCTGAGCCATGGCGCGTCGTGCTGGCCCAGGGTCGCGTCCAGGAGCAGCAGCCGGATCCTGCTCTCCTCCCGCCGGTCGGTCGCGAGGTCCTCGACGATCGCCGACCGCACACGCTCGGTCAGGGTGCGGGTCGATTCCCACAGGGCCGCCCCGGTGGCCCGCCAGTGGCCGCTCCACCCCTCGGGGCCGAGCTGTCGGTTGGCGCGCTGGCGTGCCGCCGCCCAGGGCCTGCCGACGACCGTCTCGCGCACGCCGGGGCCCGTGTCACCCAGGCCCGTGCCCTCGGCGGACGCGGCCCCCATGAGGATGCGTACGGCCTCGTGGGGCGAGCGCGCCCAGACGATGCGCGCGGGCGCGTCCAGCCCGGCTTGCCGGTAGGCGAGCCGGACCCCTTCCTCGGCAACGGTCCGGTCCCCCGCTCCCGTCCGCACCGCCGCGGCCCGCCAACTGCCCTGCTCCATAACGTCGTTCCTCTCCGATACTTCCACTGTGTCCGCCCTGCGGGAAGAACTGATGAGTTCCGCCGCCGACGGAGATGTCCACGCGCCCCTACGAGCCGATCCCCGCCCGCCGACGTGTCAGTCGGCGACGATCCGTACCGAGCCCGGCACGTACTCCCGCTGGCGGATCACCCGGTACCAGCCCTTGTGCAACGAGATCGGCCCGTGTTCCTCGTGGACGACCCGGGCGCCGTCGGGAACGTGCAACAACATCGGACCGAACACTCCGGCCTCCCGGATCAGCCGTCCCGGTCCGACCACCGCGTGGGCGTGGCCGGTGACCTCACCGAGTGCCAGGACGAGCCGTCCGCGGCCGTCACGTGGTTCGGACGGCGCCGCGAGGGCGTGCTCCGGCACCGCCTTCTCCTCCAACGGCACGATCAGCACGTCTCCTTGGCGGAACATGGGTCTCCCTCCCGTCGCGGCACGGGATGTGCCGGCCGTGAGAAGGACGGTAGGGGTGACCACTGACAATCGGCCTCAGCCGTGTGTGCGGTGCCGCCTGTGAACGGGCGTCGTGGCGGCCCCGGTACGCCGTCGAGTCGCCGCGCACGGTCTGCGTCTCCCCCTCCGTCCCCGAGTGGCGACCCCTGTCGGCCACGATGTCAGTGGGTCTTGGTAGAACTCCTTTACCTGGGTGCGGTCCGCGGGCGGGACTCACCTCGATCGTCGATCCACCGGAAGCAGTACGAAGGAGCGGGTCCGCATGACCATCGGTAGCCACCTCAAGGAGTTCCACGGCCTGCCGGCCTTCACCTTCCCCGGCACCGACGGCTCGTCGTCGGGCGCGGCGCCGCTTCCCGCTCCCGAATCCGTGGCCTGGCGCATCGCCGTGGACGCCTATGACAGTCAGGAGGAGTGGCAGGACGCGTTCGCGCGCTTCCTGGCGGCCGTGGACACGCGGCAGGTGCGGGCGCTGATCGTCGGCGCGTGGAGCGAGGTGTACGACACGGCTCCGGACGCGGTGATCGAGGCCCTGGTGGCCGCGCGTGACCAACTGCCCGCTCTGCGGGGTCTGTTCCTAGGCGACATCGTCATGGAGGAGTGCGAGATCTCCTGGATCGTCCAGGGCGACGTCACGCCCCTCCTCCAGGCCTTCCCCGCCCTGGAGCAGTTCGGCGTCCGGGGTGGCAATCAGCTGGTCTTCCCTGCCGTCCGGCACGAGCGGCTGCGCAGTCTGATCGTCGAGACCGGCGGTATGCCCGTCGAGGCGGTGCGCGGCATCGCCGGCAGCGACCTGCCGGCCCTGGTGGCGCTCGACCTGTGGCTGGGCACGTCGGAGTACGGCGGCGACGCCGCTGTCTCCGACCTGGAGCCGATCTTCGCGGGTGACCGGCTGCCCAGCCTGATCCGTCTGGGCCTGCGCAACAGCGAGATCCAGGACGACGTGTGCCGTGCCCTGGCCTCGGCCCCCGTCGTGGCGCGCCTGGAGGATCTCGACGTCTCCATGGGCGTGCTCACGGACGACGGCGCGACAGCACTGCTGTCGGGCCAGCCGCTGACGCACCTCAAGAAGCTCGATCTCCACCACAACTACCTCAGCTCGGCGCTTCGCACCCGTCTCCTCGAGACGCTGGAGCCCGCCGGCGTGCAGGTCGACGCCGGGCAGGGCGACGCGGAATCCGACGAGGAGGACGGGACCGTCTGGCGTTTCGTCGCGGTGGGTGAGTGACACCGACCACCGCGACGCGCGACGAGGACGAGCGATGGGTGAGAAGCCGGGAGTACCGGTGAAGTGGGCGGTCGTCGCGAACGGGGAGAACCGTCGGGTGGACCTGTTCGCGGCCGCGGCCGAGGAGGCGGGCTGCGGAACGCCCCGGGTCGTCGAGTGGCTGGACGTCCTGCGGGACGGTGGGCACGACTTCGCCGACGACGAGATGGTCCGCCTGGACTCCCCCGGCGAGAACGCGGAGGTGGACCGCCTGCTGCGTGGGACCGACGAGCCGACCCGCGTGGAGGGTTCCGCGCGCTGGTACGCGGGTTTCCTGGACGGTGTGCGGTCGCTGCGCGGCGGCAGGCGTCTGGACGACCCCGCGGATCTGGCGGTGCTCTTCGACAAGCGGCTGTGTCACGCCCGTCTCGATACGGCGGGCGTGCCGGTGCCCCCGTCGCCCACCTCCGGTGTCCGGCGGCCCGTCGAGAGCTGGAGCGACGTGCGGATCCTGATGGAGGAGGCGGGACTGCGGCGGGCGTTCGTCAAGCTCGCTCACGGTTCGTCCGCCTCGGGGGTGCTGGCGGTCGAGACGAGCGCCACCGGCCGCGTCCGGGCGACCACCTCGGTGGAGCGCACGGCGGACGGCGGGCTCCACAACTCCCTGCGGATCCGCCGCTACACGGACGAGGCGGAGATCGCCGCGATCGTGGACACGCTCGCACCGGACGGGCTGCACATCGAGCGCTGGCTGCCGAAGGCCTCACTCGGCGACCGGTCCGCCGATCTGCGGGTCGTGGTCGTGGCCGGGCGTGCCACCCACGCCGTGGTGAGGACGAGCCGCTCTCCTCTCACCAATCTGCATCTGGGCGGGGCTCGCGGTGATCTCGCGGCCGTCCGCGCGCTGGCGGGCGACCGGTGGGCACAGGCTCTCGACATCAGTGAGCGGGCCGCCGCCTGCTTCCCCGACACCCTGTGTGTGGGTGTCGATCTGCTCCCCGCGATCGGCTGGCGCCGTTTCACCGTCGGGGAGGTCAACGCCTTCGGTGACCTGCTCCCCCGCCTGACCGGCCTGCCCGGTAGCGGCGCCGAGGGCCTGGACACGTACGCGGCGCAGGTCGCGGCGGTCCGGTCCGTCCCACCCGACCGCTTCCCCGCACGCCCCGTTCCCCCGCTCGACGCACCGCCGAGGACAGCACATGATCCCGCCTGACACCGACCGGGCCGCCGCTCACGCGACGCCCTCCGACCCCGCCGGTCCGGCCGACACACCGGACATGAACGCGGTGGTGGGCCGCGACGACCTGCTCCTGCTCACGCTCGACACCCTGCGCTACGACGTGGCCGTCGAACTCGTCGCCGACGGCCGCCTACCGAACCTCGCGGCGCATCTGCCCGGGGGTGCCTGGGAGCGGCGCCACGCGCCGGGCAACTTCACCTACGCCTCCCACCAGGCGATGTTCGCGGGATTCCTCCCCACTCCGGCCTCCCCGGGACACCATCCGCGGCTGTTCGCGGCACGCTTCGCGGGAAGCGAGACGACAGCGGGTCGCACGTACGTCTTCGACACCCCGGACCTGGTGTCCGGCCTCGCAGCCCGCGGCTACCGCACGGTGTGCATCGGCGGCGTCGGCTTCTTCAACAAGCAGGGCGCGCTCGGCGACGTACTGCCCGGCCTCTTCCAGGAGAGCCACTGGGAGCCGGAGTTCTCGGTGGCCTCTCCGACCTCGTTCGAGGCCCAGGTCGCCCGGGCCGAGAAGACGGTCGCCGAACTTCCGCCACAGCAGCGGCTGTTCCTGTTCCTGAACGCGTCGGCACTGCACCAGCCGAACTGGTTCCACCTGCCCGGCGCCACCAGCGAGACCGGCGACAGCCGCGCCACCCACGCGGCAGCCCTGGAGTACATCGACCGGCACGTCGGCCGACTGTTCGCCGCCATGAGTTCCAGGCGCCGTTGCTTCGCCATCGTCTGCTCCGATCACGGCACCGCCTACGGAGACGACGGCTACACGGGCCACCGCCTCGGCCACGACTGCGTGTGGACCGTGCCCTACAGCCACTTCTTCCTGGAGCCGACCGTATGACCCTCACTCCTGTGGCCGCCCCGACCGGGACACCGCGTCCCTACCAGAGCTACACCTACGCCTACCCGCACAAGACCGCCTACCGTCCCCTGACGCCCCGCCCCGCGCTGAAGGACCTGTGGGCGGGCGAGTCCCGGAACTCGCTCTCGCTGTACGTGCACATACCGTTCTGCGAGGTCCGCTGCGGGTTCTGCAACCTGTTCACCCGGATCGGAGCCCCCGACGACCTGACCGGACGCTACCTGGACGCGGTGCGACGCCAGGCCGCGGCTGTGCGCGAGGCACTCGGCGACGACGAGGCTCCGCGGTTCGCCAACGCCGCGTTCGGCGGCGGAACACCCACGTTCCTCGACGCCGGCGAACTGGACCGGCTGTGCGACATCGCCGAACAGGAGATGGGAGCCGACCTCCGCTCGATCCCGCTGTCCGTCGAAGCCTCTCCCTCCACCGCCACCGCCGACCGGCTGGCCGTGCTGGTCGCGCGCGGCACCACGCGCCTCAGCCTGGGCGTGCAGAGTTTCGTCGAGGAGGAGTCACGCGCCGCAGTACGGCCGCAGCGCCGCTCCGAGGTCGAAGGGGCCCTGGCGCGCATCCGCGAGGCGGCGGTACCGGTCCTCAACATCGACCTGATCTACGGCATCGACGGACAGACGGCCGCCAGTTGGCGTCACTCCCTGGACGCCGCCCTGGCCTGGCGGCCGGAGGAGATCTACCTCTACCCGCTCTACATCCGCCCTCTCACCGGCCTCGGTCGGCACACCGACCCGCACAGGGCCGACCGGGAGTGGGACGAGCAGCGACTGCGCCGGTACCGCGAAGGGCGCGACCATCTGCTGGCCCACGGCTACGAACAGGTGTCGATGCGCATGTTCCGCCGCGCGGACGCACCACCCCAGGGGCCGGACGACTACGCCTGCCAGACCGACGGCATGATCGGCCTGGGCTGCGGCGCCCGTTCGTACACCTCGACGCTGCACTACTCCTTCGACTACGCCGTGTCGATGAGGGAGATCCGCGGCATCATCGACGACTACACCGCCACCGCGGACTTCTCCCGTGTCCTGCACGGCCGCCGCGTCGACGAGGACGAGGCCCGGCGCAGGCACCTCCTGCAGTCCCTTCTCCAGGCCGAGGGCCTGCCCGTGGCGGACTACCGTCGCCGCTTCGGCTCCGAACCCCGGGACGACTTCCGTTCCGAACTGGACACCCTCACCGCACGGGGATGGCTCACGCACCCCGACGACGGTCAACTGCGCCTGTCCCCCGAAGGACTCGCCCACTCGGACGCGATCGGCCCCGAGTTCTTCTCTCCGGCCGTGCGGGACGCCATGGCCGCCTACGAACTGAAGTGAGACCGCCGTGGACCTGACGATTCTGTACCGCGGCCCGCTCGCCTCCTGCGACTACGACTGCCCGTACTGCCCGTTCGCCAAGCGCCGGGACACCAGCGCCCAACTGCGCGCCGACCGAGCGGCGTTGCAGCGTTTCACCACGTGGGCGGGCGAGCAGCGGGAGGACCGGTTGTCGGTGCTCTTCACCCCGTGGGGCGAGGGCCTGGTCCGCTCCTGGTACCGCCGCGCCCTCGTGGAGCTCTCCCACCAACCCCACGTCCGGCGCGTCGCGATCCAGACCAACCTGAGCTGCCGCACCGACTGGCTCGAGGAAGCGGACCGGGACACGGTGGCGCTGTGGTGCACGTACCACCCCGGGCAGACGCCGCACGAACGCTTCCTCGCCAAGGCACGTCAACTCACCTCCCTCGGCGTGCGTTTCAGCGTCGGCGTCGTCGGCCTGCCCGAGCATCTGGAACCGGCACGGCGGCTGCGCGAGCAGCTCCCGGAACACGTGTACCTGTGGGTGAACGCCGCGGAAGGACACACCTACACGGACGAGGGGGCCGCCGAGTGGACGGCCCTCGACCCGCTCTTCCCCTTCAGCCGTCACCCGCACCTCTCGGCCGGCCTGCCCTGTCGCACCGGGGAGTCGGTCATATCGGTGGACGGCGACGGAGCGGTCCGCCGCTGTCACTTCGTACGCGGCGAACTGGGCAACCTGTACGACGGTTCCTACCGGGCCGCGCTCGCCCCGCGCCCCTGCCCCCTGACCGTGTGCGACTGCCACATCGGCTACGTGCATCTGGAGACGCTTCCGCTGTACGACGTCTTCGCGGGCGGTGTACTGGAACGCGTGCCCCGGACGCTGCCGGACCGGGACCTTCTGCCGGTGATCCCGGCGAGTCGGCCGGTCTGACCGGCCACCACCGCGCCCCGGCTTCAGATGTTTCCGGATCCCCGCGATCTAGATCTTGATGAGCGCGTACCAGTCGATCACCTCGTCACGTTGTCGACGCGACCGGCGCACAGTGCGTGATCCACCAGGGCACTGGCGGCCCCCTCCTGTTCCAGGATGTGCTCCAGGGTGTCACCGCGTGCCTCGGACATGGAGACCACGACGCTTCGTGTTCCGCTCGCGGTGACGCCGTTGAGTGTGATGTAGCCGCCGTCCCCACCCTCATGGCTCCAGTAGGTCCCCCCACAGCTCAGTGGGCGTTCGACGAGACCGAGTCCGTATCGGCCGCCGGGCCACAGGTGTTGGACCTCCGCGTTCACGGGGACGGTCCGCCTCATCTCGGCCAACTGCCGGCGTGGCAGGAGGCGGCCCCCCAGCAGCGCCCGGAGGAAGCGGTTCTCGTCCCGTGTGGTCGTGACGAACGAGAGGTTCTCGTGGTCCACGGGGATCTGGTCCGTCACGTCCACCCGTGACCCGGGGCCGAACAGTTGGTACGCCTTCGCGTGCGGCTGGGGCAGGGAGGACGCGGTGCCGCCCCACCGGGTCCGGGTGAGGGCGAGCGGGCGCAGGATGCGGTCTTCGATCTCCCGGTGGGCGGCGTGGCCTGTGGCCTGGTGGATGATCGTGGCGAGCAGGATGTACCCGGTGTTGGAGTACTGCCAGCCCTCGCCCGGTGGAAAGTCCGGCGCGTGATCCATGGCTCGGGCGATCAACTGCTCCGAGGTGTACACGTCGTGGCGCTGCTCGTGGTACTCCTGCGGTGTGGTGTAGCCGGGCAGGTCGTCGTGCAGGCCGCTGGTGTGTTGGAGGAGCTGCCGGAGGGTGATCCGACTGCCGTCGTTGCCGTTGCCCCGCACCACCCCTGGCAGCCAGTGGTCAACGGTGTCTTCCAGGGACAGCCTGCCCTCGGCCTCCAGTTGGAGGATGACTGTGGCGATCAACGTCTTGGACGTGCTGGCCATGCGGAAGTAGCCGTCGGACGGGACCCGGTGGCCGGTGTTCAGGTCGGCGGTGCCGCTGACCGCGACCGCCTGCCGGCCGTCGGGGCCGATCATGCGGGCCTGGACACCGCTGACGCCGAGTGTGTGGATCGCCTGGGTGTCCTGACGTAACTGCCTTACGGAGGAGGAACTTTGGGGCTGCGCGACGGCGGTGCCCACCCCGGCGGTGAGCAACGCGGCGATGCCGAGCGCCAGGGCGAGGTGCTTGCGCGGAGTCGAGGTCATGGCCGAACGCTAGGTTCACCCGGCGGGGAGGGGGATCCGGCGCACCCCCCTATCCGAAGGGGGGTATCCCCCACGTGATGGGTCATGGGGTGGCCGCCCCGAGGAGAGGCGGCCACCCGCTCGAGGATCAGGGGGTCCAGGGAGCGGCGACCGCCCAGCTGACGTCGTCGGGCCAGAGTGCCGCGGCGTCGAAGGTGTTGGAGCCGCCGTTGGAGGCGACGTATCCGGTGGTGGCGTAGTGGCGGATGTAGCGGTCGGCGAAGTTGTAGGAGACGAGGGAGTTGCCCTGCCCGTTCACGCCTGCCTGCGAGCAGAAGGTGGCGTCGTTGGCGAACAGGGCGCTGCCGTCGTTGGGGTGAAGGTAGAGCTGGAAGTTCTGGTGCCGCAGATAGGTGCCCGGTGTGTTCTTCGACTCGAAGGAGCGGCAGGCGCTGTTGGCCAGGCCGGGCCGGACGATCCAGGAGGCGTTGGCCTTGTCGGTCGCCGCGCTTGTGGAGGTGACCACCGCGGTGGCGACGCTCGTGCCGGAGTGACTGAGGAAGCTGGTGGTGCAGCAGGCGGTGGTCGCGCGGAGCGAGATCGTCGAACCGGAGTTGAGGGCGGTCCCGCCGCCTGAGCCCGGTGCGTATCCGGCTGCGACGATATTGGCCTGGACGGCGTTCTCGGTGGCGTCGGAGGGATAGCCGGAGGTCATGACACCTTCGTAGAAGGTGCCGGCGGAGCTGTTGCTGTTGTCGCCGCCGATGCCGAGGATGATCGCACCCTCCTTCTTCATCGGGTTGTAGCCGGAGGCGTTGGGCCGGACTCCGTTGTAGTAGGTGGACAGTCCGCCCGACTGGGCGTTTCCGGCGCGGATGGACCAGTGGTTCGGCTCGCCCTTGACGATCGCGGTGAGGAAGCGGTGGTTCACGGTCGGGTCGTTCGGGTTGTTGCCGGGATTGACGCCGGAGAACAGGCCGTTCTCCAGGTCGGCCATGACCCAGGGGCCGTTGCCGGCTCCGGAGCCCCACCCTCGGCTGTCGCCGAAGTAGACGGCCTCCATGGTGCCGTTGCCGTTGTCGCGGCTGTTGGTCTCGGCGTTGCCGTAGTCGAAGCAGCAGCCGTCGTTGTAGTGCGTGCCGTCGAAGAGCGCGTACATGCCTTCGGGTCGGTCACCTGTGGCGATGCCGTTGGTCGCGTTGTTGCGGTAGCCGGTTCCGGGCGAGACGAAGACGGCGTAGGCGCGGTTGCCGTTGAGGGTGACCGGCGCCATCGTGGCGTTGGCCAGCTTGTCGTAGCCACCGGCTGCGGGGCCGTTGAACCCACCCGGGGGTGCCTGGGTGAGACGGTTGTTCCGGCCGGACTGGTCGTAGATGACGGTGATGACGCAGCTCGTTCCGGCGCAGAACGAGTCCTGTGCGGCGGCGTTGGCGTATCCACCCGCGCTGAGGACCCCGATGTCGCGCGTGGCGTTGTCGGAGGCGCGGCGCACCTGGTAGAGCGCCCCGTTGTAGGCGCCGTACAGGGCGCGGGTGGTGCTGTGGGCGGCCACGCACGGGGTGCCCCCCGCGGCGTACAGGTCGCAGGGCTGGGACGTCGCGGCCTGGGAGACCGCCGTTCCCGAGAGGGCCCCCGCGACGAGCACGGCGGCAAGGGCTGCCGTCAGAGTGGCGGCACGGCGTCGAAGAACGGACCGAAGTGCTCTCACCTGTGTCCTCGATTCCTGGGTGGTTTCCGGAGATTCCCGTGCGCCGGATGGCTCGGAACGGGCCACCGTCCGGGCACGCCGATGGTCCTGACCGCGCAGTTCGGGGTCAGGGCCTGCCGCTCACCGGAAACGGTCGACGGTGGTGGTCGACCTGGGTGAGGTGCGCCCGGCCCTTCCGGCTCTCGGGGGCTGTTCCGCGCTTGTGTCTGCGTCGCGCTCCCGGAGGGCGCGAGTGACGACCGGCCGTGGATACGGTCCGGCAGCGTGCGTGGTACGCCGTCAGGTGGGTGGGGCCCATCAGGCGTCTGGGGGGAGGCAGCCGTGCTGGTGATGGCGCTACGGCGACATGGTCGTGCCGCATGTGTTCATGGGTCGGCCCGCGCGCGGCAGGCATCTGCCGAGAACGGGGAGAGCACCCCGGCGGAGCCCCTGGTCGAACAGGGAGCGGTCGTCGGGCTCTGCCACGCGGAGCGGAGCCTCGCGTCGTCCCACGCCAGGCATCCGAACCGTTTTGTTAGCGCTAACAATCTGATGCGGTGTCGAGCAGGAGGGGTGGGTGCTCGAGTGGCACAGACGGTAAACCGCGTCCGTGGAGCGCGCAAGAGTTTCTTCCAACTCCCCCGAAGTGCGTCTGAAATCAGAGCCGTTCAGCGCCTTCGGCACTGTCGGGGGTTCCAGCACGGGCCTCCGGATTCCGCGCTCGCTCCGGCTCGGCACGGAGTGCCGGAACGCCCCGGGGCGGCCATGGGAGCCCCTTCCCCACGCCATCGACCGACGTGACGATCGAACACCCGGACCGGCCACCGAGGTGTTCAAGCGTGGACGAGGTCCATGCCGGCCGTCAGTGTGTGCCGTACACCGCTCACATCAGGACATGCGCGACTGACCTGCCCCAACCCGACCATAGGGTTCGAGGAATGAATTCCTCCCCGTCCGCCCCTCCTACGGCGCCTACGGCAAACAGGACGACGCGTCCACCCCTCGGTCCCACCTGGTTCGCTGCCGTGATGGGCACCGGCATCGTCGCCAACGCGGCCGTCACGCTGCCCTGGACCTTCCCCGGGCTGCGGACCGGCGCCATGGTCGTCTGGCTGGGCGCCGCGCTCCTCCTCGTCCTCCTGGCCACCGGATACCTCCGGCAGCGAGCCCTGCGGCTTCACGCCGGTGATCCGGTGATGGCGCAGTTCTTGGGCGCGCCCCCGGTGGCACTGCTCACGGTCGGCGCCGGGGCACTGCTGCTCGGCCGCCCGCTGATCGGAAGCGAGGCGGCGCTGGATGTGGACTGGGTGCTGTGGTCACTCGGTACCGTGCTCGGTCTGGTCACGGCCTGCACCGTCCCGTACCTGATGGTCACACGGCATCGCTTCGCGCCGGACGCGGCATTCGGGGGCTGGCTGATGCCCGTGGTGCCGCCGATCGTCTCGGCCGCGACGGGCGCGCTGCTCATCCCGCACGCACCGGCGGGACAGCTACGCCTAGCCCTGGTGCTCGGCTGCTACGCGATGCTCGGACTCGGCCTCATCGCGGCCCTGCTGGTGATAGCCCTGATCTACGGCCGCCTCATCCATCACGAGGCACCCTCCGGAGCGGTGGTGCCCACGGTGTGGATCGGCGCGGGCGCCCTGGGGCAGGCCGTGGCAGCGCTCGGCGCGCTGGCCGCGGCGGCGCCGAGCGTCCTGCCCGCCCCCTACGCGCGGGGGACCGCGGTATGCGCCCTGTTGGGCGGGCTCGGGGTGTGGGGCTTCGCCATGCTGTGGCTCACGCTCGCCGCCGGGCTGACGGTACGGACGATCCGGACCGGACTGCCCTTCGCGGCCACCTGGTGGTCCTTCATCTTCCCGGTCGGCGCCTGCGTCACGGCCACCAACACCCTTGCCGCGCAAACAGGTTCGGACGCGTTCAAGTGGCTCGCCGTGGCGTCGTACGGGCTTCTCGTCCTCGCCTGGATCGTCGTGGCCGGGCGCTCCGCACTCCACGCCGCCGGGCACATGGGCCGCGGGATGACGGAAGGGCATGGGCACCATCCTGCCGTCGGGGCGGCGACTCGCGTCGCCGGGACCGCCCCACTCAGGGGATCCGTCCGCGCCGACGAGCCTCCGGTCGCCGAGGCCCGGGCGACCCGCCTAGACCCCGCGGGCGAGGTCGTCGGCGCCGGCCTGACCGTCGACGAGGAATGACCGACCCCGATCATGATGATGGGCCTGCTCCGAGCATCGGGAGCAGGCCCATCATGACTGTCGCGTGATCCCCTGCTGAGCTCCGCGTGAGCTCGGTTCTGAGATCGGCGACGGGAACCGAAATGATCGTTTCCTGGTCCGTGTGACTGAACCGGCTCGATCGGCGTGGGGCGGCCGGCATGCGCGTCGGCGCGGGCGCTGAGCGGCGTGGTCGACAGGGGAGGCACGGGGAATGGACGCCTTGGGAGCGGAGAGCCGCGCACCGGCGGGTGGGCCGGGGTGCGCCTGGTACCTGCTGCTCTCCGCCCTCGGCGTGTACGGCGGCACGGCGTGGACCGTCCGGTCGTGGGCGGACTGCCCGCTGGGCAATGACAAGAGCAACAACATCGGGCTGCGGATGATGACGCCCCTGGTGTGGCTCTGCCTGACGTCCCTGGTGTTTCTGCTCCAACTACCGCTGCGTACCAGGCGTGTTCGGGGCGGGTGGGCAGCGCTGTGGCTCTCGCCGGTGGTGACGGTCGTCGTGCTGACGCTGGTGTACCGCCTCGGGATGGGTTGGCCCCGTCGTCCGACGGACGGCCCGTGCACGGAGGGCTATCCGATCTTCCCGTTCACTGGCGTGACCGGCCCGCGTTCCGCCGAGTAGGTCGGGTTGCCCGGCCGCCCCGTGCGTATCGCCGCGAGCCGAGCCATCTGCTCGCCCATGCCGCGCGTCCCGGCCAGGGGATTCGAGGCGTCTGGCCAGACGGTGCGGACGAGGCTCACATGACGGGCGCCTCCGAGGGCCACCACCGGACCCCCGAGGACGACGCCCCGTTGGCGCGCCTGCTCCAGTAGGGCATCGGCCGTGATGGAGTCGGCAGCGCCGTGGGGAGTGTCGTACGGCTCGATGACGTCGTCGAGGTCGAGCAGCCCGTAGCGCGCGGACAGGATGAGCAGCCGGCCGGGCTCCAGTGCCTCCGCCGCCCTTCGGCACGCACGGTGGTACGACCCCACGTACAGGTCCCCCGCCGGTGCACGCCGGTCCAGCTTGCGGCTGCCGCACGGGATGACGACCAGTTCAGGTCCGAAGCAGTCGAGATGGTCGTTCGCTGTCATGCCTGTGGTCCTGTTCCGGTGCGTGTGACGTGGCGGTCGGCAGGAGCCGACGATCCCTAGGGGAGCCGGGACACGTGATAGTGGGCGATCTGCCAGTCCTCGGCCGTCCGGCGTACGAGGACGCTGAGGTTGACGCCGATGGTGGGGCGGTCGGTGAAGGAGAAGTCGACGGCCAGGTAGCCCAGCACGAGGTCCTCGGACAGCCGTCTGGTCTCGAGCACCTGGTAGGCGGCCTCCATTCCCAGCGGCTGCGAGTCGTAGTAGGCGGCGACACCTCGTCTCCCGGTGCTGTAGGGATGCAGGCCCTGGAAGATGGCGTCCTCGGTGAACTGGGCGGCGACCTGTTGAGGCTCGTGGGCGTCGACACCGGCCTTCCACCGGTCCAGGACGTCACGCAGGATCGCTTCGTCGTCCTTGGTCTTCATGGTGTCCATCAGGATGCTCCTGGTGTTCGGGGCGCGAGGCCTGCCGGTGGGGTGGACGGTGTGGGGTGCGCGACCAGGAACACCCCACACCTCCAAGGGTGGACCCGCCGGGTCAGTGACCGGCGCTCATCCCGCCGTCCACATGGAGGATCTCGCCCGTGACGAACGGCGCGTGCTGCAGATACAGCACCGCGTCGACGATGTCGGAGGACTCGCCCATACGGCGGACCGGGTGCAGCCCCGCGAGGGCCTCATGCGTGTCCTCGGGGTGCATGGGGGTCTTGATGGTGCCCGGCGAGACCGCGTTGACCCGGATGCCGCGCGTGGCGTACTCGATGGCGAGGGACTTGGTGGCGGACTGCAGGCCGCCCTTGGTCAGAGAGGCCAGGGCGGACGGAACCCGGGCGTCGGCGTTGTCGACCAGGCTGGTGGTGATGTTGACGATGTGGCCGCCGCCCTGCGCGAGCATCTGCTCGATGGCGAGCTGGGTGATGCGGAAGAAGCCGGTGAGGTTGATGCCTGTCACGTCCGCGAAGTCGTCCTCGGTGTAGTCCGTGAACGGCTTGGCGACGAAGATGCCCGCGTTGTTGACGAGTGTGTCGATGCGGCCGAACCGGTCGATGGCGGCGGCGACGACGCGTTCCGCCGTCGCGGGGTCGGCGATGTCGCCCTGGACGGTCAGGACGTCGAGGTCGTCGACGGGAGCGATGCTGCGGGACGTGCCGACGACGGCGTAGCCGTGCTTGCGGTAGGCGGTGAGAAGGTCCGCGCCGATGCCCTGCGAGGCGCCGGTGATGATCGCGACCTTCTGGTCCTGAGTGGTCATGGTGTCGTTCTCCGTGTGATCGAGGGGGCCCGTCCGCGATGTCCGGGACGGTTGCCGACCGATTTACTAGCCGACCGGTCGACTAATGCGAAGGTAAGCGGTCGCGACACGTCCGTCCACGGTCGACGGGCCTCTCCCCGGGACCGAGTTCCTCCCAGGTGGTAGGCGCATGCTTCCAGCGCAGCTCAGGAGGTCCCAGCCCAGCTGAGCGGGGTTGGTGACGGTCGGGAGACCTGACGCGGCGGGCTACTGCCGGTAGGGATCGCAGTCCGGCAACCAGGCACCGGCGGCCTGGACACCGAGGTCACCGACGCCCTCGCACAGTGCGTCCACCGCCGAGAGGACCGATGAGCGGACCTCGCTCCCGCGCCGGACCAAGGACCAGGTCCAGTGGATCTCGGGCCCTACGACGGCACGTCGGACCAGGTCGGACGGCAGCGGAGTGGTCTGCCCCTTGGGCGAGTTGATCACGGGTCCGCCGATGCGTCGGACGTGATCGAAGAAGGCGGGACCGGTGATGCCGCCGTCGGAGATGCGGACGGCGCGCGCGCCGGTGTCCTTGGCGAGCGCCTCGGCATAGGCGTTCCACGACGACCAGGAGGTGGTGTCGTCGTCGAGGAGCACGGCGGTGTCCGAGGCGGGCACCTCTCCTGTGGCGTCTCCGGGGGCGACCGCGTAGAGCCGGTCCGCGCCGATCAGGCGGGCCCGCAGGCCGAGCTCGTCCAGTGAGCCGGTGGGCACCCAGCAGATCGCCAGGTCCAGGCTTCCGTCGGCGACCCGTGCGGCCTGGGCGTGCGAGGGCGCCACCCAGGCGTCGACGTGGACCTGGGCCACGGCGGCGGTGCGCGCCGTCAGGTCCGGCGGAAGCCAGTTGACGTAGCCGAGGCGGACCGGTTCCGAGCCGGACAGCCTGCGGGCGCGGATCTGGAGCTCGTCGGCCCCTTCCAGGAGGGCGCGAGTGGGGGGCAGCAGAGCCGAGCCGGCGGGAGTGAGGGAAACCGAACGGCGATCCCGGTCGAACAGGCGCACGCCCAGGTCGCGTTCGAGGGCCTTGATCTGCTGGGACAGGGAGGGCCCGGCGATCAGCAGACGCTCGGCGGCCCGGCCGAAGTTCAGTTCCTCGGCGACGGCGACGAAGTACCGCAGCTGGCGCAGTTCCACACGGGTCATGCTACGTCGGTGGGAGGCCGCGCCTACCAGCAGGGAGACGACCGGTCGTGGCGCTCCTCCGGGAGCGGGCGGACGATGGACACATGCGTACCCGCGGGCGCGTGAACGCGGAGGTCCCCTGGTGGCGGCTGCTCGCTCACGTCCGCTCCACGGGGCGCGTCACCGACCGCGCCGCCTCAGCACCGAACGGAGAACGACCATGCGTGAGTTCCTTGTCGAGATCACCACGACCGTCCCCGAAGGGACCCCGCAGGAGGAGGTGGACCGGCGGCGGGCCGCCGAAGCCGTCCACGCGGGCGAGCTGGCCGCCACCGGCCACCTGGCACGCCTGTGGCGGCCAGTCGGGGAGCTGCGCAGCATCGGCATCTGGCGCGGCGACGACGAGGAGGACCTCCGGGAGAAGGTGCTGGGCACCCTTCCGCTGAGCCCGTGGATGACCTTCGAGGTCACACCGCTGGAATCCCACCCGAACGACCCGGGGCGGGCCGACACGACGGCCTGAGCGGTCCCCTGGATCAGCTCCCTCGCGTGCTTCCGCTCTCTCGGGCGTGATCTCCGCGCTCGGGGGAACGCGGCGACGCCCGGGACCCGGCGGACGCCGAGGTGCGTCGGACCCCACCCACGGGGCGACCCGCGAGCGCACGCTCCACCCCGGTCGCGGCCCGGCCCGGAGGGTGCCTCCACCTCACCGGCAGCCCAGCCGCCCCGGCCGCCGCCGGGCAGACCACTCCCTGCCCACTGGTCGCGCCTTCCAAAGGATCGCCAAGGACGCCCATGCCGCCGAGCCGCCCCCTGCCCACCACCGCCACGGAGCCCGTCTCGCGGCACGCAGCGTGGACCCACGTCCTCCAGGCTGCCGCCGCACTCGCGGCGGGCATGGGGGTCGGCCGGTTCGTCTTCACCCCGATCGTTCCCCTGATGCACACCCAGGCGAGGCTGTCCCCGGGCGCGGGCGCCCATCTGGCCACCGCCAACTACGTCGGCTACCTCGTCGGGGCGCTCGCCGGCATCCTGGCTCCCTCCCTGGCCCGCTCCTCCGCCCTCCTGCGCGCAAGCCTGGTCGTGCTGATCGCCGGTCTGGCGGCCATGCCACTGACCCACAGCACGGCCCTGTGGATGGCACTACGGCTGCTGGCCGGGGTGGCCAGTGCGCTGGTCTTCGTCATCGCGGTCAGCCCACTCCTCAGCCGCCTGCGTGAGCATCCCGCCCACCTGCCCGGCTGGGCGTTCGGCGGAGTCGGCGCCGGCATCGCTCTGTCCGGTCTGCTGGTCCTCGCCGTGCTTTCCTTCGCCGACTGGCGGGCCGCCTGGTGGGCCTCGGCCGCACTCGCCGCGCTCCTCACCGTCCTGGCGTGGAACCTTCGCCCCGAGGCCGCGCCGGAGCAATCGGGGGCAACGGCGAGGCCCGAGCCCGCCGACGGCCTCGTACGGAGGGCACGCACCGGGCGCTGGTTCTCCGCCCTGTTCGCCTCCTACACCCTGGAAGGCGTCGGCTACATCGTCGCCGGCACCTTCCTGGTCGCCGCGATCGAACAGGGCTCACCGGGTTGGATCGGCAGCGGCGCCTGGGTGGTGGTCGGTCTGGCCGCTCTGCCGTCGTCCGCAGTGTGGGCCTGGCTGGGGCGCCGTTGGTCACGGCCCGGTCTGCTGTGCGCCGCACTCGTGATCCAGGCGGTGGGCATCGCGCTGCCCGCTCTGTTCGACAGCGTGCCGGCCGCTCTCGTCTCGGCCGTGCTGTTCGGCGCGACGTTCATCGGCATCAGCACCCTCGCTCTCGCCACGGGCGCCCATCTGCGGTTCCCTCGGTCCGTCGCCCTGCTGACCGCCGGTTACTCCGTCGGTCAGATCCTCGGTCCTCTTCTCGTCGCGCCCCTGCTCCAGCACGGATACCGACAGGCGCTGCTGTCGGCGTCCGGAGTGGTTCTCGTGGCGGCCGTCTCAGCGGCCGTCCTCCGGAGCGGGTTCCCGCACCAGATCGTCATGGCGCACTCCGGCACGCCGACCGTCAGGCGGTGTGCGGCTCCGAAGGGGCGTGTCGGCTGAGGGAGGCGGCGCCGAGGCGCGGGCCGGTGCTCCGCGGTCGCCGGGCCTGAGCCGGTCGGTCGCCGTGGAGCCAACGGGCCTCAGATCCCCGCGACGGGCTCCTTCGGCACGGATGCGCCGAGCAGCGCCAGGCAGTTCGACCACAGGGGGCCGAGTCGCCGGGTGTTGTTGTAGAGCTTGGCGAACAGGACCTGGCCCTCCAACTGGGCAACGACCGCTCGTGCGGCTTCCCGACTGTCGGTCACCGTGACGTCGTGGCGAGCGAGCGCCTCGGAGACGACCGACTCGACCATGCCGACCTGCTCCTCGAAGATCGCCTGCAGCCGTTCCCGTACGGATTCGGTCTGGTTGCTCATCTCCAGCGTGAGGTTCCCGAACATGCAGCCCGACACCGTGCCGCAGCTCTGCTGACCGGCGAGCTGGGTGGCTTCCGTCTCCTCGAACAGCCGGCGGAGCCGGATCAAGGGCTCCTCGTCGCCGCCGAGGGCTCTCGTCCACGCACTTTTCTGCCCGGTCCACTGCTCGTCGATCACAGCGAGGGCAAGGGCTTCCTTGGACTCGAAGAAGTAGTAGAAGCTCCCCTTCGGAACACCGGCCGCCTTGCAGATCTCGGCCACCCCCAGCGCCGAGTAGCCACGCAGCTCGATGAGTGACTGCGCGGCGCCGAGGATCTTCTCTCTCGCGTCGCTGGTACGTCCCATGAGGGAAGTGTACGACCGGTCGTCTATCAAGGACCTGTCTGACCTAGACTCCGCCTCATGGAGACCGCCACCGCTTCCGTCGTCGAGGACCTGGCGCCCGCCGGTGTGCTGAGGGCCTCGATCAACCTGGGCAATCCCGTGCTCGCGCAGGGCACGCCCGCCGAGCCCGGTGGGGTCACGGTGGACCTCGCCCGGGAGATCGGCCGGCGGCTGAGAGTGCCGGTGGAACTGCTGTGCTTCGACGCGGCGCGCAAGTCGTTCGAGGCGATGGCGTCGGGCCGGGCGGACCTCTGCTTTCTCGCGGTCGAGCCCGTACGGGAGGCGGAGGTCGCCTTCACCGCCCCCTACGTGGTGATCGAGGGTGTGTACGCGGTGCCGGTCGACTCCGCGCTCGTCTCCGCCGCCGACGTCGACCGGCCCGGCGTCCGGATCGGGGTGAAGCACGGCTCCGCGTACGACCTCTTCCTGAGCCGGACCCTCCAGCACGCGACCGTGGTGCGCGGCGACGAAGGCGTGGACGTCTTCCGTACGCGCGGCTTGGACGTCGCGGCCGGGATCCGCCAGCCGTTGACCGAGTTCGTGGCGGCGAACGCGAGCGAAGTCCGGCTGGTCGAGGACCGTTTCATGGAGATCCAGCAGGCGGTCGGAACGTCCCGGAAGCGCACGCCCGAGACCGTACGGTTCCTGCACGACGTGGTCGAGGAACTGAAGGCCAACGGCTTCGTGGCCGACTCGCTACGCCGCTCACACCAGTCGGAAACGCTGGTGGCACCCCCCGCCCGCACGGAGCGCTGAGGCACGGGCACGCGATCGACCCTGGCGGGGTGCAGCGGGTCAGGCGGCCCTGTCTGGGGACGGCGAACGCGGCAGTTGCGCTTCAGCGCTGTCCAGCAGCATGTCCAGGGCTGTCGGGTAGGCGCTGGTGACCATCCGGGTGGCGAGCAAGGGGGCCGCCTCGGCGATACGGGGATGCGTCGCGGCGGGCAGTCGGGCGTAGGTGGAACGCCACATGGCCTCGTCGGCGCGCAGCGCGGCGCTGGGCAGGGCGAGGGAGGCCGCGTCGAGGGCGGCGAAGGCGAGCGTCTGGTCGATGAAGGCGTGGTAGATCCGCACGGTGTCGTGCAGTGGGAAGCCCGCCGTGCGCAGCAGTTCCAGGACCGCCTCGTCGGCCGCCAGTTCGTTGGCCCGGCCGCTGACACGGCTGGTGGTGAGCTGGGCGGCCTGCGGGTGGGCGACGTAGGCGGCGTGGATGCGCAGTCCCATGGCCCGTAGGTCGGCCCGCCACTCCCCCGTCGGCTCCCAGCCCCGCAGGGCCTGGCCTATGAGCGCGTCGGCGATGGCGAGGGTCAGGTCGTCCATGCCTCGGAAGTAGCGGTAGAGCGTGCTCGGGTCGCAGTCGAGCGCCACGCCCAGGCGGCGCGCGGTGAAGCCGGCGCTCCCGTGCTCACGCAGCATGCGCAGCGCGGTCTCGACGATCAGTTGCTCGGAGAGCACGGTGCCGCTCCGGGTGGGTCGGCGGCGTCGCCGTTTCTCCTCGGGCACCACGGGTTTCGCCACGGTAACCTCCGGGGTGGACGCTTATGCCAACGCCATTGACCTTACGTGACGCCGAGGCGTTGTATCTCCCCGAGGGGCGCGCCTCGTTCTCCGTAGGACCGACAGGGAGTTCTTGCCATGCGTGTACTGCTCGTAGGAGCCGGTGGTGTGGGTACCGCGATCACCCGGATCGCGGCGCGACGTACGTTCTTCGAGGCGATGGTGGTCGCCGACTACGACCCGGCCCGGGCGGAGGCCGCCGTCACGGCCGTGGGCGACGACCGGCGGTTCGTAGCGGCCCGCGTCGACGCGAGTGACACCGCGGCTGTGGCGGAGCTGCTGGCCCTGCACCGCTGTGACGTTCTGCTGAACGCGACCGACCCGCGCTTCGTCATGCCGCTGTTCCAGGCGGCGCGTGCGAGCGGCGTGAACTACCTCGACATGGCGATGTCGCTGTCCCGGCCGCACCCGGAGCGGCCGTACGAGGAGTGCGGGGTCAAGCTCGGCGACGGCCAGTTCGCGGAGGCGGAGGACTGGGAGAAGGCGGGCGCGCTCGCGCTCGTCGGCATGGGCGTGGAGCCGGGCCTGTCCGATGTGTTCGCGCGGTTCGCGGCCGACGAACTCTTCGACGAGATCCAGGAGATCGGTATCCGTGACGGCGCGAACCTCACCGTCGACGGCTACGACTTCGCGCCGTCCTTCAGCATCTGGACCACCATCGAGGAGTGCCTGAACCCGCCGGTCGTGTACGAGGCGGAGCGCGGCTGGTTCACCACGGAGCCGTTCAGCGAACCCGAGGTGTTCGACTTCCCCGAGGGCATCGGTGAGGTCGAGTGCGTGAACGTGGAGCACGAGGAGGTGCTACTGGTGCCCCGCTGGGTCGACACCCGGCGCGTCACCTTCAAGTACGGCCTCGGCAACGAGTTCATCGAGACGCTCAAGACGCTCCACCTGCTCGGACTCGACCGCACGGAGCCGGTGACGGTCGCGGGAACCGACGGTCCGGTCGCGGTGTCGCCCCGGGACGTCGTCGCGGCCTGTCTGCCCGACCCGGCGACGCTGGGCGAGCGCATGCACGGCAAGACCTGTGCCGGCACCTGGGTGCGTGGCAGCAAGGACGGCGCACCGCGCGAGGTGTACCTCTACCACGTGGTCGACAACCAGTGGTCCATGGCGGAGTACGGCAGTCAGGCGGTGGTCTGGCAGACGGCGATCAATCCGGTCGTCGCCCTCGAACTCGTCGCGACCGGCGCGTGGACCGGTGCCGGCGTCCTCGGACCGGAGGCCTTCCCGGCGCGCCCCTTCCTGGACCTGCTGACGGCGTACGGCTCCCCGTGGGGCATGCGCGAGCAGTGACCCGGCGTGCGGGCGGTGACGGTCCGCGGCTGGTGCGAGGGCCGGTCGTCACAGTGACGCGGCGTGGACGCGAACCGGCAGACGCGACCGGGCGATGGCCTCACGCTCGAACGGCAGACCGGTCTTCACTGCGACCTGACGCGACCTGCTGCGACCTGCTGCGATGGCAGGTCGTCCGGTCGGATGATCGCGATGAGACGCGTCGCGCGGTAGAGCGGCCTGTTCCGGTCGCTTCCGGGCCTGATTGCGGTGAACGTCGTCCGGTCGGGGCGGCGGTCGCGCAGAGTACTCCGTATGACGACACCGGCTGAGCTGCTCCGTTCCCTCGCCCGCACCCGAGCGTCGCTCGACGGCGAGGAGGTCACGTACTGGTGGACCGGTGACGTGTACTCCTGGTCGCCGGACGAGCCGTACCAGCGTGTGTTCGGCTTCGAAGGCATCAATGTCGGCCGCCTGATCCAGGAGCCCGAGGACGGCCCGGACGCGTACCGCCTGCTCACCCGGGAGGCCGCCTTCTACCTGGATCCCGTCACCCGCGAGATCCTGGAGACCTGGCAGGACCTTCCGGTGGTGCACGTCTGGAACGATCCCGCGAACCAGAAATGGCGCCCTTTCCCGGTGCCGGCCACCGACCTCGGCGACCAGGTCTGCTTCAGTCTGGAGATCCCGCTCTCCTACCCGTCTCCACTGCCGGTCGCCCAGTACCCGGTCCATTCGGCCGGCGACACGTACAAGGCGCTGGAACTCTTCCAGTTCTTCGCCGACCGCGCCGACCTGGCCGGCCCCGCGCCCAGCGTCCCGGCGACAATGTCGTGGACCCGGATGTCCCCCTGGCTCCCGTGGATGGCACGCGGCCAGCGTCCCGGCGGCCTCACCTACCACTGCCGCGGCCGCAAGCTCAGTACCTACGCCGACGTCCCCGAACGCACCCGCGCCTACATCGCGGACCGTCACCCGGAGTTCGCCCAGGCCCCGGAGAAGTGGACCGAGCCGAACGAGACGAGCTGGACGTACTTCCGCAGGCTCAACCCGCCGGCGTAGGCGCTCCTGGTCCGGGGCGGGCGCTCTTCGGCGACCGCCCCCACCACTCCGCCCGATTCCTTTCGGAGCCGGCCAGGGTCTCTCCATCCAAAGGGCCGGATTCGCCGGCCCCGAGGACGGAGACCGTCATGCGCAAGCTGATCGCTGGATCATTCGTCACACTCGACAACGTCGTCCAGGATCCGGGTGGGTTCGGCGAGATCGATGGCGGCGGCTGGGCACTGGAGTACTTCGACGAGGCCTCACGCGGGCGCGCCACCGACGCGCTGCTGGCGAGCGACACCCTTCTCCTGGGGCGAGCGACCTACGAGACCCTGGAGAAGGCCTGGTCGAACAACACCGGCCCGTACGCCGAGGCGATGAACGACCTTCCCAAGGTCGTCGCCACGAACACGCTCAGGGGCCCGTTGCCCTGGAACGCGACCGCTCTCCCCGGTGACGCGGCGCAGACGGTCGCCGAGCTCAAGCAGCGGCCCGGCGGCGACATCATCATGTACGGCAGCTTCAGCCTGATGCGAACGCTGCTGCGGCACGACCTGATCGACGAGCTCAACCTCAGCGTCCACCCCGTCGTCATCGGCGAGGGACAACGCCTCTTCGACACCGCGCCACCGCACGCGCTGCGGTTCGTGACCGCGACACCGAGTGCGACGGGTGTGGTCACGCTGACTTATGCCCCGTAGCTGTCTGTCCCTGAGGTACGAGTGCGCCGTGGACAGCCACGGCGCCCGCCCGCAGTGGGGACAATGGGCAGCACCTGGGTTCGACGGAGTGAAGGATGCGGATGCTCACCGGGATCGTGATCGACGCGCTTGATGTGGGGCGCATGAGTCGCTTCTGGCTGGATGCAACTCGGGCGCGGACGGGCGGTCTTGAGGTGCGGTGTGTGCCGGCCTCGGGGCCGAGGACGGCGCACAAGAACCGGCTTCACCTCGACCTCGCGGGTGGCGTGGAATGGGAGGCCGAGGTGGCGCGCCTGCTCGGGCTCGGTGCGAGGCGGGTGGACATCGGGCAGGGAGACGTCCCGTGGGACGTGCTGGCCGATCCGGAGGGCAACGAGTTCTGTGTGCTGCGTCCCGGTCACCCCGGCGTGCACGCCGACTCCGGGCTCGTGGCGATCTGCCTCGACGTCGCCGAGCAGGATCGCTACGCGCAGTCGGCCTTCTGGCAGTCCCAGGCCGACTGGCACGCGGTCGAATACCACGACTGGGGCGTACGACTACGCAACGAACCCACCAGCACGGTCTCGCTGGTGATGGGACCGCCCGCCGCACCGAAGGCCGGCCGCAACAGACTGCGCTTGGAGATCAGCCAACCCGACTGGGAGGCGGGCGAGTTCCGCGACGCGGGTGGCAACGAGTTCCACGTCACGGGCTGAACACCGAAATCCACGCCGGCGCATCCTCCGTGTTCCCGGTCGCCCGGTTCGACGCCTGCGCCCGCCCGAGCCGAGGAACAGGGCCGCGGCGCGGGAGCGGTGCGCCGCGGCCCTGGTGGCGGCCTTCGCTCAGCGGCCCGCCTGGAGCGCGCCCCACGTTGCCGGGCCGACCTGGCCGTCGACGCTGAGGGAGCGGCTGCTCTGGTAGTCGCGGACCGCCTGTTCCGTTCCTGAGCCGAAGTCGCCGTCCGCGGAGACGGTGCGGCCCAGGGCGGCCGTGAGGGACCTCTGGAGGCGTTGGACGTCGGCGCCCGTGCTGCCCTGGCGCAGTGCCGGCACGGTGCCCGCGGAGAGGAGTGCGGTCCAGGTGCGGGCGCCGACGACCCCGTCGGCTCCTAGTCCGCGGGCCCGCTGGAAGGACGTGACGGCCGCGGTGGTCTTCGAGCCGAAGCTGCCGTCCACGGTGCCCACGCTGAAGCCCTGCGCGTTGAGGAGCGACTGCGCCGCCGAGACCTGGGCTCCGGAGGAACCGGCGCGCAGGGTGTCGTACGACGGGAAGTTCAGCTGGACGCCGCCTCCACCGCCTCCCCCCGTGCTGCCGCCCACCAGTTGCATGTAGTAGGTCCAGTTCCAGTTCGGCCCCGGGTCGGTGTGGTCGTTGCCGGGGACCTCGGAGTGGCCGACGATGTGGGCGCGGTCCTTGGGGATGCCGTAACGGTTGCAGAGGTAGGCCGTCAGTGCCGCCGATGAGCGGTACATCGCGTCCGTGAACCACGTCGGGTCGTCGATGTATCCCTCGTGTTCGATGCCGATGCCCGTCGCGTTGCCCGAACGGGCGTGCCAGGCCGTGTCCTTGTCACGGACCATCTGGGTGATCTGGCCGTCGGACGACCGCACGACGTAGTGGGCACTGACCTCGGCCGTCGGATTCTGGAACCAGCTGATCGTCCCGGCGTAGGAACCCTGTGTGACGTGGATGACGACCTTGCTGATCGAGGCCGTACGGCCCACCGCGTAGTTGGACGTGCTGGCCGGGACCCACAGTGCCGAGGGGTAGTCCGGGCTCTGCGCCGCCGGCGCCACGGCCGCTTCGTACTGGCCGCGTTCGGGTGCGACAGGGCGGGCGGGAACGGTCAGTTCCTCGCCGCCGGGCGTGCGGGCTTGCACGCCGTCGGCCAGGAAGGAGTAGACGGTGTCCGCGTAGAGCCGGGCGGAGGAGGGCTCGGTGGCGCCGCCGTACCGGGCGACGATCGGGTACCAGGCGTCCGCGTCGTGCCGTTGGGCTCGGCCGAGACCCGCGTCGTCGGCGTAGGCGCGCAGCACCGCCGCTCCGCCGCGGATGTTCGCCTCGGTGTTCTTGCGCAGGTCGCGCGGTGTCTCACCGGTGATCCGGGACGCCAGTTCCAGGGTGTGCTGGTCGGGGTTGCTCACCAGGTGCATCACCCCGTAGCCGCCGGCCTGGCTCGGCAGGCCGGCGTGGTCGTCGAGGTGGGTCTCGCCGTATCCGAGGGCGATGAGGACATCGCGCGGTACGTCGAACTCGGCCGCTGCCCGGGTGAAGTCGCGGCTCACCGGCCCGGGGGTGGACGCGCCCTCGGGGCGGGGCCCGGCCAGGGCGGGCTGTACGGCGGTGACGAGCACGGTCAGAGTGCCCAGAACGGCCAGGGCCGCGCGCAGTTGGAGAGGGCGGGGCGTTCTGCGGTTCATGCGTGTGCCTCCGGTGGGGGCTGTGGCTTCGGGCGCGCGCAGTCGCAGAGCCCGTGGCTTCGGGAGGGAGGAGCGGACAACTGGTCGTGGGGACGCGGTGCACAGGGCAACGTGCACATGGCAGGCGACGGGCGGCAGGTCGTGGGCTGTCGGCCCGGTGGGCCCTGGCGATGACGGGCCGCCCGGCGCCGGTGAGGTCCACGGGCTTCTGCCTGATACGACGGGCGCCGCTCGGCACGACTCCAGCCCGGCGTCACGGCCCCGCCCCGGCCCGAACCGACCTGCCGTGACCCGAGCCGGCCCGACCTGACCGAGTCGACCGGGTCAGGTCGGCTCGGTCGGGCCCTGGGCCGACGAACTCATCGGCAGGGAGCCTCAGATGGTGCCGTTCTCCCACCACCAGGCCCGGCCGAGGTCCGCGCGGCTGTCGACGTGCTGGTGGTCGACCGTGTACGTCTCCAGGCCGGAGAATCCGCAGGTCTCCGCCTTCTGGTACACCGTGCGGTTGGCCACGCCGGGGACGTCGAGGTCGGCCGCGGTGCCGTACAGGTGCATGCTGTCGCTGGCCCCTCCGATCTCGGCGTTGTGCGCGATGCTGCGGAAGCCGGAGTTGACGGTGATGGCCGTGTTGCCGAGCTTCTTGCGCAGGGCCTCCAGCTTGTACATGGCGCGGCGCGCGTTCTCCTTCGCGCTGGCCGCGCTCACCTTGCCGCCGTTGAAGGTGCCGCTCGAACGGTCCGTGAACTCACTCCAGTTGAAGTGGACGGTCGAACCGTCCGACTGCTCCAGGGCGTTGAGCTGCGCCTGGGTGGCGGGTCCGGCGCTGCCGTCGGCGGAGAGGCCGTAGGCGGCCTGGAAGCGGCGGACCGCGGCGGCCGTGCCCGGGCCGAAGTCACCGTCGATGCTGACCCGGGAGTGACCGGCCGAGTCCGCGGCCCAGCCGGCGACCCGGATCTGCAGTTCCGTCACGTCCGCTCCGGTCGCGCCCTGGTTCATGGTGCGCGTCCAGTTGTAGGCCTGCGCGGTGCCCGACAGGAGGAGGGGGCCGGCGAAGACGCCGAGGGTCGCGGCGAAGGTTCCGCGCAGGACGGCGCGGCGGTTCGGGATGCGCTGGGGGGAGGTCATCGTGATTCCTTCGGGGACGTGGCGGGTTGGTGAGCAGGTTTCGTCAGTACGCGAGTTGGAACGGCACGACCTGTGCGTCGGTGTCGTAGGCGTGCACGCGCAACTTGAAGCGGGTGCCGTCCTTGACGTCGGTCGCGACGGTGGCCCACTGCGGGCCGAAGGTCGAGTAGGTGTTGTCGTGGTTGCACAGCGAGGTGTGGTCGACGAAGACGATGCAGGCGTCCAGGTACACGCCGGACGCCGTGGTGTTGAGCTTGATGTTGATGTCGGAGCACCGTGAACTGGTCGTGTAGGTGCCGAACTCCACCGCGGAGGCCGCGTAGTGGTAGGTGAGCGACTTGGCGCCGCCGTAGCAGGAGGTCGCCGCGGCGGCAGCGGCGGGCCGCGCGACGGCGGGTGTCGCGGCACCGCCGGCCAGGAGCGCGACGGCGGCCGCGAGGACGGCGGTGGTTCGCCGGGTGTGAGTCATCTGAACTCTCCGTTCACTGGGTGACATCGGGAGTGGCCGGGGCCCTGAAGCAGGCCGGGCCGGTGGCTCTCAGTAGGCGATCTCGACGCGGGCGGTGGCGCCTTCCAGGTCGACGCCGAGGGGAACGGTGAACCGGCTGCCGTCGAGGACGTCGGTGGCGATGGTCTTCCAACTCCGGCCGATGTTGGTCCAGTGGTTGCACGTGCCGTAGCGGACGAACTTCACGCAGGCGTTCACCGAGTCGGCGTCGCCGCCCACGATGCGGACGTTGATGTCCTTGCACCGGGCGGAGGAGGTGTAGGGCCCGAACTCGAGGGAGTCGTCGGTGGACACGGTGACCGCGCCGCCGTAGCAACTGCCGGCTGCCGCCCGAGGGGGCGCCGCCGACGCATGCGCGGTTCCGGGAACGATGACGGCGAGAAGGGTGAACAGTGCCGCCGCGGCCGGGCGGGCAGGAGTCTTCGCCATCGGATTCCTTCTCAGTTCGGGGGCAGACGAGGAAGCGGGAGGGACGTGGGGAACCGCGAGTCGTTCTGTGGGACCGGTGTGACGAAGCGAGTTCATGCTCCGGTCTGCGCCCCGAACTGTCATGCTCATTCGAACGTGCTGAAATGACGCAGGCGGAAAGGGTGTTGGCCGTGCTTCGCTTCCACTTCTCTGCTGAGGATCTGGCCCGGACGCGGGTCGCCGCCGCCCCGCACCCGCTGTGGGAGATCGCCGCCAGCCTTCACCGCTTCCAGACTCCCGCGGGCCGCTGGGCGTACGCGCACTGGTACCGCCTCGCCCGGGAGCGGCTGCGCGAGGCCGGGCTGGAGGATGTGGTGCGGCGGGTCCTCCTGCCCCTCTTCCCACGCGCTTCCTACTTCCCCGACTTCTTGACCCCGTTGGAGGGCACGGCCGGTCTCGAGGCGGGCCTCGAGGCGATCCTCGGCACGCCGACGGACCAGGTCGCGACGGAACTCGCGGCGCTCTCCCGGGTCACCCGGATGCCCGCCTGGCTCGGCCGCCTCACGGAGCAGGAGACCCGACGCGAGCTGGCGGAGATCCTGCGCGCCTACCACCGGACCGTCATCGCCCCGCACGAGGAGTGGATGTACGAGAGCCTGCACACCGAGCGGATCCGGCTGGCCCGTCACCTGCTCGACGGAGGCACCGAAGGCCTGCTCGGCGGGCTCGGGCCGACGGTCCGGTGGAAGCACCCGCGGCTGGAGATCACCACCTATCCGACGGAGCACGACATCCGGCTGGAGGGCCGCGGGCTGCTCCTCATTCCGTCGTACTTCTGCTGGAAGGGACCGATCTCGCTCGCGGACCCGGGGTTACCCCCGGTCCTCATGTACTCCACTCACCACGAAGCACTCGCCGGGCCGGCCAGGACCGCGTCCGAGAGCCCGGGGTCGCCGCCTCTGCAGGTACTGCTGGGCCGGTCCCGCGCCGCGGTACTGCAGGCCGCGGCAGCCGGGGCGACCACCACCGAAGCCGCTCATCGAGCCGGCGTCACACCGGCCACCGCGACCCATCACACGACAGCGCTCCGCGACGCCGGACTCATCACCAGCCACCGCCACGGCAACACGGTGATCCACACGCTGACCCTGATGGGAGCGACCATGCTCAGCAAGAACCAGACGGGTCCCCTCCAGGAATCCTCGTCGGCCCGTCGTCCCCGCGTCTGATCCGCACCGGTCGGCAGCCTTGCGGGTGGCTTTTCGATCTCCGTGTGGCGGGCTCTCCCGGGCCGGGGAACGATGGCGGAGGGACTGGTCACGAGAGGGCGGTACGGAGTGTCGGATCTTGCGGAGCTGGCGGCGGAGGCGTACGTCTACGGCTTTCCGATGGTGGTCGACCTGGACGAGGTGGGCCGCTTCACCCGCGACGGCATGGGATCGGTGGAGCCGGCTCCCTTCAACCGGTTCAGCCACGCGGCTGCCCTGGCCGGTCCGAAGGACACCTTCGTCAGCATCAACAACGACACCGTCTACTCGGCAGCGCAGCTGGACCTGAGCGGCGGACCACTGCTGCTGCGGGTGCCCGACACCGGTGGCCGCTACTACGTGTTGCAGTTCGTCGACGCGTGGACCGACAACTTCGCCTACGTGGGCCGACGCGCCACCGGCACCGCGGCGGGCGAGTTCCTGCTGGTCCCGCCGGACTGGAGCGGCGAGGTGCCGCAGGGCGTGAAGAGGATCACGGCGCCGACGACGGTGGCCTCGATCGTGGGCCGGTGGGCCTGCGACGGCGCCCATGACCTGCCTGCCGTCCGCGCTCTCCAGCAGGCGACCACGCTGGAGCCGTTGGGTGACAGCGCGCCCTGCGACGGGCTGCCCGCGCCTGAAAGTGCCGTCGCCGAGGCCGAGTTGCTGTTCTTCGAGAAGTTGCGCACATGGATGCGCGCCTTCCCGCCCGCTCCCGCCGACCAGGCCTACCAGCAGAAGTTCGCCCCGCTCGGGCTCCTGGACGGCAGCAGCCCGTACGTCGCACCTTCCGCCGAACTGGAGCGGGCCCTTCGAACGGGGTACCGGCGAGGCAAGGACCGCGTGGAGTACGCCACCACGCACGGTGCCGGACCCGAGCAGAACGGCTGGAGGCTCACCTACGACGCCTTCAACTACAACCTCGACTTCTTCGAGGTAGGCAGCGTCAACTCCCCCCGGTGGGTCGAGCAGGACCGCGACGCCGCCCGGACCGTACGGGCCGCGGCCGCCCGTGCCGGACTGTGGGGCAACCACGGATACGAGGCCGCCTACGCGATGGCCTGGGACGACGGGGACGGCAGGCCTCTCGACGGCGCCCAGGCCTACACGATCCGTTTCGAGACGACCCCGCCGGTGGACGCCTTCTGGTCGATCACCATGTACGACATGCCGCAGTACTACCTGGTCGACAATCCCATCGCCCGCTACTCCATCGGCGACCGGACCGCGGATCTCCACTACGACCGCGACGACTCCCTGACCCTCCACCTCCAACCCGAACGACCCGCCGACCGGGCGGCGGCGGCCAACTGGCTCCCCACCCCGCCCGGCCCGTTCCGGCCCGTCCTGCGCATGTACCAGCCGCACCCCGCCGTTCTCGACGGCAGGTACACGATCCCCGCCATCACTCGGCAGGAACACCCCGCCTAGAACCGTTCAGGGCCCGAATACCGTTTGCTGTCGACGGGGCAGCCGGCCGGCTCACGGCGCCGGCTGCCCCGTGCCGCCCGCTGCGGGCCGGACGGTCGAACGCTCACGCGGGAAGCAGTGCGTCACCCTCGAGGATCAGGCGTTCGGCAGCGCTGGCCTGCGGAATCCATTCGGGCGCCACGGCCGCGTACGTCGCCACGTCGTGCCACTCACCCTGGGTGTGGAACAGCTGGCGCAACGTGGCCTCGGGGCGTAGGCCCGCCGCGAACATCACCTCACTCATACGTGCGTGGTCCGCCCGGTGCCCGGCCCAGATGCGGTGCAGGCCGAGCCGTCCGAAGCCGTACGCCATGAGGAGCCGGCCCGCCTCGTGCCCGTGACCACTCACCGGCGCACCCGGAAGCAGCACCAGGCTGGTCAGCATGGCGTTGCGCCCGTACTCCTCGACGAGGAGCCCCATGGTCCCGACCATGGCGTCCTCTCCAGGCGCGCACACGGCGAGGGTGTGCTTGCGGCGCGGCTGTACGTACGGCTGGGCGAGGCACTTGGCGAAGGCGTCCTGGGCCTGCCGGGCGTCCATGCGGTCGATGCCGAGGAAACGGGTCAGCAGGCGGTGGGTGTGGATGCGTTCGAAAGGAGCCAGGTCGGTGGCCCGCATCTCCCTCAGCCACAGGTGTTCGCCGTGCAGTTCGGGCAGGTGGCTCATGCGGAGGCCCCCGCGCCCACGAGGGCCGGGACGGCACCGATCAGCACTTCGAGGTCGACGTAATAGCGGCCGGAGGCAACCGGGCCGCCGAGCAGGATGCGCCGGGCGGTGTCGGTCACCAGGGCGCCGCCGAGCATGACGCCACTGGCCAGCTGGGGCCAGCTGGAAAGGGTGCTGCCGATCCGGGCGAGGGCGTCGGTCATCGCGGGGCTCAAGCGGCTCTCGTCGCAGATCTGGAGCAGGTACGCCAGGGTGCCCGCCGGGTCGAGTTCCCGTACGGCCTGTGCGGTGAGCCCCCCGCCGCGGCCGTGGAAGAGGGGACGGTCCGGCTCGTCGTCGAAGCGCTCCACGTCCAACAGCCCACGGTCGTTCGCGTCCATGAGAACCGGCACGCGACGGGCACGGGCGTGCTCGCGTGCGGCGACCTTGACCCAGGGGGTGTCGCACTCCTCGATCAGGAGGTCCAGTGGGTGCTCGGCATCACCGAAGAAGCCCTCGATGGTCTCCTCGGTGATTCCCTCGCTCCAGAGTTCGATGTCGAGGTAGGGGTCGATCTCGTACATCTGACGGGCGCAGAGAACGGTCTTGGGGAGTCCGAGGTCGTGGACTCCGGCTCGCAGTCGGTTCAGGTTGCTCAGCCCGAGCGCGTCGAAGTCCGCCAGGCGGAACGATCCTCCTACGCCTTCCATCGCACAGGTGAGCGCGGCGCTGTTCCCGACGGACAGACCGATGACTCCGATGCGGCGTTCCAGCAGCCGCCGCTGCTCGGCGTCCGTGATCTTGTCGCGGTTGCGGTCGGTGCGCACGCGCCGGAACTCCTGCTCCGGCAGCACGTGAACCAGTCGCCCCGACCACGGGTACCAGACCCAGCTGCCGAAGTGGTGGCGTTCGACTCCACCGCACAACGCGTCGACGGCCGCGGCGTGTTGACGGCCGGTCAGGCTCTCTCCGGGCCGCAGGCAGCCCACCAGTTCGGCGAGCTGGTCGTCGATGAGGTCATACGTCTCGCGTACGGCGCCGGTAGCGAGCAGTGCGTCGAGGCGGGCGCGGTCGTCGCCCTCGCCCAGGCGATACAACACAGGCCGAGAGGCGACTTCCGGCAGGTCTCGCGGCACGGAGTCGGGCCGTACATCTCGGGGAACGGGAACATGGGAATTGATCACGAGCAAAGAAGTTAGCAGCGCGTGATCTTGAAAAATTGCTGAATCGGGCGGAACGCAAACTCGAATTCATGCACGAACTCTCACCTTTTCCGCACCCCTTTCGAGACCACGGTGCCGAAGCGCGACCAGTCGCGTGACCTGGGGTCGGAGCGTGGTCACGTGCCGGTCGGGGCGACGACGCCGGGCCTGCCGTGGGAGCAGCGTCCGCCGGTCGACTTGGGGATGCGCATCCGACGGAGCAGGGCCCGGGTGAGGCGGGCGTCGAGGGTCGTGCGCCAGGTGACGTCGGGGTGCAGGGAACGCAGGTGCGACAGCGCCCTCGTGCCGAGTCCGCAGTCGCGGAACGGTTCGTCCAGGACCACGTCGGTGATAACGCCCTCGGCGCACTCGTCGCACGCTCGATAGGTCACCAGCCCGATGACCCGGCGGATGTGCACCAGCAGCAGGCATTCCGCGCCGACGCCGTCGGGGGACGAGGACGGCATGAGCTCCACGCTGCGGTACGCCAGCACTCTTCGATGCCATCGGCCCCGACGTCGTCCGGTGCGCCGGTGCCTGCCGGGGGCCGACACCGGTGGAGCGCCCAATTGAGGTCCGGCCTCGTCAGGCGCATTGCTCGGGATGCTCAACTGGTTTGCCTGCATAGCCATGGCGAGTGCCCCCTCGCGCGGGACACATGCCCCCTCGACCCTGCATCACTTCTTTCGAGTCGCGGGGTCGACGTCGCCGGCGGACGCCTCGTTCTCGGTGGTGGCGTTCTCGGTCGCGGCCCAACTGGCGAGGAGCCGCAGGGCGTCGTGATCCGAGGTGCCGGGGGCGGCTGTGTAGGCGGTGAGGGTCAGACCGGGTTGTGCGGGCAGTTCCATGGCGTCGAAGTCGAGCGAGAGTTCGCCGATCTCGGGGTGGCGGAAGGACTTGCGGCCGGTGAGGTGCAGGCGCACGTTGTGCTTGCCCCAGGCGGTGCGGAACTCCTCACTGCGGGTGACCAGTTCACCGATGAGACCGGTGAGGTCGCTGTCGTAGGGGGCGCGTCCGGCCTCGGTGCGCAGCAGGGAGACGGTGGTGTTGAGGGACTCGTCCCAGTCGGGGAAGAAGTCGCGACCGCCGGGATGCAGGAACTGGAAGCGGGCGATGTTCACGGGGTGCGGGGCACCGTCCGCGTAGAGAGGCGCGTACAGGGCCCGGCCGAGGTCGTTCACGGCGAGGATGTCCAGGCGCCCGTTGCGGATGAACGCCGGTGAGTCGGTCATGGACCGGAGGACGCGCAGGACACTGTCCGGGAGCGGGCCCCGGGGGCGCTTGGCGCGGCGAGCCGGGCGTTTGGCGGCGGCGCGGGCCAGGTCGTGGAGGTGCGCGCGTTCGGCTTCGTCCAGATGGAGGGCGTTCGCGATCGAGCTGAGGACCTCCTCGGAGGCGCCGGCGATGTGGCCGCGTTCGAGGCGGATGTAGTAGTCGATGCTGACTCCGGCGAGCAGGGCGACCTCTTCGCGGCGCAGCCCGGGCACCCGGCGGTTGCCGCCGTAGGCGGGCAGGCCGGCCTGTTTCGGCGTGATCCTGGCGCGGCGGGAGGCCAGGAACTCGCGGATGTCGCTCTCGGTGCTCACGCGTTCCAGGCTAAGCCGGTCGCCGCGCCGGTGGGGGGTCCTGTCAGTACCTGTGATGCCAGGCCCTCCCCCATGCCATTGATCTGCGGTTTCCTCGATATCGGCAGCAAGTGCGGCCTGTGGCGCCGACCGGAGGCGCGACGTGGCAGCCGCCCGGAGCGCCGTCTCCACCCGAGACTGGCCCGTGCCGATCAATCCCGTTCCATCCCGTTTTCCTCCCGAAGGAGTCACCGTGCCGAAGCAGTCCGCGCCGCAGGAACTCGCCGCGATCGCACCCAAGCTCGTCGAGGTGACCGACGAGGTGCTGTTCGGCGACGTCTGGGAGCGCCCGGGCCTGTCCCCGCGCGACCGCAGCCTGGTCACCGTGAGCGTGCTGGCCGCCCTGTACCGCACCGAGCAGCTCGGCTACCACCTCGGCGTGGCCCTGGACAACGGGCTGAGCGTGGAGGAGCTGTCCGAGGCGATCACCCACCTCGCGTTCTACGCGGGCTGGCCGAACGCCATGACCGCCGTCAACCAGCTCAAGAAGATCGCAGACGAGCGCGACGCCGGCTGACGCCTGGCCACCCCCGGATTTCCGACCCTTCCATCACCCCGTTCGGAGCATTTCAGCATGAGCAAGGTCTTCCTCATCACCGGTGCCGGGCGTGGTCTCGGCACGGACATCGCCCGCCAGGCCCTCGCGGCAGGCCACCAGGTCGTGGCCACCGGCCGCCGGCCCGAGCACGTCCTGGAGGCACTCGGCGGCGAGCAGGACGACCTGCTGGCCACCTCCCTGGACATCACCGACGCCGCGGCGGCGCAGCGCGCGGTGAAGGCCGCGGTGGAGCGTTTCGGCCGGATCGACGTCCTGGTCAACAACGCGGCCAACTTCTACGCCGGCTATTTCGAGGAGGTCTCCGACGCGCAGATGCGACGGCAGATCGAGACGAACCTGTTCGGGCCGATGAACGTCACACGCGCCGTGCTTCCCGTCATGCGGGCCCAGCGCGACGGCCACGTCATGACCCTCTCCTCCCTCGCCGGAGCGGTCGGCCAGGAGTTCTGTGTCGCCTACTCCGCCGCCAAGTTCGGGGTGGAGGGGTTCATGGAGTCACTGCGCCACGACGTCGAACCGTTCAACATCCGCACCACCGTCGTCGAGCCGGGCTTCTTCCGCACCGAGCTGCTGGTGGACGCCTCCACCACGTGGCCGGAGCTATCGATCGACGACTACGCCGAGCGGACGGCGGCCACCAAGAAGGTGTGGCAGTCGATGAACGGGCAGCAGGCCGGCGACCCCGCCAAGCTCGCCGCCGCGCTGCTGGTGGTGGCGGGTCAGGAGCAGCCTCCGGTGCGCTTCGTCGCCGGAGCCGACGCGATCGACGCCGTCACCGCCAAGGGCCGGGAGTTGCTCGCCCAGGCCGAAGCCTCGCGCGCACTCGGGGGCGACCTCGCCCATGACGACGCCTGAGCGGCGTCCCGTTCTCGTCCCGTCTTCCCCTCACCACTGAACGATCAAGGAACAGAACGATGGAACACATCACCTCGACGCCCACCGTGAAGGCTCCCGCGGAGCGCTTCACCGGCGACGTCTACCTCAACATGATCGCGACGCCGACCGAGCCCGCCCGGCTCGCGGCCGCCCTGGTGCGCTTCACCCCGGGCGCCCGCACCAACTGGCACTCCCACGCCCTGGGTCAGGTCCTGTACATCACCGACGGCGTCGGCCTGGTCGGCACGCGGGACGGCGGTGTCGTGCGGGTCAGCGCCGGGGAGACCCTCATGTGCCCGCCCGGCGAGGAGCACTGGCACGGCGCCTCCGACACCACCCTCATGGCGCACATCGCCCTGGTGGTCGGCGACGGGAACGGCGACGGCACCACCTGGCTCGAGCCCGTCACCGACGAGCAGTACGAGAGTGCCCTCGCCGACTTCCGCTGACACTGCCGCGGCCCGTCCGACGGGGCCCTTCACTCCTCCCGCAGCAGGGTGCTCCGGAGCAGCTCGATCAGGTCGCCGGGATCGGCCTCCGCCAGTTCGTCGAAGGCTCCGGAGTGTCGGCCCAGCAGGATGCCGGTCACGGCCGCCGCGACCAACTCGGCGCGCAGCCGCGGCCGTTCGGCACCCTCACGGGTCAAGCGCTCCTGCAGCGGCTCGACCAGTCGGGCATGCAGCGCCGAACGTGCCGCATCCTGCGCCGCGGGGTCGCTCAACGGCTGCACGGCGACCTGGAGCAGCGGGACGGGGCCTCGCCGGTCGGCCCGGTCGAAGACCTGGCGCAGTCGCTGCTCGTCGAAGAGGTCGGCCAGGGCCGCGTCACCCTGTTCGGCGTTCAGCGCGGCGACGTACAGCAGTGTCTTGGAGCCGAAGTAGCGTGCGATCAGCGCCGGATCGACGCCCGCGCGCTCGCCGATGTCGCGAATGGTGGTGCGGTCGAAGCCCCGCTCGGCGAACAGTTCGCTCGCCGCCGTGAGCAGGAGTTCGCGGCTGCGGGCCGCGTCGCGACGGCGTCCGGGCGCCTCGGAGCTCATCGCCGGGTTCCGGTGTCCGCCACGACGCTCGCGCCGTCCGGTTCCGAGAGGCTGTCCGCCGGGCGGCCGATCCTGACCTGTGCGGAGGGGCCACGCGTGCCCGACCGGACCAGGGCGTACGCGACCACGGCGGTGGCAGCCCAGACCGCGCAGCCGACCAGGCCGGCGGTGCGGTAGCCGTTCTCCGGGGGGAGGTCGTGACCGGGGGCGGTGGCGGCCTGGAGGATGACGGCGCTCAGGGCGCTGCCTGCCGAGTATCCGATGTACTTCACCACCTGATTGAAACTCATGGCGCTCCCGGTCTCGTGGGCCGGGACGCTTCCGACGACGAGCCCCGGTGTGACGGCGAAGTTCACGCCGACACCCAGACCGGCCACGGCCATCGTCACGAACACCTCCCACAGGGCGCCGTGGGCGAACACGAAGCTGAGCAGCGCCGCCAGCGAGAGCAGGCAGCTGACAGGCAGCAGCCGCACCGGCGGCTGCGTACGGACCAGAAGCCGGACCACGCGCCCGGCCACCAGGCTGCCCGCCGAGAACGGCACCAGGATCAGACCGGTGACCACCACCGAGGCTCCGAAGCCGTATCCGATGCTCGGTGGCGTCTGGACGTAGCGCGTCACCAGCGAGATCAGCAGATACATGCCGATGCCGCCCATCATGGTGGTCAGGTGCGCGGCGAAGACCGTGCGGTCGCGCACGAGGCGCAGGTCCACCAGGGGGTGCGTGACGCGCAGTTGGTGCATCGCCCAGCCGATCAGCAGCAGCACGGACGTCCCGCCCAGCACGAGCAGTCGGAGCGATCCCCACCCCCAGTGTTCGGCCTGGGTGAGCGCGAACAAGAGGCCGCTCATGCCGAGCGTGAGAAGCAGTGCCCCGGTGACGTCCATCGGCCGGGCGGGGCGTCGTGGAGCCGTGGGGATGACGACGGCCGCGGCGATGAACGCCAGCGTGGTGGCGATCACGGCGAACCAGAACCCCGCGTACATGCCGAGACTCTCGGCCAGCAGTCCGGTGACGGGGTAGCCGATGCCGACACCGGCCGCGGTCGTCAGGGAGAGCGTCGCCAGGGCCGACCGGGCCCCCTCGGGCGGCAGCGCGTCGCGCGCGGTCGCGATGGCGAGGGGGACCAGGCCCAGCCCCACGCCCTGGAGCGCCCGTCCCGTGATGAGGCAGGCGAACCCGAGCGGCAGGGCCGCCAGCAGGCTCCCGACGAGCACCACGGCAAGCCCGGTGAGGATCACGATCCTGCGGTGCGGTCCGTCTCCCAGACGCCCCATGGCGGGGGTGGCGACGGCGCCGACCAGCATCGTGACGGTGAGGGACCACTGGGCGTCGGAGACCGAGACGTGGTCCACGGCGGCGATGGTGGGGATCAGCGGGGCGCCGAGGCTGCTGATGATCGCGACCAGCATGCCGAGGGACACCAGGACGGGGACGAGCGCCCGCTGCCGCCAGGACGACAGGGCGGGGCCGGATATCGGATGCACTGGCAGATCGTTCCTGTCGTCCGTCGTTGTCATCAGGTGATGTCTTCAAGCGATGACATCGAGTGTCTCACCTCTCCGCCGGTGGTTGCTCCGGGCCCCTTCCCGCCACAGGGACCCTCGCGCCGCACCGATACGGCGCCGGCCCCTTCCGCGCCGTCGGCGCCGTGTCAGGCCACGGCAGGATGCGGTTCACCGTCGACCGCCGAACGGGCCCGAGCACCGCGCCGGAACACGTCCTTCAGATAGAGGACCAGGGCTGCTCCGATCACCCAGAGGGGGAGGATCACCAGCGCGCGGGTCAGGCCGTCGTCCTGGAAGCGGGACAGCCCCTGCATGGCACGGACACCCACCCCGACGGGCAGGATCTCGGAGAGCGGGCGCAGCCAGGCGGGCAGGTAGGCCGGTGGCATGATGCCGCCGCTGGTGCTGTTCCCGAGGATCAGCATCAGGATCGAGGCGAGGCTGACGCCGGCGGGGCCGAAGACGCGCAGCAGCACCATGGTCGTGGCGCCGACCGCGGTTCCCATCAGCGCGACGACGAGTGCCAGCGGCAGGAAGGCACCGGGCAGCGCACCGAACCCCGGACTCCCCGCGACCGCCGACACGACGACGCCGCCGACCACACCGAACAGGGCGAGGCTCGCCATGCGGTGGCGGTACTGAAGCCTGGGGGCGAGCTGATACGTCGTCATGCCGAAGAGGTAGCCGGCCAGCACGAGCCCGAAGGCCGCGTAGAAGACGGAGAGGCCGCGGGTGTCCCCCGCGGCCGCCGGGGCGACGTCCTCGACGGCGAGGCGGTGATGCTCGGCTCGGGCCGCGGGACCGAAAGCGGTGGTCACGGTGGCGGTGACGGCGGCGCCGTTGGCGCTTCCGTACAGCAGCTTCCCCTGGCCGAGGTAGGCCGCGTACACGGCCCTGTCCTGGACGGCGTGACGGGCGGCGTGCGCGTCGGGAAAGGTTTCGAGGGCGAATCCGCCGGGGACGGCGTGCGCCAGATCCTCGCGCAGACGCTCCTGCTGGGAACCGACCTCCGTCGTTCCGACGCGGAGGTCGTGAGGGCGTGGCGCGTGGAAGGCGGCGAGGTACACGCTCACGAAGACGGTGCCGATGAGCAGGACGACCGCTACGGGGAGCAGCACCGCTCGCGCCGTACCGGAGCGCGGAGGCGGGTGGGCCACGTCGAGAGCGTGCTTGTGGGGTTGCCGGGTGGGGACGTGCTGGGCCATCGAAGAAGATCCTAGATTGGAAGGCAGCTGATAATATCTCCACAGCATAATCAGTTGCCTTCCAATGAGGTACGCCGCGTGAATCATCTCGACGAGAACCCCGACCGGCGCACGGGCTATGTGGCCTGGCAGATCGGCCAGATCATGGCGTCCAGGATCGAGCGGACCCTGCGTCCGTTCCGGCTGACACTGGCGCAGAACAACGCCATGACCCAGGCGATCCTCGATCCGGGTGTGTCCAGCGCGACGGCGGCCCGACGCGCGGCCATCACGCCGCAGTCCATGGGCACCGCGGTCAACGGCCTGGTCGAGAGGGGTCTGCTGGAGCGCCGGACCACCCCGGGCGACCGGCGCACGCAACGCCTGCACATCACGGAGGCGGGCCGCGGGCTTCACGCGGAAGCCCTGAAGGCGGTCGACGCCACCCATGCCGAGGCGCTGCGGGCGCTCACCCCGGCGGAGCAGGAACAGGCACACTCACTGCTGCTGAAACTGCTCACCTCACTCAATCCCGCGGCCGTCGACGGCTGAGTGACGCCCTGACCGGGCTCGCCGGGACGTTCATGCGGTGCACAGCCTGAAGAGGCCGGTCCCACGCCCGCGGAAATAGAATCGGCGTTAGCACAGAGATCGCGCAGATCGCACAGCAGGCAAGGGCTACACCGGCCGCCACCGTGCAGGAGGTCCGCAATGGCGACGCTGCTGTCCGTCAACGTAGGGATGCCGAAAGACGTCGCATGGCAGGGACGGACCGTCCACACCGGTGTCTGGAAGGCGCCCGTGGAGGGCCCGCGACTGGTGCGGCGGCTGAACATCGAGGGGGACGGTCAGGGCGACCTGGCCGGTCACGGCGGCGAGATGCGGGCCGTACTGGTCTACCAGTTGCAGTCCTACCAGTACTGGCAGAAACAGCTCGGTCGTGACGACCTGACGTTCGGGAACTTCGGAGAGAACTTCACGGTCGACGGCCTGCCCGACGACGACGTCTGCATCGGCGACCGCTACCGCATCGGCGACGCCGAATTCGAGGTGACCCAGCCCCGCGTCACCTGCTACCGCGTCGGCATGCGCCTGGGCGAACCCACCATGCCGTCGCTCCTGGTCGCCCATCATCGCCCCGGCTTCTACCTTCGCGTCCTCACCGAGGGACACGTCCAGGCGGGCGACGACATCACGCTGATCAGCAGAGGTCCGGAACGACTCAGCGTCGCCGACACCGACGCGCTCCTCTACCTCCCCGACCGCGATGCCGACCAACTGCGCAAGGCGCTGAACGTCCCCGCCCTCAGCCCCGGATGGCAGCAGTCCTTCCGCGAGCTCTCGGGCGCCTCGTCCCCGCCCCAGCAGGATCCGGGGTGGCCCGGCTTCAAGCTCATGCGCGTCGCCCGTATCGCCCCCGAGACCCCCGCGGTGTCGTCGATCTACCTGAACACCACCGACGGGACCCCTCTGCCCAGGGCCCGGGCGGGCCAGTACCTCTCCATCCGTCTCGGCATCGACGGCGCGGCCCCGGTGGTGCGCAGCTACTCACTGTCCTCCGCGCCGGGCGCGGACGCCTACCGCATCAGCGTGAAACACGAACCCCGCGGGCAGGTCAGCACCTACCTCAACGCCGGTCTGCACCCCGACGACCTCGTGGAGATCGCCAGCCCGCGAGGAACGTTCGTCCTCGACGAGGGCTCCGGGCCGATCGTCCTCGCCTCCGCCGGCATCGGCGCCACCCCCGTGGTGGCCATGCTGCACCAGCTCGCGGCGGCACGAGGCTCCCGCCCGGTCTGGTGGATCCACGTCGCGCACGACCGGGCCCACCACGCCTTCGCGGACGAGACGCACGCCCTCCTGGCACAGCTCTCCGCGGCCCACGAATACGTCTTCTACACGGCCCCGGACGAACCGGCCGCGCCCGCGGACGAGCCGTACATCCGGCGGGGACGCCCGACCGCCGACTCCTTCGCGGCCATGGGCATCCCCGCCGACGCCGACGCCTACCTCTGTGGACCGACGGTCTTCATGGACTCCTTCGGCGCCGGCCTGCGGGACCACGGTCTTCGTCCCGAGCGGATCCACACCGAGGAGTTCAGTACGCTCGCGGCCATCAATCCGGGCATCACGTCCGCGCCGACGGTCGAGCCACACCAGCCGCTCGGCCCGAAGGGCACCGGCCCGCTCGTCTCCTTCGCCCGCAGCGGCATCAGCGTCCCCTGGTCGCAGGCCCGGGCGTCACTTCTCGAACTCGCCGAGGCGTGCGACGTGAGCGTCCGCTGGTCCTGCCGTACGGGCGTCTGCCACACCTGCGTCACCCAGCTCATCTCGGGCGACGTCAGGTACACCACTCCGCCCCTCGAACTGCCCGAGGCGGGCACGGTCCTCATCTGCTGCAGCGAACCAGCGGACGAGATCGTTCTCGACCTCTAGTTCCTACGCCGGAGACATCGACGATCCGTCAGGGAACGCGGCGCCGACCGCTACGCGGCCAACCTCTCGTCCGCCTGCGTGGCGCCCACACGACCGGCGCTGTACCGCTCCAGCAGGGCGTCCGCCGTACGCAGGGCCTGCTCGGCCGTCCGAGCCCCGGTCATCACGCACAGCGTGTACGTGGCGTCGTCGAGCGCGCGGCTGGTACGACCGGTGGGGCGCACATCGTGCTCGATGCGTACCTCGGCAAACCGGGCCAGCACGGCGCGCAGTTCCCTCTCCGCCGGAAGGATCATGGTTCTCCCTCTCCCCCTGAACAGCTCGCGAGGCGGCCGACCGCCGTCACGAGAACCAGGCCACTTGTAAGGCGTCCGACACCGCTCCTGGCACGGAGTGTCATCACGCAGCTCTTCAAGTGCCCGGCGTCGAGAGGTCTACGCCACCGCTTTTCGGCCAAGAGTTTCGAGACGTGCACGAAGCAGACAGCCCGGGTCGCACTCTCGAACCGGCCGGGAGCAGCACCCTGGCGCCGTCAGTGGTTCTCCTCGTCGGCGAAGTCCGGGAGTTCGGTGGAGAGCAGCTCTTCGGCGCCCTTGTCGAGGAGTGTCTGCATCCGGGTGGAACGAGGCAGCATCGTGGCCTCATAGGCGTGGATCGCTTTGTCGATGGTGCCGTTCTTCGCGATGGAGAGCGCCAGTTCGCAGGCGTCCAGCATGGCGAGATTGACGCCGACACCGAGCGGCGGCATGAGGTGGGCCGCGTCGCCGAGCAGGGTGACCGTCGGATTGTGCTCCCAGGTGTGGGGAACCGGCAGCGCGAGGATGGGACGGTCGACGTAGAGGCCGTCGTTGTCGGTGAGCAGGTGGCGCAGTCGGGGCGACCAGCCACGGTAACGGTCCAGGAGGAGGGCGCGGATGCCGTCCGTGTCCTGGATGGTCAGGCCGGCGGCGGTGATCCAGTCGGCGGGCACGCGCTGGATGATGTAGACGCGGATGTGGTCGCCGCTGTTGCGCTGGGCGAACAGGCCGCGATCGCCGTCGGCTGCGGCCGCGCCGCCCTGGCCGACGAGTTCGGCGATGTCGGCGTGCCGCCTCTCGACGTCGTGGAACCAGGCTTCGAGGAAGCTGACGCCGCTGTACCGGGGGACCGCCGGGGAGATGGCGCGGCGCACCTTGGACCATGCGCCGTCGGCCCCGATGACGAGGTCGGCCTCGATCGTCGTGCCGTCGGCGAAGTGCAGCTGTCGTGGGCCGTCCGCGGGACCGTCGACCGACCGCAGCGTGTGGCCCCACCGCACGGTGTCGGGCTTGAGGGAGTCGAGGAGAAGGTCGCGCAACTGTCCGCGGTCGATCTCCGGTTTGAACCGGTCGCCCGCTTCGGGGGTGTGGTGGAAGAGGATCGTCCCGTCCGAGTCCATCTGACGCATCTCCTGGCCCTCGGGTCGGGACAGGCGGAAGAACTCGTCCAAGAGGCCGGCTTCGCGCAGGGCGATCTGGCCGTTGTCCTCGTGCAGGTCGAGCGTGCCGCCCTGGTTCCGGGCCTCGGGTCCGCTCTCGTGGTCGTGGACGGTGGCCGAGATGCCGTGCTGCTGAAGAATCCGTGCGCAGGTCAGGCCGCCGGGACCGGCGCCGATGATGGCGATGCGGGGAGTCGGGATGGTGTTCATGATCGTGCTCCGTTCGTCTCACCCGGCGCAGTGGCGCCAGGCGTGCTGGGCAGTGACGTCCCTCCGGTCATGCGACGAGGGAGGAGGATGCGGGGCGCGCCGACCGGCGGGCCGCTGCTCCAGAAGAGCACACCGACTCACTAAGTGCAACCGTTTCACTTTTGAAGTCGGTCCACTTGGAGGTAGGGTCAGAGGCATGCCGGAGACAGACACCTCCCCCACCGCCGCTCCGATCGGGCGCCGCGAGCGCAAGAAGGCCGCCACGCGTCAGGCCATCGCGGACGCCGCCCTGCGCCTCTTCCTCGCACGCGGATACGACGACGTCGGCATCCGCGAGATCGCCGATGCCGCCGACGTGTCCACCACCACCCTGTTCAAGCACTTCCCGGTAAAGGAAGCGCTGGTCTTCGACGAGGAAGCCGACCAGGAGACCCGACTGCTCTCCGCCGTACGCGACCGCCCCGCGGGCCGGTCGATCCCGGCGGCCCTGTGCGAGCACGCACTGCGCCTCCGCCTGGCCACAGCGGACGGCGACGCCGAGTTCACCGCGTTCCTCGACCTCGTCGACAACACGCCGGCCCTACGGGACTACGTCCAGTCCATGTGGCTGCGTCACGCCGACGCCTTGGCCCAGGTCATCGCCGAGGAGAGCGGCCTGCCCGCCGGCGACCCCGCGTGCACCGCCATGGCCCACTTCGCCCTCGAAGCCCCCCGGGCGGCCCACGGCCGGGACGACCCCCGCGCGGCCATCAGGCGCGCGTTCGCCCTGCTGGAGAACGGCTGGACGGCCATCGACTCCGGCAGCCGGCAAGGCGCTTCAGACGTTCAGGCTCCGACAGGCCCGGCCGACTGAGGACGCCTCACGTGAACTCGCCTACGGGCCGACCCTCTTGCGACCCGCCGGGGCGGCGCGCCCCCGGGCGCCGTCGCCGAGTCCGCCCGGCGGCAGGGCGGTCAGCCGAGTTGGGACAGGCCCTTCTGCAGGTCCTCCGCGTTCATGACGGGAGCGAGTTCGAGCCGGGCGCCGAGGTTCATGAAGAACGGCTCGGCGATCAACGGGATTTCGCTGGTGTCCTGCATGTCGAAGACCATGAAGCAGGCCCGGTTGCCGTCGATGGTGGTGAAGTAGGTCGCCTCCGGCTTGGGGTGCTCCATCGTCTCCCGCATCAGCTCCGCGAGCTTGCCGCTGCTGATCAGCTCGTTGGCCTTCTCCGTGTCCATGGTCGCCCTGAGCATGACGCGCATCGCACTCACCTTCTCGCCTGGTCGACGCACGCGTAGGCACATCAACGTGCACTTTCAGGCTAGGCCGCCCGTCACTCGCGCGCCCCTTCGACCGTGGGGGTCCTGTCGGCCTGTCCGCACTCAGGGCCTGACCATGCGGTCCTGTTCCACCAGGGGCGCGCCGTCGTGCCAGGGCAGCACCTTGCCGAAGCGGACCAGTTCGCCGTACAGGCTGGGATCCACCCGCTCGGCAAGGACCAGGTCGAGTACGGCTCCGGCCGCCTGGGCGGGCGACTGGGCCTGGCTGTAGTCGCTGAACCAGGGGCGCGAGGTCGCGGTGTCGACCATGCCGGGGCACACCGCCGCGAGCAGGATCCCGGCCGCGAGGTCACGCTCCCGGCGCTCGGCCGCGACACCTCGGACAGCCGCGACCTGGGCCACCTTCGAGGGCACGTTCAGCCAGACCGGCCAGCCGGCCTCGTGGGCCGTCCCGGCGTGGATCGCACTGCGCCAGGACTCGACGGCGTACTCGACCTGGTCGAGGCTCGCGCCGTCGAACAGGGGGTGCAGCCGCGGGTCGAGGTGACCGAGCGTGCCCAGGCCGCTGGCCACCACGAGCAGCCGGCCGCCCGGACGCAGGACCGGGGTGAAGGAACGCAGGATCGCGTGCGTGGCGGTATTGGACACGTCGATGAACTCGTCGGCCCGTTCGGCCTGCGACTCCTCGGGCAGTACACGGGCGACCGCGTTGGAGAGCACGACGTCGACCCCGCCGTAGCGGGCCCGCAGGTCGTCGGCGAGGCGGACTACGGCGTCGGTGTCCGTGACGTCCAGGACCAGCCCCTCCACACGGGCGCGGGTACCGGGAAGCTCTGCGACCTCGCGGGCGGCGTCCGTCACGCGCCGGCTGTCGCGGCCGGTGAGCAGGACCAGGTCGTCGGGGTCGGTGCGGGCGGCCAGTCCTTCGACGAGGGCTCGGCCGAGTCCTTGGTTGGCGCCGGTGACGAGGGCGATGCGAGAAGCGTTCATGCCTCAACGCTAGAAACCCGCGCTCCATGAGTCCAACGAAAGTTGAGCATGGCTAGTATGCGTGAACGTCATGGACTTCACGGATGTGTCACTCACCGCACTGCGGGTCTTCCGCGCGGTGGCCGAGCAGGGAACCTTCACCTCGGCCGCCGCGTCGCTGGGCTACACCCAGTCGGCCGTGTCCCGGCAGATCGCCGCGATCGAGCGGGCCGCCGACGCCGAACTGCTGGAGCGGCGGCGTGACGGCGTCCGCCTCACCGCGGCCGGCCGCATCGTCCTGCGCCGTGCGACGGTCGTGCTCGACGAGATCGAGGCGACCGCCCGGGAGTTGTCTGGTCTGCCCGAGCAGGCGGGGACGGTCCGCCTGGGGTGGCTCCCCAGCGCCGGAGCAGTCCTGCTGCCGCTGGCATTGACCGCGCTGCGGCGCACGGACCCGGGGCTGCACGTGGTCGGCCGGGAGGGCACCACCCCCTCGTTGGTACGTGCCGTGCGGGCCGGCAGCCTGGATCTGGCCCTGCTCGCCTCCGCCCCGCCGTTCCGCCCGCCGGACACCGAGTCGCCGCCCCTGGCGGTGCAGACGCTCACCGAGCGCCCGCTGTGTCTGGCGGTGCCCGCCACGCACCCGCTCGCTCGGGCCGACGCCGTCGACGTCGCCGACCTGCGCGGTCAGCGGTGGATCGCGGGCTCCTCGTCGGGAGAGGACCGGCTCCTCGGCGTGTGGCCGGGCCTGGACGAGCGGCCCGACATCGCCCACACCGCCCGCGACTGGCTGGCCAAGCTCCAGCTCGTGGCCGCCGGGTTCGGCCTGACAACCGTGCCCGCCACCCTCGCCGCCGCCGCGCCGCCGGGAGTCCGCGTGCTCCCCGTACGCGGAGGGCCCCAGGAGACGCGGCGGCTGTTCCTGGCCCGTCTCCCCCAGCCGCCGACCGACCCGGTCACCCGGGTGGCGGCCGCCCTGCGTGCGGCGGCCCTGGAGGCAGACGCTCCCGCCCCTTCATTGCCGCCCTCATGACGACGTCACGCGGCCTGCGCGGCGCTCCCGACCGAGGCCGCGGGCCCGCGAGGGCCGCCCGTCAGTGATTCTGCTGCTTGCCCCGGTTCTCGAACTCCCGCCGGACCCCGGCACCGTCATCCACGACCAGTCCGGCGCTGTCCGGTATCTCCAGCACCTTCGAACAGTGCTCGCACAGCATCGGACCGCTCGTGGACGGGATCGCCGGCCTGCTCCCGCAAGCCCGGCAGACGCCCGTCTCTCGTACATCCATTGCTGCACTCCCTTCGCGTGGGCGAGGCGGCGGCTCCGCTCGTCCGCAGGTCGGGTTCCCCGAAGCGCCGTCCCTACCCACGTGGCGCCCGCTGAGGGGCCGGACCGGGAGACCCGTCGACGTGCGAGCTTCCCGCTCCTGCCACCGGCCGCGGACGGAGGACTGGCGTGCGGCTTCCTGGGAACCACACAAAGCACGCACTGAACGCAGATCCGCACGGATCACGCACGACCGGGCCGAGAGGTGAACGATGGACGAGGCTCAGAGATCGTTGCTGGACGGACTGACGGTCGACGAGAGCAGTCCCGAGCAGCCCGTCCTCCTGGACGAGGCAGGCCGGCCGATCGCGACGTGGCAGGAGAACTACCCCTACGACCGCAGGGTCCGCCGCAAGGAGTACGAGCGGCAGAAACGGATCCTGCAGATCGAGATGCTCAAGCTGCAGCGCTGGGCCAGGGACACCGGCGCTCGGGTGATCGTCGTCTGCGAGGGGCGTGACGCGGCGGGCAAAGGAGGGACGATCCAGCGTTTCACAGAACGGCTCAACCCTCGCAGCGCACGCATCGTCGCCCTGGACAGGCCCACCGAACGAGAAGCCGGCCAGTGGTACTTCCAGCGCTATGCCACGCATCTGCCGGCACCGGGCGAGCTCGTCTTCTTCGACCGGTCCTGGTACAACCGCGCCGGGGTCGAGCGCGTCATGGGGTACTGCACGAACGACCAGTACGACCTGTTCCTCCGGCAGTGTCCCGCCTTCGAGGCGATGCTCGTCGAGGACGGGATCGTCCTGGTGAAGTTCTGGTTCTCCGTCTCCCGCGCCGAGCAGCGCACCCGCTTCGCCATCCGTCAGGTGGACCCGGTCCGGCAGTGGAAGTTGTCCCCGACCGACCTCGACTCCCTGGATCGCTGGGACGACTACACCCTCGCGAAGATCGAGATGTTCCGCGCCACGGACACCGAGCACGCCCCGTGGACCGTCGTGAAGAGCAACGACAAGCGCCGCGCCCGTCTCGAGTCCATGCGCAGCCTCCTCGCCCGCGTCGACTACACCAACAAGGACACCGACGCGGTGGGAACGCCGGACCCGCGCATCATCGGTCCGGCCGACACCCTCCTCGAACCCGGCGAGGAGGACACCACGCTCTCCCCCACGCCCCTGGCCCGTCACGCCGACGGACCGGGACAGCACCCCGCGGCCGACTGACACGCCCCGGATGCGGCAAGGGCGACGGCTCACGCGCCGCCCGACCGCACCCGTTCCCTCGCCGTCCTCAGTGCCAACGGCGTCGCCGCCGCCCAGGCCTGAGGGGAGCAGCTGTGGGGGTAGGGGACGGGACGCGGGGTGGTGGAGCGGTCGTAGCCCGCGATGACCTCGGGGAGGCGGTGGCCGTGGTGGGCGGCCGCGGTGATGAGGCCTTCGGTCACGGTGTCGAGTTCGCGGGCCAGTCCGTAGCGTGCGAGGCCCAGGGCGATCACGGCGTTGTCATGGGGCCAGGCGCTGCCGCGGTGGTAGGAGAGCGGGTGGTACGGCTTCTGGTCCGCGGCGAGGGTGCGGATCGCCCATCCGGAGAAGAAGTCGGGTTCCAGCAGGCGTCGGCCCACGCGATGAGCCCGGGGGGTGTCGAGGATGCCCGACCACAGGAGGTGGCCGGCGTCCGACGCCAGTGCGTCGGCCTGGCGGCCGTCGCCGTCGAGCGCGAGGGCCGGGAAGTCCGCCTCGGGCATCCAGAAGTCGGTGTGGAAGCGGTCGCGCAGCTCGGCGGCGGTCTTGCCGAGGCGCTCCGCGAGAGGCTCGTCCTGCCATACGTCGCGAGCGAGTCGGGCGGTGCGCAGCAGCGCGTCGTAGGCGTAGCCCTGGGCTTCGGAGACGGCGATGGGGCCCTGTGCCTGAGTGCCGTCGGCGAAGCAGACGGCACCTTCGGAGTCTTTCCAGTTCTGGTTGACCAGACCGCCGGGATCCGGCTGGTAGACCAGGTACCCGTGGGTGTCCAGGCCGCCGTCGGTGTGCATCCACTCCACCGCCCGGCGGGCGTGGTTCTCCAGTCGGCGGGAAAGGGAGGCGTCGCCGGTCGCCTCGTAGTGGGCGTGCAGGAGGACGAGGAAGAGTGGGGTGGCGTCGACCGCGCCGTAGTACCGGCCGTACGGGACCTGGCGGAAGTGGGCGAGTTCTCCGTGGCGGGTTTCGTGCACGATGCGGCCCGGCTGCTCGCCGCTGAAGGCGTCGTGGCGGCGGCCCTGCGTGGCGGCGAGGGCGCTGAGGGTGGCGGCTGCCGTGTCCGGGCGGTACGGCAGCAGGAAGTACGAGGTCAGCAGGGAGTCCCGGCCGAAGAGGGTGAGGAACCAGGGAATGCCCGCCGCGGGGACGTGGACCGTCTCGCCGTCCACGCCGGGGGCGGAGATGGTCAGCAGGTCGATGTCGGCGAGTCCCCGCTCACAGGTGCGCGAGAGATCGTCGGCCGCCGCGTCGGCATCGGACCGGGATGCGGAGGAGGTCGAGTGCCGTGGCGCGGCCGGTGGTTGGGGTGGCATGCCGTGGGGATGGGCGCGCACGGTCAGGTGGAGTTCGGCCTGCCCGTGCGGTTCGAGGGGCAGGTTCCAGCGCAGGGCCTTGGCGGTGGAGGGGCCCTCGCCCTTCGCGGATTCCGTGGCGTCCGGTGCGGGGCGGCAGGTGAGTGCGGTGTGCGACTGCCAGTCGGCTCGCCGGTAGGTGAACAGCGCGCCGGTGTCGGTGGCGGCCGAGTGGCGCTCGGCGTCGGGCTTCGGGTAGCGCCGGTCGTCGGCCCGCAGCTCGAAGAGGTCGGCGAAGTCGGCGTCCACGACGAGTTCCAGGACCGCTGTCACCGCGTCGGGGCGGTTGCTGACCAGCCGTACGTGTTCGGTGAACACACCTGCGGACACGCTCTGTTGACGGAAGACGGTGTACGCGGCCGGCTGGTCCCGCGTTCCGGCAGGGGTGAGGACGCACGAGGCCGTGTCGTCGTCCTGCACCTCGGCCGGCACCAGGATGCCGGGGGCGTTGCCGTCGACCGTGAGCTGCCAGCGGCTGAGGTGGCGGGCGTCGCGCAGGAACAGGCCGTCGGGCAGGGTGCCGCGGGTCGCGTTGATGCCGCCGTCGGCGTCGAGGTGGGCGAAGGTGGCGTCGCGTACGAGCTGTACGTGGTGGCCGGCCGTGGTCACGGACGGGGCTCCTTGGGGTCGGCGGCGTCGGCGTCGTCGGCGCACAGGAGGTCGAGGGTGAGGGCGGCGGTCCACGAGAAGTGGCGGGCGCCGCGGGCCTCGCCGCTGAGAGGGTCGATGTACTCGGCGAATCCGGTGCGTCCGGCGTCCGCGAGGAATCCCTGGCGCAGCCGTGCGGCGTCGCCGTGGAGTCCGTGGGTGCGCAGTCCCCGCTCGACGAGCCAGGCGGTGTTGAACCAGGCCGGACCGCGCCAGTAGCGGTGCGGGGCGAAGGCGTGCCCGGTGAGGTCGTAGCTGGGGATCAGGCGGGTGGCGGGCGAGGTGAAGTGCGGGCCGTGGAGCGCGCCGCTCAGTCGCCGGACGATCTCGGGTGGCAGTCCGGGAATGATCAGCGGGACGAGCCCGGTGATGCTCCGCTCGTCGACCAGGCTCCTGTCGCCGAGGTCGCGGACCCGGAAGATGCCCGTGGTGTCGTCCCACAGCCGGTCGACGAGATGCCGGGTGAGGCGGTCCGCCCGTTCCTTGTGCGGGTCGCCGGGCAGACCCAGTTCGCGGGCGGATTCGGCGAGGGCGAGTTCGCTGACGACGAGGAGCGCGTTGAAGGCAGGGTCCTCGACGGCGAAGCGGTGCTCCGCGGCAGCGTCGTCGTATCCGGCGTCGCGGTAGTCGGTGGCCAGCCTCACGTAGCGGCCGTAGTCGAGGTCGGTGGGCCGGTCGGCCGGCTGGCCGTGGTCGAGGTCGGCGCGCCGGAAGGTGTCGGGTGGCGTCGGTTCGACGCGACCGAGGGCCCGGTCCCAGGCGGGGCTGTTGTCCATCCCCGGCTCCCAGGGGTGGACCACGGACACCAGTCCGTCGCCGCCGAGGTCGCGGCGGGTGAGCAGGTAGTCGTGCCAGGCGACGAGTCGGGGGTGGACCCGGGCGAGGAAGCCGCGGCGGCGGGATTCGGCGGGATCCGCGCAGTGCACGAGCCAGGCCGCCAGGGCGTGGACCGGCGGCTGGACGATGCCGGAGGTCTCCCGGTTCACCGGGGCTCCGGCAGCGCCTCCGGCACGGGAGGAGCGCCAGAAGTCGGGGCTGGGGAAGTACGCGTCGGCCGGCACGGCGTCGTTGAAGACGATGTGCGGGACGCGGCCGTCGGCCCACTGCGCGGCGAGCAGGGACTCCAGTTCCTGCTGGGCCCGGCGCGCCGACAGGTGGCGCAGCCCGATCGCGATGAAGGCGGAGTCCCAGCTCCACTGGTGGGGGTAGAGGGTGCGGGAGGGGACGGTGGAGGTGCCGGTCCAGTTGTCGAGGAGGACCCGCGCCGCGCCGCGCCGCAGGGTCAGGGCTGCGGCTGCGGCGGGCGCGGGCCGGTCCAGCAGGGTGTTCACGCGCCGGACCTCTGGAGGAAGGCGGGAACGGAGCGGACGGCCTCCACGGGGTCGCCGGTGAGGCGGCACTCGGCGGCGAGGTAGCCCTCGTAGCCGATGGTGTGCAGGGCGCCGAGCCAGGCGGGCCAGTCGAGGTGGCCGGCGCCGGGCTGGAAGCGGTTGGAGTCGGAGACCTGGGCGTGTCCGATCCATTCGGCGTGGGCGAGGATCGCGGCCGCGGGGTCCGCCTCCTCGATGTTCATGTGGTAGCTGTCGATGCCGATCCTCACGGAGTCGAGGCCGGTCGCGCGGATCAGGTCGGCGGCCTGTTCCAGCCGGTTGACCATGTGGTCCTCGTACCGGTTGAGCGGTTCGAGGAAGAGGGTGACGCCTTCCTTGCGGGCGTGTTCTCCCAGTTCGGTCAGCCCGGTCAGGAGCACCTCCCGGTCCTGCTCCTCGGTGCGCGGCGGTTCGAAGGGAGGGAGCCGGCGGGAGAACATGCCGTAGGAGGCGGGGGTCTGCGCGCCGATGCCACCGATCTCGGCGATCACGGTGAGCTGGGACTTCATCTGGGCGATGGCGTCGCGGCGTACGTCCTCGTCGAAGGCTCCGAAGAAGTGGAGCATCTCGACGCACACCGTCGGCATGACCACCCCGTCCTTGCGGGCCCGCTTCAGTTCGTCGAGGCGGGAGGCGAAGTGGAAGTCGCCCTTGGCGCGCAGTTCGACGGCGTCGTATCCGGCCTGCTGGGCGAACTCCCATTTGGCCTGCAGGGTGTCTCCGGGCAGGAGCTGTTCCTGGGCGGCGGTCTTGAGCATGGGGAAGGGCCTTTCAGAATTCCAGGACGACCTGCAGCGCCTCGGCAGGACGCTCGTCGAGCAGGACGTACGCGTCGGCCGCGTCGGCGGCCGGGATGACGTGGCTGACCAGGGAGGCGACGTCGACCTGATCCTCGGCGACGAGCCGGAGGAAGGTCTGCTGGAGGCGTTCGACACTCCAGCGTCCCGCCAACTGCGGTGGGACGCCGCCGATCTGGGAGCAGATGAGCTGCACGCGGTTGTGGTGGAACTCGTCGCCGAGGCGCAGACCGACGCCGTCGCCCTGGTAGAAGCCGGAGGCGACGACGCGGCCGCCGACGGTGACCGAGCGCAGCGCCTCGTGCAGGGCGGGGTAGACGCCGCTGATCTCGATGGCGAGGTCGGCGCCGGAACCTGCGGTGGCCTCGCGGATGCGCTCGGCGACGTTGTCGGTGCGGGCGTTGAGCGTGTGGTGCGCGCCGTAGGCCTTGGCGGTCTCCAGGCGTCCGTCGAGGGCGTCGACCGCCGTGACGCGGGCGCCGTTGAGCTGGGCGAGGCGCGTGGCGAGCAGGCCGATGACGCCCTGGCCGAAGACGGCGACGTCCTCGCCGAGGTGGATGTCGCCGGCCAGGACGGCGTTGTAGGCGATGGCGCCCACCCGGGCGAAGGCTCCGGCCAGCGTGTCCAGCCCGGCCGGGAGCGTGTGGCCGATCATGCGCTCGACGGGGACGATGCCCTCGCTGCGGTGTCCCCAGATGCCCCACACGAGGTCGCCGGGGCGCGGCAGACCGGGCGTGCCGGTGAGTTCGGGCGACACCTCGACGACCTCGCCGACCTCCGAGTAGCCCCAGCCGGCCACCGGGTATTCGATGCCGGCCGCTCCGTCGCGGAACAGGCGGGCCTCGGGGTCCCAGGTGCGGGTCAGGTACGGGTTGGTGCCGCGGTAGGCGGTGAGCTCGGTGCCGGCGGAGATGCCCGAGTAGCGGGTGCGGACTCTCACATGTCCGGGCGGCAGGTCGACGCGGGGCTGCTCGACCACCTCCACCTGACGTGGGCCGGTGAACTGAACGACGCGTTCCACGGATGACTCCGGAAGGTTGCGGGTGGCGGGTTGAGATGACAATAACCGGAACTTATGTCTTGTCAACAAGCAAAACTAATGCTGAGATGCGTGCTCAGTAGACGTAAGTGGAACGAGGACACGCAATGCTCAGCAAGCACCTGCGGTCGAAGGTGACCGCGGTCGGCGTCACGTCAACCCTGGGGCTCGGGCTGCTCACCGGCTGTTCCGGAAGCACCGGGCCCGGCGCACCGGACCGGGAGATCACGGTCTGGTCCCAGGAGAACCTGCCGGACCGCGTCGCCGCGACGCAGAAGATCGTCGACGGGTTCGAGAAACGGACCGGGATCAAGGTCCATCTCGTCGGCGTCGACGAGGGCCAGATGCCCCAGCTCATCATGGCGGCCGCCGCCGCCGGCAAACTGCCCGACGTCATCGGTGCGGCGCCCATGGGCCAGGTCTGGCAGATGTACACCAACGGCCTGCTGAACACCGACATCCCGAAGAAGATCGTCAGCGGGCTCGGGCAGAAGACCTTCAACGCCAACGCCCTGGATCTGACCTCCGACGGCGCCACGCGCCTCGGAGTCCCGTCCGACGCCTGGCTCCAGCTGATGGTCTACCGCAAGGACCAGTTCGACGAGAAACACCTGCCCGCACCCGACACCTACGGCCGCACCCTGAACGCCGCCAAGGCCCTCACCGGCAAGGGCCACGACGGCATGTCCGCGGCCACCGACCCCTCCGACGTCTTCACGTCCCAGAGCTTCGAGAGCGTCGCCCTGGCCAACGACTGCCAACTCGTCGACGACCAGCACGAGATCGCCCTCGCCTCACCCCGGTGCGAGAAGGCCTTCGACACCTACGACCGGCTCGCCCGCACCTACGGAGCCCCCGGCACCCAGACCGTCGACTCCACCCGCGCCACCTACTTCGCCGGGCGCTCCTCCATGGTCATCTGGTCCTCCTTCCTGCTCGACGAGCTGGCCGGACTCCGCAAGGACGCCCTGCCGAGCTGTCCCCAGTGCAAGAAGGACTCCGGATACCTCGCCCGCAACAGCGGCATCGTCACCGCGCTGAAGGGGCCCGACGCCGCCGAGGCCGCCCAGTTCGGCGAGGTCACCTCCTGGGTCACCACCAAGACCGCGGAGACCGCCGCCTCCCGCGAGTTCATCGAGTACATGATGGGCTCCGGTTACGAGTCCTGGTTCGGCATGTCGCCCGAGGGCAAGATCCCCGTCCGGCACGGCACCGCCGAGGAGCCGAACCGCTACATCGACGCCTGGCGCCACAGTGACATCGGTGTCGACACCCGCAAGCCGTTCGACCAGGTCTACCCCGCGACCCTTCTCAACCAACTCGCCGCCGGGGTCAGCAACATGCGCCGCTGGGGAATCTCCCAGGGCGAAGGAGCCCTCGTCGGCGCCACCAACGGCGAACTGCCCGTACCCAAGGCCATCGGTGAGATGACCGGCGGACAGACCTCGCCCCGCCAGGCGGCCCGCGAGGCCGACGACGAAGTCGCCGCCCTCAAGAAGTCCCTTCAGTAGCCGCCCGCCTGCACGTAACGAAGGTCTCCCCATGACTACAGCCCCCTCCGACGCAAAGCAGCGCCGGAACCCCGACACGCGGCCGGCGCCGCAGCCCGCCGCGCCCCGACGCCGCCCGATGACCGCGAGCCGCCGCACCAACCGGGCCGGCCTCGCGTTCGTCTCGCCCACCTTCCTCGTGGTCCTCGTCGTGGTCGTCCTGCCCATCCTGTGGACCGTCCTCCTGGCCTTCCAGCACGCCAAGTTGGTCGACATCCAGGGCATGGGCCTCTTCGGCCACTGGACCCTCGGCAACTTCACGCAGGTCTTCGACTCCGCGGGATTCTGGTCGAGCCTGACGACCACGCTCATCTACACCGTCGGCGCCACCTTCGGCTCCATCCTGCTGGGGCTGATCGCCGCCCTCGCCCTGCGCACACCCTTCCGCGGACGTGGACTCCTGCGCGCCGCGATGCTGCTGCCCTACTGCGCCCCCGTCGTCGCCGTGGCGTTCGTCTGGGAGGTCGCGCTCAGTCCGCAGTACGGCATCGTCAACGACTGGGGCCGGCGCCTGTTCGGCTGGGACGACCCCATCGCCTTCCTGTCCACGCGGTCCTACGAAGTCCACCTGCTGGGCGTCCACTTCGACATCCCGCTCGCCCTGCTGACCGTCATCGCCTTCGAGTGCTGGCGCTACTTCCCCTTCGCGTTCCTCTTCATCCTCGCCCGCCTCCAGGCGATCCCCGACAGCCTCGAAGAGGCGGCCAAGGTCGACGGTGCCACCCCCACCCAGCGCTTCCGCCATGTCCTGCTGCCGCAGTTGATGCCCGTGATCGCCCTGCTCTGCGTGCTGCGGTTCATCCTCACCTTCAACAAGTTCGACGACGTCTACCTGCTGACCGGCGGCGGCGCGGGCACGGACGTGGCGGGCGTCCGCGTCTACGACTTCCTCACCGCCCGCTACGACGTGGGAGCCGCGGCCGCCCAGGCACTCGTCCTGGCCGCCGCCCTGGTGATCCTGCTCGGCTTCTACTTCAAGTTCTTCGGCAACAAGGTCCAGGAGGAATCGTGACCCCCAAGGCCACTCTGACCAGGGCCCAGTTCGAGGAGAAGTTCTTCGGCGTCCTGCGCTGGTTCGTCATCGCGTTCCTCGTGGTGATCACCGTGCTGCCCTTCTACTACATGCTGATGCTGTCGGTGAAGCCCATCGACGCCCTGCTGCTCGACCCGGGCTCCCTGTGGGTCCCGGCCAAGGACTTCACGCTGTCGACCTACCACGACGTGCTCAAGTCCACCGACGACGGAGGCCAGGGCTTCCTGAAGTTCCTGCTCAACTCCGCACTCGTGTCCCTGGCCACGGTCGTCCTCACCCTGCTCGCCGCCGTCCCCGGCGCCTACGCCGTCAGCCGCCTGAAGTTCTTCGGCCACCGGCAGGTGAGCGCCCTCTTCCTGGCCGTCTACCTCTTCCCGTCCACCCTGCTGGCCGTTCCTCTCTTCGTCGTCTTCGCCAAGATGGGACTGTCGTCGAGCCTCATCGGCCTGGCCATCGTCTACGTCGCGCAGACCGTGCCGGTGTCCATCTACATGCTGAAGAACTACCTCGTCACCATCCCGTACTCCATCGAGGAAGCGGCCGCCCTGGACGGCTGCAGCCGGCTCCAGACCGTCCGCAAGGTGATCCTGCCGCTGGCCCTGCCCTCGCTGATGGCGACCGGGCTGTACGTCTTCATGATCGCCTGGAACGAGTTCCTCTTCGCGCTGCTGTTCCTGGCCGCCGCTCCCGACCAGTGGACCGTCTCCCTCGGACTGGCCCAGCTGTCCAACGGAATCGAGGTGCCCAAGACCGTACTCATGGCCGGTTCCGTGGTGTTGACCATTCCCGTGGTACTTCTGTTCTTCGCCGCCGAGCGCCTCCTCACCGAAGGCCTCACCAGCGGCGCCGACAAGAGCTGAGTCATGGGGGACTTCACGATGACGCCGAACCAGGTCAGCGCGGGCGAGCTGCTCCAGCTCATCCGCGGCGGCCGCGCCAACACCCGCGCCGACCTGCAGCGCGCCACCGGCCTGTCCCGCTCCACCATCGGTCAACGCCTCGACCTGCTCAACCGCGCGGGCTGGCTGCGGCACAGCACCGGTACCTCCACCGGTGGCCGTCCCTCCCACCAGATCGTCTTCGACCCCACGCACGCCTCGGTCATCGCCGTGGACCTGGAGACCCGGCACGCCCGCGCCGCCGTCCTGGACCTCGCGGGCACGATCCTCGCCGAACACACCGGGCCCCTGGACATCACCGACGGACCCGACGAGGTTCTGGACCAGCTGTCCTCGTGGTTCCCCGACCTGATCGCCGCCGCCGGCACCGAGGCGAACCACATCTGCGGAATCGGACTGTCCGTCCCCGGCCCGGTCGACTGGGAGACCGGCCGGGTGGTCGAGCCGCCGATCATGCCGGGCTGGGACCAGTACCCCGTCCGCGAACGGCTCCAGAAGGCCTACGCCCAGCACGTCGGCGTCAGCGCGGAGGACGGGCCCGTGCCCGTCTTCGTGGACAACGACGCCAACCTCATGGCGCTCGCCGAGCACCAGGCCAACCACCAGGACTGCTCGGCCTTCGTCCTCATCAAGGCGTCCACCGGCATCGGCGCCGGTGTCGTCATCGGCAACCAGGTCTTCCGGGGTGTCGACGGGGGCGCCGGCGACATCGGCCACATCCGCCTGCACGACCGACCCGACGCGCTGTGCATGTGCGGTTCCTACGGCTGTCTGGCGGCCGTCGCCAGCGGTCGAGCACTGGCCCGCGACCTCACCGAACTCGGCCTCCAGCCCACTTCCGGCTCGGACGTCCGGCGCCTTCTCGCCGAGGGGCAGCCCGACGCGATCCGGCTGGCCCGGGACGCGGGACGCCGGGCCGGCGAGGTCCTGGTGACCGTCGTCGCCCTCCTCAACCCGGGAGTCCTCATGCTCGCCGGTGACCTCTCCGGCGTCCCCTTCATGACCGGAGTACGCGAACTCCTCTACCAGCGCGCCATGCCCCGTACGACCGCCAACCTCCAGGTCGTCACCTCCCGGCTGGGCGATCACGCGGGCCTCATCGGCGCCGCTTCCATGGTGGTCGAGATCCTCTACTCCGCCGACCGCGCCGACACGCGTCTCGCCCGCCTCACGCTGTGACGCCCGGCCGCACCGCACCGACCGAAGGAAAGAACGAACGTGACCACTGACCTCCCCGCCTGGACGCACGCCCCCGTCGAGGTCGGGCTGGTGGGAGCCGGCCCCTGGGCCCGGGCCATGCACGCCCGCGTCCTCGCCGCCGGGCCCGAGACCCGGCTCGGCGCCGTCTGGGCGCGCCGCCCGGAGGCGGCACGGGAGACCGCCACCCCCTACGGCGCCCATGTCGCCACCGATTTCGAGGAACTCCTCGACCGCTGCGAAGCCGTGGCCTTCGCGGTACCCCCCGCCGTCCAGGCGGAGCTCGCCCCACTGGCGGCGAAGCGGGGGAAGGCCCTCCTCCTGGAGAAGCCGCTGGGACCCGACCTGTCGGCGGCCCGCCGCGTGGCGGACGCCGTCGCCGAAGCGGGAGTCGTATCCCAGCTCGTCCTCACCAAGCGCTACCACCCCGCCACCCGCGACTTCCTCCAGCAGGCACGGTCACTCGACGTCCTCGGAGCCCGGTCCTGCTATCTCCACGGCGCCTTCCTCGGCGGGGAGTTCGCCACCGGCTGGCGTCTGGAGCACGGCGCCCTCCTCGACCTCGGCCCCCACCTGCTCGACCTTCTGGACACCGCGATCGCCCCCATCACGGGCATCCGCAGCACGGGCGACGCACGCCGCTGGACCGAACTCACCGTCGAACACGCCAACGGCGCCGTCAGCCAGGCCACCCTCTCCGGTTCGGTCCAGGTGCCGCGCGCCATCACCCGCGTCGAACTCTTCGGCCCCGCGGCACCTTTGGTCTACGACACCGCCACGATCGACCACGAGGAGGCGTGGCCCGTGCTCCGCAGGGAGTTCGCCACCGCGGTACGCACGGGCATCGCCTCCGAACTCGACGCCCAGCGCGGCCTCTACCTGCAAACGCTGCTGACCGAGGCCCACCGCAACAGGACCGACGCGGCCCAGGACTCCCCTCCGGCGGGGACGGCGCGCCGACAGTAAGAGGCACCGGGCTTCCCCAACTGGCGGAACTCGGGCCGTATCGCGCCGACGGTGCGCGCACCCTGCATCTCCGCGGCGATCGCCGGCGGCCTCAACCAGCCGGAGTCACCGCGGAGTTGCCGTCAGGACGAGGATTGCCTGGTCGTCGTCGCCGTGATGGCCGTCGGTGAAGGTGTGGACCGTTTCGATGACGGTGTCGATCACGGCCTTCGCGGTGGACCGGTCCAGGGGCATGGCGTCGGCGAGGCGTTCCTCTCCGAGGAGTTCGCCGTCGCTGTCGCGGGCCTCGGTGATGCCGTCGGTGTACAGGAGCAGGCTTTCGTGCGGCCGCAGCGTGAGGCGGTGCGGTTCGAGATGGAGGCTGGGCGTGATGCCGAGCAGGGAACCCGTGGCGTCCACGGGGCGGGTGCCGTCGCCCGTGATGTGGAGGGGCAGGGTGTGGCCGGCCCGCACGAGCGTGATGTCGAGCCCGCGCCCGGTGGGAGTGAGGTGGCCGTAGACGAGGGTGACGAAACCGGTGCCGTGGCTGTCGGGTCGGTTGAGGAGGGCTCGGTTGACGGCGTCGACGACGGCGTCGGGGCCGGGTACGAGCGGCGCGACCGCGCGGGCGGTGTGACGGACGAGGGCCGTGGTGGTGGCGGCCATGGCGCCGCGGCCGCACACGTCACCGACCATGAACGCCCAACGGTCGTCGGCGAGGGGGAAGACGTCGTAGAAGTCGCCGCCGATGTCCAGGCCTTCGCCCGCCGGGTGGTAATGGGTGGCGATGTCCGCGCCCGGGACCACGGGCACTTCGGGCAGGAGCAGGCCGGCCTGGAGGTCCCGGGCGAGTGCGACGCGCTGGGTGTACTGGCGGGCGTTGACGGCCGCCGAGGCGGCGCGGCGGCCGAGTTCCTCCGCGAGCGCGACGGTGTGTCCGTCGAACGCGTCCTCTCCCGTGGTGAGAAGCGTGAGGGTGCCGAAGGCGCGGCCGCGGTCGACCAGCGGTACGCACAGGTAGCCCGTGACCAACAGGTCGTGCCAGGGGCCGGGGCCGGTGGGGGTGCGCCGGGCGACCTCGCTCAGGCCGGTGTCCAGGACGCGGGCCACGGCGTCGTCGGCGGCGTCGTAGACGGGGATGTGGGAGGCGAGCAGCTCGCGCTCCTGGACCGTGGGCGCGGCGGTGGCGACGCGGCGGACGCGGCCCGCTTCGATGATGTCGATCGCGCACAGCGGCGCCAGGACCGGCACGCAGGAGTCGGCCAGCCTCTGGAGTGCGTCGTGGTAGTCGAGGTTGCTGGTCAGGGCGGTACTGGTTTCCAGGAGGAACGCCAGGTCGTTGCGGGCCGCCCGTGCTTTGGCCTCGGCGGCGAGGCGGCCCTGTTCGGCCTCGTGGCGTTCGATGGCCAGGGCTGCGGTGTCGGCGAAGACACGGGCGAGTGCGTGGTCGGCTTCCTGCGGGGCGCGTGGGGTGCGGTGGTACATCGCGAAGGTGCCCAGGAGAGCGCCGTCCCGGGCCAGGATGGGTGTGGACCAGCAGGCGGCGACCCCCGCCCGTTCGGCCAGGTCACGGAAGTCGTCCCAGAAGGGGTCGGTGGCGATGTCGGTCACGATGACGGCCTGGCGGCGGTGGGCGGCCGTGCCGCACGAGCCGACGCCTTCGCCGGTGGCGATGCCGTCGATGGCCTGGTTGTAGAAGTCCGGGAGGCTCGGCGCGGCACCGTGGCGCAGGTGCCGGCCGTCGGTGTCCGCGAGCAGCACGGAGACCAGGACCTCGTCGGGAGAGAGGTCCTCGATGGTGCGTGCCATGCCGTCCAGCACCTGATGCAAGGGGGCTTGACGGGCGATCTGCTCCAGTAGCGCGCGATGCTCGGCCGTGAGGCGCTGCGCCTGCTTGACCTGCGTCGTCTCCACGCCGAACACCCACACGCCGGTGACGTTGCCGCCCGCGTCCAGACGGGGCTCGTAGGAGAAGTCGAAGAACGCCTCGCGTGCCGTGGGGCCGCTGCCGAGCAGGGCGCGGGTGTCGCGGCCGACGTGGCCCCTGCCACTTCGGTAGACCCGGTCCAGCAGTTTGAGGAATCCCTGCTCCGCCAGTTCCGGCATCAGTTGCGCCAGCGGCGCGCCCGTGCGGGCGCGGTCGTCACCGCCGATCGCGGCGAAGAAGGCGGGATTGGCGCTCTCCAGCAGGTGGGCGGGCCCGGCGAGGGAGGCGAACACGGCCGTCGACTGCCCGAAGAGCGCTCGCAGATCGTTGCCGGCTTCCTCGCCGGCCTCCGCACCCGCCACCGTGGAAAGGGCGGTAGGTGCCGGCTGTTCCGGTACGCGTGTCATCGCTCCTGCTACCTCTCAGCTGACAGGGACGCCGAGGGAGCGCTCCCCTCGGAGTCGGTTCCGTGCCCACCACTGCCGGAGGCCAGAGCAGCCTGCATCGTCCCATGGACGCCGATCGCCTGATCCAGGCCGGTCAGGGAAAAGGCTCGCGCCACCGGGGCGGGAACCGCCGCGAGCCTCAGTTCACCGCCGTGCGCCGCCAGCCGCTGATAGATGCGGACGAAACATCCGATTCCCGATGAATCGCAGAAATCGAGCGCCGTGCAGTCGACGACGACCAGCGCCCCCTGGCCACCGGCCTCGACCAGGAGACGGTCGGCCGCCTCGTCCAGCTGGACGACGCTGTCGAAGTCGAGCTCCCCCCGCACCACGAGCACCACCGCCTGCGCGGTCGACCGGACCTCAATCGAGAACACTCTTCACAGCCTCCAGCTCGGCTTCTCTCGCCCTCATCGTAAAGATCTCGTGCCGCATCGCGGAAACGTGGATCCCGAGACCGCGACGGGACCCCGTGGTCCGCGACGGGGTACCGGTGACGCGAGCCCCTCTACACAGGCACATCGGCCCGATCGTGCACCTCTGCGAAACCCTTCACGGTCTCCGCAAATTCTTCACTTGTCACCTCAGGCTCACGAGGCGGCGCTGCCCTCCATCGGCCGATGGCGCGACGGCAGGGCGCTGACCTGCCCACTTGCTCGTCCGAGACGGGACTTCGCTTCGCGGGCCACAGTGGACGGACGTGCGCGCGGGAGCCGTCGGGTGGCGAAACACCGGCCCGGCAGGGCATTTGAGGGACGGCGGGTTGCCAGGGAAGCAACCGGTGGAGGATGGTTGCCACAAGGCAACATTCTTCGACCGAAAGAGGTGAGGGGTTCGCACAGCGGGCCTTCGTCTTTGTGACTTCAACCCAGCAGGAACACGGCATGAGCGCGCACGCTCCGGCACTCATGTCATGGTCGTCCGTCCCCTACCCGGTTGTGATCGCGGATCCCGCCGGCACGGTGCGCCACACCAATCCGCGGGCGGAAGGCCTCTTCCCGGGAATCCTCTCAGGCTCACACCTGGGGTCGAGTGTCCCCACCTGGCTCGCGGAGGCACACACACGCCAGACGGCGAACGGCGGCCAGGGTGAAGGCGCCGTAACGTCGGGTCCGGTGGCCGACCGCCTGTTCGAGGCACACCCTTCGGTGCAGGACGACGGCAGCGTCGCCTGGTGGCTGACCGACGAGACGGACCACCACCTGGCCCGCGAGGCACTGGAGACGGAGCGCGATCGGACCGCGTTCCTCACCGAGGCGTCCAACACCCTGCTCTCGTCGTTGAATCTGCAGCGCTGCATGGACGTCACCGCCCAACTGGCGGCCGGCCACCTCGCGGACGCGGCGCTGGTGGTCGCACCCCGCAGCGGAAACCGTCTGCCCGTCGTCACGTGCACCGGGTACGAACAGCCGGAGCGCTCCCTGCGGGAGGTGAACGCCGAGGACGTTCCTGGCCTCGCGGAGGCTCTGCAGGGGTTCCCGCCAGTGCCCTCGCGCTGGATCGATCCCGCGTCCGCCCCGGAATGGCTCGTCCCCGAGACCTTCGGTCCGGTCGGCTCGATCGTCGTCACACCGCTGCCCGGTCACGGCGTGCCCGCCGGTGCCCTCATCCTGCTGCGCCGCAGCGAGGAGGCCGCCTTCACCGAGCAGGAGGAGGTCTTCGCCCGCCTCTTCGCCGCCCGCGCCGGCGCGGCCATGTCCGCGGCCCGTCTCTACGCGGAGCAGGCCTCGCTCTCCCAGACGCTGATGCGTGATCTGCTCCCGCCGGACCTGCACCAGATCGCGGGGGTGGACTTCGCCGGCGGCTACCGCCCGTCGAAGGACCACGAACGGATCGGCGGCGACTTCTACGACGTCCACCCCGCCACCACCGAGGGCGAAGCGTCCTTCGCCGTACTCGGCGACGTCTGCGGGAAGGGCCTCGAGGCCGCCGTCCTCACCGGCAAGATCCGCAACACGCTGCACGCCCTCCTGCCGATGGCCGACGACCACCAGCGGATGATCGACCTTCTCAACGGAGCCCTCCTCAACTCCCACAGCACCCGCTTCGCGACCCTCGTCATGGTCTCCGCCGTGCGCGACGCGGGCTCCGTGCAGCTACGGCTGACGAACGCCGGCCATCCGGCGGCTCTGATCGTGCGCGCCGACGGCACCGTCGAGGAGGCCACCCGCCGCGGCACGCTCGTCGGCGCGCTCCCCGAGGCCCGCGCCACGACCACGCACAGGACCCTGGCACCGGGCGAGTTCTGCGTGCTGTTCACCGACGGCATCACGGAGGCCCGGGGTGGCCCGCTCGGCGACGAGATGTTCGGCGAGGCCCGGTTGAGGGAGACCCTGGCCCGCTGTGCGGGGATGCCGGCCGAGGCGATCGTGGAACACGTGCAGATGCTCGCGGCGCAGTGGGTGGGATCCGACGGGCACGACGACATGGCCGTCATGGTGATCGCCGCTCCTCGTTCCCGGCATCTCAGTGCGGTGGGCGGCCGTACTCGGGGAAGGTTCACTTCATGACCCTTACCGCGACCGTCTCCCGGGAGCACTGGAGACAGCAGCTCTGGGAGGCCGTCAGTACCGGCGACGAGCACGCCGCCACGGACACGGTCTTCGACGCGCTCGACCGGGGCGTGAACGCGGAGTGCCTGCTCCTGGACCTGATCGCGCCCGTCCAGCGCAGGGTGGGTGAGGAGTGGGCGGCCAACCGCCTCACCGTCGCCCAGGAGCACGCCGCCACCGCGATCAACGACCGTGCCGTCGCGGCACTGTCGCACCACTGCGGCGACGGCGCCGCAGCGTCCCGGGGCCGGGTGACGGTCTCGTGCGTGGACGGCGAGTGGCACGGGCTGCCCGCCCGCCTCCTCGCCGAGGTGCTCAAGCTGCGTGGCTGGAGGGTCGACTACCTCGGTGCCCAGGTCCCCACGGGCCACCTCATCTCCCACATCCATCAGACCGGACCCGACCTGGTCGCGCTGTCGAGTTCGATCGCGACCCGTCTGCCGACCGCGCACGCGACGATCACCGCGGTCCAGGCCACCGGCACTCCCGTCCTGGTCGGCGGGGCGGCCTTCGGCAGCCGCGGCCAGTACGCCGCCCTCCTCGGCGCCGACGCCTGGGCGGCCGACGCGCGCGACGCCGCCGACCGGCTGAGCCACGGTCCCCTGCGGCGTCCGGCCCCCGCGCACCAGCCCATCGACGACCTGCCACACCTCGCCGACCAGGAATACACGATGGTCACGCGCACCCGTGCCCCCCTGGTGCGCACCGTGATGAGCACGCTCGAAGAGCGCTTCCCCGCCATGCGCGCGTACACCGACGCGCAGCGTGCGCACACCGCCGAGGACATCGCGCACATCGTGGACTTCCTCGCGACCGCCCTCTACATCGACGACGTGGAACTCTTCACGGGCTTCCTCACCTGGACGGCCGGGATCCTGACCGCCCGCAGGGTTCCCGCCCGTTCGCTCACCCCGGCACTGGCCATCCTGGGCGAGCAACTCAAGGACTTTCCGCGCGCCACCCTCATGCTCACCCAGGCCGCCGGCCGTCTCGCCGGTGCAAGGTCCGTGATCGCCTCCGACTCCAGGAACACCGAATGACGCCGCCCGCCCCGTTCGACCCCACCTACCTGCGCCTGACCACCGCGAGTGAGTCCGGCGACGAAGTGCGCCTGGAGCTGTACGGGTTCCTCGACTACGAGAGCGCCGACCACTTCCTGGCCGTCGCCACCGGGCAGCTCGCCGAGAGCCCCGGCCTGCGCGTCCTGCACGTGGACTGCGCCGGCATGAGCGGCATCGACTCCACGGGGCTGGCCATGCTGCTCATGCTGCACCGCCGCACGACCGCGGCCGACGTCACCCTCCGCCTGGTCAGCCGGCCCCCCGCCCTCGAACGGATGCTGGACATCACGGGCACCCTGGAGCACCTCGTCCCCCGCCGGGCAGCCGAGACCGGGAGCCTATCCGAGTCCCCGTACGCGGAATATCACCCCGCGTCGGAGAACGGCCTCCCCGCCGACTCCGCGAGCCACGGCTCGCAGGCCGTGGGCCCGGACATGAGCGGCTGACGCAGTGACGCGGATCAGACGGGCCGGCGAGCCGCAGGCATCCGTGTCCTGAAGCCACACGGGTCTCGACAGGGCTCTGCCGCGCGCTACACGCGCGCTCCGTGCACGTGCCGCGGCTCGGCGAGCAGGCCGTAGATGACCAGCACCGACACGGTCATCACGACGAGGGACCAGAACGGGTAGACCGGAAGGAACATCATCTGTCCGACCAGGCACAGCGCCGCCAGGCAGATGCCCGTCCGCCGTGCCCCTCTGGAGCCCACCAGCACACCGATGGCGGCCAGCGCCATCACGATGCCGACGACCACCCAGATCCAGCCCCATGCCGTGTAGTTGAAGATGAGCAGCCGGTTGCCCTGGGAGTAGACCGTCGAGTAGTACCCGTGGTTGAAGATCGCCACGAACCCGTTGAGCAGGTTGAACAGAGCGCTCACCATCAGCAGGATCCCGGCGAACGCGACCCAGTGCGAACGTTCCATCGGCGGCACGGCGTCGTCGGCCGGCGCAGCTTGTTGTTGCATGGGATCCATGGGATGCGGCCCCGGGGCGTGCCGCAATCGATGGTGGCCCAAAAGGGGTGCGGCTCCCACTCCCGCTCATGCGCTGCGGGCATGTCCTTGCCGTACGCCGCGGACCACACTCCGAGCGGTCCGTCCATGAACTCCGAGAGGCGCGCCCCTGATCCTTGTCGGATAGTGGTCCGCGTCGAGCCGCCGCGGGATTGGACGCACATGGACCGCTACCCTCCCATCGCCGAACACGGCCTGGTCGGCGACCTGCAGACCGCCGCTCTGGTGTCCTCCCAGGGCGTCGTGAACTGGTTCTGCTCGCCGAGGTTCGACTCCCCCAGCGTCTTCGCCTCGCTGCTCGACCACGACCGCGGCGGGTACTTCCGGCTGGCTCCGGAACACACGGACGTGTCGTGCAAGCAGCTCTACTACCCCGACACCGGCGTGCTGGTCACGCGGTTCATGTCACCGGAGGGCGTGGGCGAGGTCGTCGACTGGATGCCGGCGATCACCAGCCGTGTTCCCACCGACCGGCACAGCCTGATGCGGGTGATCCGCGTGGTGCGCGGCACCGTGCGGTTCCTCCTGGAGTGCAGGCCGAGGTTCGACTACGGCCGGGCGGAGCACGAGCTCGAACTGAGATCGCAGGACGCCGTCTTCCGGGGCCCCGGTATCGCGGGTCACCTCCAGGCGACGTTCCCGCTGACCCGCGACGGCCAGGACGTGCGGGGCGCCATCACCCTCGGCGTCGGCGAGTCCGCCGTCGCCGTCTTCACCACGTGCGCCGTCGACGGCGAGGCGCCGCCTCCGCTCACGGTCGACGGGGTGGACGAGAGCCTGTGGCACGAGGTGGACTTCTGGCAGAAGTGGCTCCACACCTCCCACTACCGCGGGCGTTGGGCGGAGATGGTGAACCGCTCCGCCATCACCATCAAGCTCCTGACCTACCACCCGACCGGCGCACCCGTCGCCGCCGCCACGATGGGCCTGCCGGAGCAGGTCGGCGGGGAGCGCAACTGGGACTACCGGTACTCCTGGGTGCGGGACGGAGCTCTCTCCGTACGGGCTCTGCTCGACCTCGGGTTCGCCGAGGAGGCGTCGGCGTTCACCAAGTGGCTGGGCGACCGGATGCGGGACCGGGCCGACCTGCCCGGTGAGCGCCTGCAGATCATGTACCGGGTCGACGGCGACCCCCTTCTGACCGAGGAGACCCTCGACCACTGGGAGGGCTACCGGGGATCGAGGCCGGTCCGGGCCGGCAACGCCGCCGCCGACCAGCTCCAGCTGGACATCTACGGCGAGTCCCTCTACGCCCTGGCCGAGGGCAAGGATGTCGGGGTGGAGCTGGGCTACCACGGCTGGAAGGGTCTCGCCAAAACGCTGGACTGGCTGTCCGACAACTGGGACCGCCCCGACGAGGGGATCTGGGAGACACGCGGGGGACGCAACGACTTCACGTTCAGCCGCGTGATGTGCTGGGTCGCCTTCGACCGGGGCATGCGCCTGGCGACCGAGCTGAGCCGCCCCGCGGACATCCCGCGCTGGCGCAACGCCCGGGACGCGATCCTCGAGCAGGTCATGGACAAGGGCTGGAGCGCATCCGAGCAGGCTCTGGTGCAGCACTACGGCGGGGACGTCCTGGACGCCTCGCTCCTACTGATCCCGCGCGTCGGATTCCTCGCCGCGAAGAGCCCCGGGTGGCTGTCCACCCTGGACGCCATGGAGCGCAAGCTCGTCTCGGACAGTCTCGTCTACCGCTACGACCCGGCCGCCTCGCCCGACGGTCTGCGCGGCTCCGAAGGCACCTTCAGCCTCTGCACGTACCTGTACGTCGACGCCCTGGCCCGCGCCGGACGCGTTCGGCCCGCCCGCTACACCTTCGAGAAGATGCACACCTACGCCAACCACGTCGGTCTGTTCGCCGAGGAGATCGGCCCGAGCGGCGAGCAACTCGGCAACTTCCCGCAGGCGTTCACCCATCTGTCGCTCATCATGGCGGCATCGACCCTGGACGAGGCCATTGACCGGCAGCGACAGCTCCGCTGAGCCGCACGCGGAGCGGCCCGGACCCGGCACGCGGTCCCGCGAGAGCCGTGCCGCCTTCGACGCGCTGTACGCGCGTCTGCGGCAGCGGGCGGACGACGCCGAGTCCCCGGCCGGCCTCGGAGCGCCGGCCGGTATCACGCGGGCGACGATTCTGGCCGCGGCGGCCGAGGTCCGTTCGGGGCTGACCGTCTCGCTCTCGTCCCCCATCGACACCCGGACGGCGCCCGACGATCCGCACCCGGCCGTCCACCGGATCACCGGCCGCCCCAGGACCGCGGCCGCCGGCCTGCAGTTCGCCACCGACCGCTTCTCGATGAACGTCCACGGCGACGCGGACAGCCACCTCGACGCCCTGTGCCACGTCGTCTACGACGGCACGCTGCACGGCGGTGTCCCCGCGAGCACCGTCACGGACGAGGATGCCACCGCCCTGTCCGTCGCGTCCCTGCACGACGGCATCGTCGGTCGTGGTGTCCTGCTCGACATTCCGCGGCTGCGGGGAGTGCCGTGGCTGGAGCCCGGCGACTGCGTCACCTACGACGACCTCGTGGCCGCGGAAACCGCGCAGCACGTTCGGGTCGGCGCCGGGGACATCCTGCTCGTGCGGGTCGGTCACCGCCGCAGGCGTGAGGAGAACGGGCCCTGGGACGCCTCACGCAGCCGCGCCGGTCTGCACCCCGCGGCGGTGGAGTTCCTGGCCGAACGCCGGGTCGCCGTGCTCGGCGGCGACGGCAACAACGACACGGCCCCCAGCCCCACCGACGGCGTGGACTTCCCCGTCCACGTCCTCGCCCTCCACGCACTCGGCGTGTATCTGATGGACTATCTGCGGTTCGAGGACCTCGTGCCTCGCTGCGAGGAGGCAGGGCGCTGGTCGTTCCTGTGCGTCGTCGCGCCTCTGCGTCTCCCCGCGGCGACCGGCTCCCCCGTGAATCCCATCGCCATCCTCTGACGTTCGGGGTTGGATGGTCGCGCCTCGCCCGCATCTCCCCTCCGTCGAGGGGACGACCACAAGGAGCAGCATGGTGCGATCGGCCACGGCACCGACGATCATCGTGGTGATGGGTGTTTCCGGTTCGGGCAAGACGACGCTGGGCCGTCTGCTCGCGGGCCGTCGCGGGGAGCCGTTCGTCGAGGGTGACGAACTCCATCCGCCCGAGAACATCGCGAAGATGTCGGCCGGCGAGGCCCTGACCGAGGAGGACCGCGCGCCCTGGCTCCGGGCCCTCGCCGACGTGATCCGTTCCGCGACGGAGAGCGGGGAGGGGGCCGTCATCTCGTGCTCAGCCCTCCGCTACGACTACCGGCGCCTCTTCCGCGCGGCCGGCCCCGGGGTGTGGTTCCTGTATCTGGCTCTGGACCGCGAGATCGCCGAGGCCCGTGCCGGGCAGCGGACGGGGCATTTCATGCCGGTCGCCCTCCTCGACTCCCAGTTCGCCGCGCTGGAGCCCCTTAGGGACGACGAGCCGGGACTGACGGTGGACGCCGCTTCCGGAACCGAGGCGATCGTGGACACGGCCGTCACCGCGCTCGCGGACTTCGAGCCGGACGCGTCGAACTGACGTCGTCCCGGGCGTTCGCGATGGCCGTCAGGCGCCGACCAACGCCTTGTTCACGGCGCCGAGGAAGTCGTCGAGGTCCTTCGGCGTGCGGGACGTGACCAGGGTGTAGCCGTTCGCGCTGTCGCTCACGACCGCCTCGTCGATCCACTCCTTGGCGCCGGCGTTACGGACGTCCGTGCGCACCGAGGGGTAGGAGGTGAGCGTCTTCCCGTCCAGTACCCCGGCTTCCACCAGTGCCCAGGGGCCGTGGCAGATCGCGGCGATCGGACGACCCGACGACGCGAACGCCCTCACCGTCTCAAGTGCCTTGGGTTCGAGTCGGAGTTGGTCGGCGTTGATGGTGCCGCCGGGAATCAGCAGCAGCTGGTGACCGTCGGGATCCAGCGATTCCAGGGTCGCCGTGGGTACCACCGTCTCGCCCGGGTCCTTGTCACCGACGAGCGTCTGGATGGGGTCCGAGGACACGGCGGCGATGGTGACGTCGGCGCCGTCCTCCCGCAGTCGGTTGACCGGCACCACCAACTCGTCCTGTTCCACACCGTAGTTGGTGACCAGCACGAGCACGCGGTGACCGTTGAGCGGCTTGTCGGACATGGTGATGCGTCCTTCCCTTCGTTCTGCCTGTGGTGTGGTTCAGGGGCGGGACGAGGCCTGGAGCGGTTGCTCGGGCCAGACACCCGTCGAGTCCTGTCTCCGCCCGGCGGCGGCCGAACCCGCCGGTTGCGTCACCGGGAGACGGACTGCTTCGCGGCGTCCTTCTCGGTCGTGGCTCCGGCGGTGGCGAGCGTGCCGCCCGCGGTCTCCAGGTGCGCCCGGATGAACCACTGGAACTGCTCCAGGTCACGCAGTTGCTCGATCAGCAGGTCCTCGGTGGCGGGGTCGATGTCCCCGACCTTCTTGACCGCGGCGCGCAAGTCCTCGATCAGCCCGGTGTACACGAGGTCGAGCGCACCGAGGTGGGCGATGGCGTCGGCTCGGCCGACGCTGTAGTCCTTCCACGTGCGTCCGTCGACCAGCGCGCCCGGCGTGCCGTGCGCGACTCCGCCCAGCGCCGCGATGCGCTCGGCGACGTCGTCGGCCATGGCGCGGACACGGTCGACCTGCGGGTCGAGCATCTCGTGCACGGCGATGAAGTGCGGGCCCACCACGTTCCAGTGGACGTGCTTGAGCGTGAGGTGGAGATCGTTGAGGGAGTGCAGGCGCTCCTGCAGTACCTCGATCAGGGAGCCGGCGTCCTCCACCGTGAGGCCGGGGACGGTGTAGCGGGGGGTGACCTCGCGTGCCATAGGTGTATCTCCTGTTCTCATGTGCTTTGCCCACTCTGGGTACCCGGGACGGGCGAACACAATCCACCCGTGTCGCATCCGAACCACAGAGCGCGCGTGTCTCTGTCCCTTGTTCGGCTGCCGCGCCTCGTGCCGACCGGCGTCAGGGTGTTCTCGCGGAGTCGAGTCGGGCGGTGCCGCGGTGCCGGGGAGGATTTCCCCCACCCGCTGCCGGGTCGCGCAGGGCCGTCAAGAGGTCCGCCAGGCCGCCCGGAGCGCGCCCTCGCAGTCGGGCCGCGGTGTGCACCGGGTGCCGGTCGGTGCGGGCGACGCGGTGGCCTGTCGCGGAGAGCCGGACGGCCAGGTCGTGGTCCTCGCCGGTGCGCAGCGGGGCGAAGCCGCCCACCCGCAGGTACGCGGCGGCGGACACACCCAGGTTCGCCCCGTGGACGTGCGGGTGCTCCCACCTCGACGTCGTCCCTGCGAAATGGCGGGTACGGAAGTAGTCGGCGTCGTGGCGGGCCACATGAAGGGACCCGACCGTGGTGGAGGCGAGGCGGATGGTGCCCAGGACGGCGTCGTATCCCCGGCGCGCCCAGGCGAGCTGGTGGGCGAGCCAGGCTGTCGGCACGGTGCTGTCGGCGTCCGTCATGGCCAGCCACACGTCCGGGCCGGCATCCGCCAGCGATGTGAGGGCGTGGTCGACGCCGGCCGCCCGCGCGGCCCCGACGTTGCGGCTCCAGGTGGGGACGACGCTCGCTCCCCCTCGGGCGGCGAGAGTCGCCGTGGCATCCGTGCAGGCGTCCGCCGCCACCACGATCACGACGGGCACCGGTGCCACGAAGGCGGCGGCCGCCCGCACACTGCGCAGACAGGCCTGGATGCGCCGTTCCTCGTCGTGTGCCGGGACCACGACGGCGATGGCGGCGGGCGTCACGCGAGTCCTTCCGCGCGAGCCGGTGAGACCACCGGGCCGGGACCGGGCCGGTGTTCGTGGACGGTCAGGGTGAAGTCGGGGTCGTCGTAGCGAGCGAGGGGACTCAGACCCGTCAGGGAGCCGAGGCGGTCGGCGATGTCACGGCCCGTGCAGGTGTGTTCGGCAACCGGGTGGTTCCAGTGCACGGTGACCAGATGGCCGCCCTCGCCGAGGCTCTCCGCACTCCGCCGGAGCAGCCGCGTCCGCGTGTCGCTGTCGAAGTAGTAGAGGAGTTCCGACAGCACGATCAGGTCGAACGAGCCCTCGGGCCACTGGTCGGGCACCGTCATGTGCCGCACGGTGACGTGGTCCAGGCCGGCGGTGCGTCGGGCGCCGGCCTCGACGGCCGAGGCGACGCGGTCGGTGGAGAGCAACTCCTCGCACCGGGTGGCCAGGAGTTCGGTCAGAACCCCCACCGAGCAGCCCGGCTCGAAGGCGCGCCGGTAGCGGGGGCGCGCCAGGGCGGCCACGGTGAGTTCGTACTTGCGGCGGTCGTACCACCGCTCGCCGAGATGCCACGGGTCGGTGGCACCGGCGTACTGGTCGTCGAAGTAGCTCGCCGGGGTGTTCACCGGATCACCGTCTCGAAGGTGCGGGTGTGGTGGGCGATCTCCCGTGCCGGCAACACCGGCCCGACGCCGGAGCCACGGCCTTCGAGCTGGCTGGTGAACCGTGCCAGGGCCGCCTTCTTGCGGTCGCTCGCCGCTTCCGTCAGGGGGAGAACGGAGGCTCGCTCCCACGGCACGCGGGGGTCGTACGGACGGGCCCAGTGCCACATCCACACGGGGTAGAACCACACCGGGGTGGATCGGTCGCGGCCGGCAGCCCGGGCGCCCCTGCCGGCGGCCTCGTGGTCGCTGTGCAGGTCACCGACCCAGGGCGCCACGCACACGGCGGCCCCCACGGCGTCGAGCACCTCGCCGATCACGGCCCGCGCCCAGGACTCCTGCTCGTCGAGGCCCGTGTCCGTCAGGCCGGCGTGCACGGGGGCGGGCAGCTCACCGAGCTCGCCCAGAGCCGCGGCCAGCTCGCCGCGCCGACGGGCGGCCAACCGCTCCCGGCCCGAGGCCGACAGGGTGCCGTGCGATGCTTCCCCGTCGGTCAGGCACACGGTGTGGACCGCCGCACCGGCATCGAGGAGAGCGGCCATCGCACCGCCGAACCCCAGCACCTCGTCGTCCGGATGGGCGGCCACGACGACGACAGGACCTTCCGGGAGCACCAGGTGGGGCAGGTGGTCCGGCAGCTGTGCCGCCACCCACTCCGCCTCGTCGGTGCCCTGGGCGTCGATGGCCGCGGCGGCGGCCCGTCTCGCGGCGCCCATGGTCTCCAGCGAACTCATCGCGTCGCCTCCGCCGCGTCCGTCGTGACCAGACGGCCGAGTTCGGCCAGGTTCGCCTCGGCGTGGTGCTGACGCACGTAGACCGTCAGATCCGCCACCGCGCGGGCGTGCCGTTCGTCGTGGCACAACGGGCCGGCACCCGTGGCGCGTCCCACGTGGTCCAGCACCTCGGTGCACACCTTCTCGGCGAGCGCCCGTACGCGCATGCTGCGCACCCGGGCCTCGTTCCGGACGTCCAGGGGGTCGTCGTCGATGTCCTCGCCGGCATGGCGCAGCATCGTGTCGGCCGTGTGCAGCAGGACGTCGACGGCTCCGAGATGGGCGGCCGCGTGCGCGTTGAGCCGGCCCGCCGCGCCTCGCTCGTACAGGGGAGCGGCGACGGCGTGGGCACCGCCCAGCCAGCAGGCCGCCACGCCGATGCCTCCGTGCTGGAATCCCGGCCGCTCGAGATAGCCCTCCACCGCGCCGACGGCTCGCGCGGGTGTGGCGGTGAAGGACATCTCCAGGCTGTCGCTGCCGGCCATGCCGATCGCCGGCCAGGTCCCTTCGACCGGCTGCACGCCGGGGTGGTCCAGGGCGACGGCGAACAGGCGGTAGCCGTCCTCGGCGTCCGCCGTGACCAGGGCGTGGGTGCAGGCGTGGGCACCGGAGCAGTAGGGCTTGACGCCGCTCAGCGTCCACCCCCGTTCGGTGCGGGTCGCGTGGGCGCCGGGGCCGGGCGGGCGCGCGGCCCAGACGCCCCATCTCTCGCCCGCGGCGGGCAGGGGGTGGCCGAGTTCGTGCAGGATCGCGGCGGCGTCCAGGTGGCCCTCGGCGAGCCGGGCGAGTGAGAGGTCACGACGGCCCAACGCCATCAGTACGGCGAAACGGCGAGCCGTCGACCGGCCTGGCAGGGGCACGCCCTGGGCCTCGCGCTCGACGAAGTCGGCGAACAGGTTCGCCGTGCGCTGTTCCGGTGTGCGGAGGCGATCGGGAATCTGGGGAGGCGTGACAGTCACGCGGACCTCCTGCGTACATCGTCGAGGGTGTCGGGAGGCGTTGAGTATCCGCAGGCCCGTGCTCAAAACACGCAACACGCCTGGTCCGGCGGACGGCCGGGCACCGCTCGGAGCCGGCGGCCCGGGCCCGCTGCCCCGCGACCGGCCCGCATCCCGCCGCGCGCGGCGCCGCTCAGGCGGTCGGGGTGCGTTCCCAGGCCCTTCGTGGTGGCTGTCCGGCCGGGGCGGCAGTCGATCTCGTTGCTCCGAGCGCGGCAGACACCGTGTACAGCCAGCATCCGGCAGCTCACGGACAGCCGCCACTTCGCGGACCTCACCCCCTGTGCCACGGCGAACGGTCGGCATACCTCGGCGGAATGGTGGCACCTGCATTGCCGTACCCGAGCGGCTCGGGGGCGGGTCGGCCCGGCGGGTGAGGCGCGAAGAACGTGCCCCCTGACGTCGGCCCTCGTCGGGGACGCCACACGAACGCCCCGAGCCGACGGGCTTCCTCACCCCTTCGCCGTCAGCCGACGGCGGCCGGGCCACGCCCGCCCGACGACGGGCGACGGGTCCGGTCCGATGACTGTGTCAGGAGATCACCCATGCGGATGCGCAGATTCGGCTGGGAGGCGGCGGCGACCGCCGCCTCCCTGCGCCGCGCGTTCACCTCGGCGGGCCGGGAGCGTGATGCCTGCGTGCAGGCACTCAAGGCGGCGGGGGCGGCCGTCGCCGCGTGGGCGGTGGTCGGCGCGTGGTGGGACGCGCCGATGGCTCTGATGGCGCCCTGGACAGCCGTGGCGCTGGTCCAGGGCACGGTCTACCGCTCGGTGCGCACCGGCGTGCAGCAGCTGGCGCTCATCACGGCGGGCACCTTCCTGGCGACCGGTGCCGCGATGATCACCGGCAACGTCATGGCGGCCATGGCCCTCGCTCTGCCACCGGCCGCGCTGCTCGGCATCCACAACCGCTTCGGCGACCAGGGCGTCTACGCCCCCACCACGGTGATCTTCGCCCTCGCGTACGGGACGCTCTCCGGGGAGGACATGGCGCATCGCCTCGCGGAGACGGCGGTGGGTGCCGTCATCGGCATCTCCGTCAACGCGCTGCTCCTCCCACCGGTGCATCTGCGCGGTGTGGAGGAGGCGCTGTCCGCCATGGCCCGGGAGAACTCGTCCCTGCTCCGGATGATGGCGGCCGATCTGGCGGCCGGGTACTCCGAGGAGGACACGGCCCGGTGGCGAGGCCGGGTGGCCCAGATCTCCGCATCGCTGGAGGGACTGCGCAACGCACGGATCTGGAACAGGGAGAGCTACCGGTTCAACCCGGGCCAACGCCTGCGCCGCGGCTTCCGCGAACCTCCGTCGATCGACCACGACGCCTACTGGGAACGGTTCCTGGACCGCACCTCCGCCATCGTGGACAACCTCGCCGCTGCCGCGGGCGAGGAGCGGGGGCTCGCCCAGCCACCGACCGCCCGGCTGACGCTGCTGGCCCAGCTCCTCAGCGCTGTCGCCGACGTCTGCGAGTGGGACCGCACCCGGTGGGGGCTGCACAGCGACGAGGCGGACCTCGCCCGGCGGGACGCCGCACAGGACCGCGCAGAGCAGGCGCTGGTGTGCCTCAAGTCCGGGCTGGCCGACGAGGACCCGGAGACGGTGGTGACGGTCGGCGCGCTGAGCGCCTCGGGACAGCAACTGCTGCGCCTGCTCAGCGGCGCGTCCGGTACGCCCAAGGTGCGCGGCTGAGAACACCTCCCGCCCCCCTGGTCCCTCCGACATCGCGGTGGTGGCGTCGCCGCCCGTGGCGCCACGGGCGGGACGCGACACTCCGGAACGCCGCGGACTTCCAGCAGGTGATGTTCCGACGAATTCGGGGCAAACATGTCGAGACGAGCAGGTCGCCGGGCGGAGACGCCCTGCGAACGCGGTGACGAACGCCGCGTCCCCTCGTCAAGTCGAGGCAAGCCACTCCGGGTTCTTGGAGGACCGCGTGGACGACCGCGTGACAGAGCTGGGGAATCTGCGGAGCGACAACACTCACCTTCACGAGACGATGCGCTCCGGCGCCGTGGTGGACCATGCGATCGCGGTCGTCGTGGCTCTCGGGCAGCTGGCTCCGGAACAGGCGGAGCACATTCTCCAGGAGCTCGCCCGGCACACGGGGATCAAGCTGCGTCACGTCGCCCAGCTGCTCATCGAGTGGACCCGTACCGGACGGCTGTGCGCCGACCTCCGTACGGAACTCGACCGGCAGCTCGCGGGACACACCAAGTCACCGCAGGTCGGCGTCTGAGCTGGTCGACGAGCGCGCACGCTTCGCCCCCGGAGCCCGCACCGCCCTGCGGGCCCGAGGGAGCGCGATCAGCGCCCCAGCGCCCGGCGCAGCTGCTGCTTGTTCATCGAGGAGCGCCCCTCGACGCCCTTCTTCTTCGCCTCTTCGTAGAGCTGGTCCCTCGTGGGCCCCTGCGCGCCGCTGTGCGAGCGTTCGCCGCCACGCTGCGACGCGGACTTCTTGTCGCGTGTGGACGTCCTGCTCGCCGTCTTGGACTCGCCGGCCCTGGCCCGCTCCTTGTTGACCGTCCGAGCGGCGATCTCCTTCGCGCGGCCGGCGGACTCGCCTCGCTTCTCCGCGCTCTCCTTGACGTGCTCGTACTGGCGCTCACGCTTGGGACTGGAACCTGCGGGCATGACGTCTCTCCTTACCCTTCCGAAGGCCGGTCGGGCCGAACGGCCCGGTGGTACGAGGGGTTCCCGTCCGGATGGGATGCACGCGCGGGAACCGCCGCCTCCACTCCAACCCAAGTCCCCTCGGCGCGCGACCCAAGGGCTCCGGCCCGGCCGCATGGTGCGACACCGGGACGACGCGCTCTCCGGCCTGGGCATGAACGATCACGAAGGGGGGACCCACGACCGGTGTCGGTGTGTACGTACGGGGAACTCCGGGCCCGGTCGACGGCACGCCGCGTGCACGAGCCGAACCCCAGGAGGCATCTGTCCAGGATCACCGCCGAGATCGCCACGCAATGACGGCACTGGTTCTTCTTCGCGCAGCGGGACATCACGTCGCCGGACAGGCACCCGAAGCACCCGCCGCCGCGCTGATCGACTTCCTCCATGAGGACCGGCGGCCACTCGCGTCGGGACCCGACCGGCGCGGACTCGGTGAGTACGTCAGCCCTGGGGTCGTTCGATGCGGAGTCGGCCGGAGAGCAGCCGTTGCGCGGAGGTCAGTACGTGCGTCGTGGCGGCGGTGCTGCGGAGCGCGGCGCGGGCCGCGTTCGCTCCGCAGGCTCCGTGGACTCCCCCGCCCGGGTGCGCCGACGCCGAAGCGAGGTAGAGCCCTCGCACCGGTGTCTCGGGGCGGCCGGTGCCCGGCACCGGCCGGAACACGAGCTGTTGGTGGAGGTTGGCCGTGCCTCCGTTGATCGCACCGCCGTGCAGGTTGGCGTCCATGGCCTGAAGGGTGGGAGGCGCCAGGATTCTGCGGGCGCGCACGAGGGAACGGAATCCCGGCGCGTAGCGCTCCACATGGCGTTCCACCCGGTCGGCCATCGCCTCCTGTTCCCGCTCGTCCCAGGCTCCGGTGATGTCGTCGGCGCCCGCGTCACCCGTGACGGTCTGCGGGACATGCGTGTACGCCCACGCGCTTTCGGTCCCCAGCGGGGAGCGCGAGACGTCTGCCGTCGTCATCTGTCCGAGCAGGGTGAAGGGGCGGTCGGGCACCTGTCCTTGGGCGAGTTGGGCCGCGAACCGCGTCATCTCGTCGACCCCGTCGGACAGATGCACGGTGCCGGCACCGGCCGCGGCGCCGGCGGTCCAAGGAATCGGCCCGCTCAGCGCCCAGTCGATCTTGAACGTGGAGAAGTCCCACTGGAAGCGCCGCATGCTGTCGAGAAGGCGGCGCGGCAGATGCCGCTCGTCGACCAGACCGCCGTACAGGTCGGGTGCCGAGACGTCCGCCAGCACTCCGCGCCGGACCGGGATCGCCTCACCGCTCTGGGTGCGCACTCCCACGGCCCGGCCGTCGCGCACGACGACCTCACGTACCGGTTGGCCGCAGCGTACGGTGCCGCCGCGCCGTTCGAGTCGGCGCACGAGGGCGGCCGACAGGCTTCCCGCTCCGCCGACGGGGACCGGGAAGCCGTACTGCTGTCCGAGCATGCACAGCAGCCAACCGAAGCCGCCGCTGCCGGCCGCCTCCGGTGCCAGGTCCGCGTGCAGCGCGTTCCCGGCCAGCAACAGACGTCCCGCCTCGCCGCGGAACTCCTCCTCGCCGAGCCGGCGGGCGGGCAGCACGAGCGACCGGACCAGAGGAAGGCCGGCCGGGCCACGCAACCGCCTCGCCAGGCCGGCCCCCGCCTTGAGCGGGGGAAACGGGGTGAAGAGGGCGTCCAGAAGCTGCGTGCTGATCCGGTCCCACGTGCCGCACATGCGCGTCCACGCGGCGCCGTCCCCCTCGGCGAAGGCGTCCAGCCCCTTCGCCGTCGCCTCGGTCGAGCGTTCGAGAACGGCGCAGCGTCCGTCGGGGAGAGGATGCGCGAGCGCGGACGGGGCGTGGGCCCAGCGCAGTCCCTCCGCGTGAAGGTCCATGCGTTGGATGACCGGGGAGGCGGCGGCCAGGGGGTAGAAGGCGCTGAACACGTCACTCACGTAGTCGGGATGCACCCCGCGGTCGCTGCGGACGGCACCGCCGGGCCGGCTCTGCGCCTCGAGTACCTCGACGCTCCATCCCGCGTCGGCCAGGAGGTTGGCCGCCACCAGGCCGTTGGGTCCGGCTCCGACCACCACGGCGTCCAACATGACAACTCCTCATGCCCGGCGGGCAAGGCCCTCGGGCGCGGGCACATCGGGGGAAGCCGCGGGAGCGGACCGGCGCTCCACGACCTTCGCGAGGCGGGCGAGCATCTTGCGGTGACGCAGTTGGATGACGACCTCCAGCGGAGCGGTGTGCAGGGCACCGCCCAGGCCGCGCAAGGGATGCTCATCCACCAGGACCAGCGAGTGCGGACCCCAGGTGCGTACCTCGATCGCGATACGGGCGGTGCCGAGACGGCCGCTGTCGGCCTCGAGCTCCAGCCATCGAAGCCGCTCCACCCGGCGCACGACCGTCCGCCCCTCGTAGGCGAGGCGGCCACGCCCGACGACGTACGCCAGACGAGCACCGACCTCCGGCCATCGGCCGTCCACCGGTCTCGACTCCGAGGTTCCGACGACCCACTCGGCATAGAGCCGGGGGTCCTCCAGGACCGCCCAGACGGCCTCGGGAGACCGCTCGATCACCTGGTGCCGAATGGCCACGACGGACTCCCCACATAGCGACGACATGGTGACGAGTAGCACATATCGGGCGAGTGCCCCTCTGAGACCACACCATGCGCGGCACGCCGAGACGTTCCGTCGGCTGCCGCCGCCATCTGGTGCGCATCCGTCAGCCGGCCTGCCCGGAGGAGGCGATCTCCTTGAGGTCGACGGTCTCGCCGGCGGCCGGCTTCTGCGGGTCCACGGCCTTGCCGTAGTCGCTGAAGGTGGCGGTGTTGGGGCTCTTCCCGCCCCTGGTGGTGGTGCGCAGGATGTACGGCTTTCCCTCCGTCGCCACGTACAGCGTCAGCGTCTCGCCGCCCGTCGCCCGCTTGGTCAGCCGGATGGCCTTCGTGCCGTCCACCGTGGTCGTGGACGACTTCTTCAGCCCCTTGCGCTCGGACTTGTCCTCGTCCATCGAGGCCACGAGCCCCTGTTTGTCGCACAGACCCTCGGTCGCGGAGTCGTCGGACGGCACCTTCACCCACTTGCCCTTCAGCTTCGGAACGAGCGTGTCGCTCCGGGGCTGACCCTTGAGGGCGCTCTTCCAGTACCCCTCGTCGCCCCGCAGATAGAGCGTGGTGTCGACGTGACGCACCTCGACCGTCGTGCCGGCCGTCTTGACCGTGCCCTCGCAGTTCTTGTCCCGGTCCACCGACAGATCCACATCCAGCGCGTCCCCCGCGCTCTGCCGCACCGTGCCGCTCACATGCATCGAGGTGGCGTGCCCGGTCGCCTTCACCGCCTCGGCGGCTACCTGGTCGGCGCTCTTGCCTGCGAAGGGCTGGTCCTCGGCCCCGGAGTCGCCCCCGCAACCGGTCAGCATCAGCACCGAGCTCCCGACGACCGCCACCATCGCCGAAACCTTGCTCCCGCCCATCGCTCTCCCTCCCTCGGGGCGCGATCGCGCCCTCCATCCCCGTACGGCCCTTGCGGCCGCGCCCCGCCCCGACCGTCGACTCGGCACCCGGCCCACTCGCCACCGGTCGGCCGAGGTCGTCGTCAATGACTGTTCGGCGCCGTGAGCACCGACGTCAGTTCCATCACCGCCAGCAGGCGACTGACGCTCGGCTGGAAGGATCCGCGCAGGCGGAGGCGCGCGCCGGCCGCCTGCGCCTTCTGCCGCGCCTGTATGAGGACGCCCAGTGCGGCGCAGTCGCAGAACGACACCTCGGTGAACTCGACCTCCACCCACCCGGCGCCGCCCGCCAGCACGGTCTCCAGCCCGTCCGCGAGGCGGGGCGAGGTCAGGTAGTCGACCTCACCCGCCACCCGCACGATCGCCCTGCCGCTCGTCCCGCCGATGGACAGGTCCATCCGCGAGTCGACGTCGTCTTCCTGGCCCATGTGCGCCGAGTGCCCACATGGTGACAGTCGATGCCCACGTCTTTTCTCCCCGTCTGCCGCTTCTGCGGCGGGCGGCAAGGGCCGGAGCGTCGAGGGCGCCTCCGGGGGGCTTTCACCCGTCGGCGCGGGTGGCGGAGCCGGTACGGGTGGGGAGCCGGTACGGGTCCGGCTTCGCCCGCGCGCCCTACCCGCTCAGGAGACGCGCAGGAGAGTCGTGGCCGGGCGGATCGCGTCGGGTCCGAACTTGGCTCGGATGCGGTCGCTGACCTCCTCGGCCACGAGGCGCGTCTCGCGGACCGCGTCGAAGCTGATCTGCTCGGCGACCTGGTCCGCGGCGACGAGGTCATCGGCCTTCAGCGTCATCGCGGTGAGTCGACCCCGCTGGAGTCCCGCCGCGTCCATGAGCCGGTACGCCGTCGTGCGGAGGTCGTCGTCGTGGGCGGAGGCCTCCGGAAGCCGACGGGTCTTCTCCCAGGTGGTGCCGCCGGCGAAGCGCAGCGCCAGGGTCAGACCGCGAGCGGCCTGGCCACTGCCGCGTAGTTGGACGGCGAGGGTGACGACGAGGTCGAGGAGGGCCGCGCGGACAGCGGCGCCGTCCAGGGTGTGCCGGGGGAAGGCGCGATGGACGCTCGCGGTGGCGGGCAGCGCCCGCGGGACCACGGGTCGGGGGTCGACACCCCGGGCACGGTCCGCGGCCTGTCGCCCGGCCCGGCCGCCGAGAAGTCGCTGCACGGTGGCAGGCGGGACGGTGGCCAGCAGGCCGACGCTGTGGACGCCGTAGTCACGCAGCGCCTGGGCCTGGCGGGGTCCGATGCCGTGGAGGGCTTCGACGGGCAGCGGTCCGAGCCAGTCCGCGACCCGGTCCGGGGCCACGGCGAGGACACCACCCGGGCGGGAAACCTGCCCGGAAGCGGTGGCCGCGACCGTGATGGACGGCCCGATCCCGACGCGCACGTCGACACCCAGTCGGGAAATGGTCCGTACGCGCAGCATCTCCCCCAGCCGGACCGCGTCCACACCGTGGTAGCGCAACGCACCCTTGAGTTCCGCCAGGGCGGCAGTCGGAGGCAGCGCCTGGACGACCGGCGACAGCTCCGCCATCTGTTCGAGCACCTGTCGATAACCGTCCTCCGGCAACCGGTCCGGGCAGCGCACATGCATCACACTCGCCTCGCTCGGCACCTCGGCCTCCGACCTCACGGCAACCACCTCCACCACACAGGCTATCGAACTATTATTCGAACACGCGAGGTGGTGAACCCGGGCGGCCACCGAACTAGAATCGGATCTATGTTCGACGACCTGCCGCCTGACCTGGCACGACTGCTCACCCTTCGGGTGTGGCACGCCATGTGGCTGCAGCGCATCGACGCCAAGATCGCCGCACTCCAGAAACGGGAGGCGGAACAGGAACGGGGCCGCGCGAACCTGCCCGCGGAGCCGGACTGGATCGTCGAACTGGGCATCGGCAACGGACGCCCGCCCATCGAGGTCCACGCGGGCGACTGCTACGCCGCGGGCAAACGGCGGCGCGCCGTCCCCCGTGAGGAAGCGCGCCGGCTCCTCTCCTCGGGCGTACGCGCCTGCGCCCACTGCAAACCCGACACCCATCTGCGGATCCTCGACTGAACGGCCCGCCTCATGCGCCGCCGCGTCTCTAGGGCCGGCGGCGGAGGCTCGCCGTGCCCCGGGCGCGGACTGCTCCTAGGCTGAGAACCCTCGGGGCCTGATGCGGAGGTCCAGCATGCCCCGAACCGTCTGGTCCGGCGCCATCTCGTTCGGCCTCGTCACCGTGCCGATCCAGGTGGTCAGCGCGACCGAGGACCACTCGATCCGGTTCCACCAGGTCCACTTGGAGGACATGTCCCGGGTGCGGGTGCGCAAGGTCTGCGAGATCGAGGACCGCGAGGTCGCACAGTCCGAGATCGGCAAGGGCTACCAGTGGGGCAAGGACACGATCATCCCCGTACTCGACGAGGAACTGCGGGAGATGCCGCTGCCCACGGCGAAGGCCATCGAGATCGAGGCGTTCGTCCCGCTCGACTCGATCGACCCGATCCAGATCGGCGACGGCTACTACCTCCAGCCGGCCGGGCAGGTCGCCGCGAAGCCGTACAAGCTGCTCCGCCAGGCCCTGGAACGGTCCTCGAAGGTCGCCGTCGCGAAGTACGCGTGGTCGGGGCGTGAACGCCTGGGGCTGCTGAGGGTCCGCGACAACGTGATCGTCCTGCACTCCATGCGCTGGCCCGACGAGGTCCGCGACCCGTCCTCCCTGGCCCCCGAGTCGGTGGAACTCACCGAGGACGAGATCGCCGGAGCCGAACAGCTCATCGACCGTATGACACGGGAGGACCTGGACGGGCCCGAGTTCGTCGACCGATACAACGACGCCGTCGCCGAGGTGATCAAAGCCAAGCGCGAGGGCGTCGAGCCGCCCGAGGCGCCGGAGGAGGCCAAACCCGCCGGGAAGGTCGTCGATCTGATGGCCGCGCTCAAGGAGTCCGTGGCCAAGGCCCGGGAGTCGCGGGGCGAAGACGCGACCGTCCACGATCTGCCCAAGAAGAAGAGCGCCGCCAAGACCGCGAAGAAGACGGCCAAGAAGCAGCCCGCCAAGAAGGCCGCGAAGAAGACGGCGACGAAGAAGACCACGTCGGCACGGAAGTCGCGGAGCGCCTAGCGGGCACCTGGGGCGCCTGGCCACCCAGGGCGTTCATCGCGAAGGACACGACGAGCGTCGAGCCTTCGCCTACCTTGCGCGCGAGCAGCCCCATCCGCAGCGCCGCCGCGTCGGTCTGCTCCACACTCGTCGGCGAACGGGAGACCCGCGCCGCGGCGTCGGGCTCGGAGCCGAACAGGAACATGTCCTCGATGGCCTGACAGTTCGCGGGGTCCGCCCGCACGCTCACTTCGGGAATCTCGTCATCCGGAGCGTTGCCGACGCGGTGGCCCTTCACGTCGGTCTTGGTGACCGCGGCCTTCGCCAACTGCGCCTCGCCGAGCGGCTTCAAGCCTTCCCGGGCGGCCGGCGCCACAGCCGCAGCCACAGCCACAGCCGTGCGACGTCATGCGACCCGCGGGTGTCCGGACCCTGCGGAGTGAGAGCGACCCGCCCACACCACACGGGCCGGCCCGCCGCTCCTGACGTGGCGACCGAGGGGCGACAGACCACGTGAGAGGCAGTCAGCTACGCGGAGTCATGGGCTGTTTGAGTTATTTTTCGCGTTTTTGACGGTGTCTCAAAGGATCTTTGGCCGATTCATGGGATTCATTACGTGCTCGGTCGATAAGTACGACAATCATTCCGGCTTGAAGGAGCCTCGCATGGTCACCACCTCTTCCCTCCGCGCCCGCAGCATCCGTGGAGGTGCCGCGATGGCCGTCGCGGCCGTCGCCACTCTCGCCGGAGCGGGCGCCTCGTACGCCGCTCCCGGCGACAGCGGCGACATCGACGTCCGCTCGATCGGGTGGCACGCACGGGGCGGCGACGGCGTCGAGGTCTGTGAGTTCGTCCTCTCCGCCAGCAACTTCGAGTCCTTCCCCGCGGTCGCCTGGACGATCACCGCCCAGCCCCCGACCACGCCCCCCGGCGACACGCTCCAGAGCACGCTGCCGCTGGTCAACGGCTCGGCGCGCAGCGCGAAGTACCTGCTCCCGGAGGGCACGTACCAGCTGGTGTGGACCACCCCGGCGGGCCCGAAGCAGAAGCGGTTCTCGGTCGACTGCCAGAGCCAGGCCCAGTCCCACCACAGCCGCGGTCCGGCCGAGATCGGCCCGGGCGGCAGCCCCGCCAAGGAGTACTCCAAGCCGGTCGGCGGAGTGCCCGCGGGCGGCGGCGGCGTCCCGGAGGGTACGGAGAACCTGAGCTCCGAGAGCGACTCGAACTTCGGCACCACCGCCGCTCTGGCCGCCAGCGGTGTCGGCATCGCGGCGCTGGTCATGGTCCGCCGAGCCGCGCGCCGCCGTGCCCGCAACGAGGCGTAACGTCCCAAGCCGACGGCGACGGCGACGCGGACCGAGTCGCGCGTGCCGTCTGTCGATGACGCTGACGGTGACCTTCTCGCTGGTGGCCGGAATCGTCTGGGCGTGCTCCGGCTCGCCCGACGACTCCGCGGTCACCGCCGCCCGTGGCAGCGACGCCGCGGGCGGCGGGCCGCCGCCGTCCGCGCAGGCCGCGCCTCCACCCCAGGTGCGCTCACGGCCGGTGAAGATCGCCATTCCCTCCATCTTCATCGAGGCCCCGGTCGTCGACCTCGGCCTCGACAAGAAGGGGCAGCTCGGCGCCCCACCTCTGACCAAGCCGAAGGAGGTGGGCTGGTTTCGCAACGGCCCGTCCCCCGGCGAGGCGGGCACCTCCCTGATCGTCGGTCACCGGGACACGACGACCGGACCGGCCATCTTCCTCAACCTCAACGCACTGCACCGGGGGGACACGGTGAAGGTCACCCGGGCCGACAACGTGACCGCCGTCTTCACCGTCGACGAGGTGGGCAAGTACGCGAAGGACAAGTTCCCGAACGACAAGGTGTACGGGAATACGAAACGTCCGGAACTCCGGCTCATGACGTGTGGCGGTCGCTTCGACAAGAAGCACGGCTACGCGGCCAATGTCGTGGTCTTCGCCCACCTGGCCTCGCTCAAGAAGCGCGCGGCCTGAACACGAGCACCGTGCGGAAGCGGCCGGCACCTCACATCGAGGAACCGGCCGCTCGGCATGTCACGCGACGTCCGGCGCGAACGTCACGCGATCGGGACCAACGCGATCGCAAGTGACCGCGCCGTGCGGCGTGCAACAGCCTGGTCGGGACGGTCCAAGCAACTCCCCTAACCGGCGCGGCAGTTCAGGACGGGCGTTCCGGCGCCGCCCGGCGCGGCACCGAAGCCGAAGCCGGTCGAGGCGCCTGCCGCGATGGCCCCGTTGTGGGCGGCGTTGCTCGCGGTCACCGTCCTGCCGACCTGACCGTAGGAGGCGTTCCACATTCCGGAGACCGTCTGGTTGCCGGGCCAGTCCCAGGTGACCTGCCACGACTTGGTCGCCGAGGTGCCGGTGTTGGTGACCGTGATGTCGGCGTTGAACCCGCTGCCCCAGTCGCTGCTGACCTTGTACGTGGCCTTGCAGCCCGCGGAGCCGCCTCCCGTCCCGGCCGTCGTCGCGGCCACCGACGCGGACGCCGGCGAGGTGTTGCCGGCCGCGTCGCGGGCCCGCACCGTGTAGTCGTAGCGGGTCCCCGCGGTGAGGCCCGTGTCGGTGAAGGAGGTGCCGGTGACCTGACCGACCCTGCCGGTGCCGCGGTAGACGTCGTAGCCGGCCACCCCCGTGTCGTCGGTGGACGCCTTCCATGACAGCGACACACTCGACGAGGTGGTACCGGTGACCGCCAGTCCGGTCGGTGTCGAGGGCGCGGTCGTGTCGCCGCCTCCCCCTCCCCCGCCTCCGGTGAAACCCGGGGCCTTGATGGCGGCGAGGTAGCCGTCCTTCACCGTGTCCACGCTCTGCCAGTCGTCCTTGAGGATGCCGCCGGTGTCTCCGGAGTCCGGATTCCACGACCAGAAGGTCCAGTTGAAGCTGTCGGCGCCGTACGTGCTCGTGGGGCGCAGGTAGTCGACGAGAGCCGCGAGCCACTTCTGGTCCACCGTCGCCTGGAGGGTGGTGCCGAACTCGCCGAGCCAGACGGGGGCGATGTTCTGCTTGAAGATGTAGCCCCAGTTCCTGTCCCAGATGGCCGGCATGTTCGCCGGGAACGACGGGTCGCTGAACCACGGTTGCTGCGCGACGCTGGTGGCGTAGTCGTGGGCCGAGTAGACGAGGCGGTCGGCGACGCTCAGCCGTACCGGCGCGGTGGCGACCCCGGCGAGGTTGCCGCCCCACCAGTTGCTCTGCCCGTTCACCGTCTGCACGCCCTCGACGAAGATCAGCAGGCTGGGGTTGACGGACAGGACCGCGTTGCCGGCCCGTTCGGCGGCGAGCCGCCAGTCGACGCTCGAATCGCCGCATCCCCAACAGGCGGGATCATGCGGCTCGTTGTGCAGGTCGATGCCGATCACCGCCGTGTTGCCCTGGTAGCGCGCCGCCAGTGCCTTGAGGTCGGAGATCCAGGTCGTCTCGGGAACCGCGGAGGTGTACCAGAGCGCCGACTGGGCCGAGGCGTCGGGTCGATGACGGTCGAGTACGACCTTGAGGCCGATCGACCCCGCGTAGTCGACGATCTTGTCCATCACCTGAAGGGAGTTGAGGCCCTGCAGGTCGGTGTTCAGGCCGTTGGCGTAGGTGATGCCGTTGGGTTGGGTGCCCTTGAAGATGTCGTCGCTGTAGGGCAGACGGATGGTGTTGTACCCGAGGGTCTTCATCTGGTCGATCATCGACTTGTAGTCGCGCGACCAGAGGCCGTGCGCGACGTAGTTGGCCGTCTCGAACCCGAACCAGTTGACGCCGGCCATCCGCACCGGCTGGTTCTGCGCGTCGAGGATCCGGCGGCCGTCGGTGTGCCAGTACCCGGCGCCGGCGGCTGCCACGGTCGCGGAGGACGAGGGAGCGGCGGCCGCCTGCGCGGGTCCTGCCGCCGTGATCGGGACGAGAGCGGTGAGAGCCGCGGTGAGGAACGCGACCAGGGCGCGTCTGACGCGGTAGCGGGGCGGATGGCGCATGGTGGGGGTCCTTTCCGGGTGGGAGCGCTCCCATTCTTGGGCGCGCGTCTCCGGACGGGCAGGCGGGTGGGCATCCGGCATGGCGGCTCCCGCAGACCGGCAGGAGTGTCCCTCTCCCGACGGCCGGCTCATCGAAGCCGGACTGCGCACATGGAAGCCACTAAGCGTGTCCGCGTCAATACCTCACGCAGCGATCGCGTCCGTTGGCGGAGTTGTCGGCCACGGGGCACGTCCGTTTCGGCCACGCCCGCGCCCTCACGCCGTCGAGGGCAGGACGCCCACCTTCCGCATTCCGCGCCGAGCGCCTCGAAGGCCTCCCACGCCTCCGCGCGTACCGCCACCTGGCGTGCACGCCGCGCATCCCCTGCCCGGAACTCGATCCCCGAGTGAAGACTCAATGGGCCGTCAGGAACCCACTCTCGGCACAGGTGTTGACATCCACGGTTCGAGCGTCGCACTTTGGGAGCGCTCCCACGTTCGGTGCCCCTGTCCCCGCCGTCACCTCAGCGACCGGGCACCGTCTGCGCGCGACGACGAAACGCCGGGCCCCCGCCCGGTCGACGCCGCGGCGCGCTCCTGTTCGGCGGCCTGCCCGTTCCACTCCACGCGACGCACACGGTCGCACCGTTGTCCTGCCCGCACACAACGCCTGTCCGGCGGTCTTCCGTCCGGTGTGCCCGGGACGCGGCACACCGGACGGTCGCCGACGACCCCGCACACCGTCCGTACCTGTCCGCTCTCCCCAGGAGATGACCGATGCCTTCCCGTAGACCCGACTCCACCGTGCGCCGAAGCGGACCGAAGCGAACCGCCGCTCTGGCCGTCGGCGCCCTCCTCGGAGCCCTGTCCATCACCGCCCTCCCGACCACCGCGACCGCGGCCGCCAAACTCGACAACCCCTATGTCGGCGCGAAGGCGTACGTGAACCCCGACTGGTCGGCCAAGGCCGCGGCCGAGCCGGGCGGTTCGGCCATCTCCAATCAGCCGACCTTCGTCTGGCTGGACCGAATGGCCGCGATCCAGGGCACCGCCGACGCCCGCGGCCTGAAGGCGCACCTCGACGCGGCGAAGGCCCAGGGCGCCAACCTCGTCCAACTGGTCATCTACGACCTGCCGGGACGGGACTGCGCGGCGCTCGCCTCCAACGGCGAACTCGGCCCCGAAGACCTCGCCACCTACCAGAGCGACTACATCGACCCGATCGCCGCGATCCTCGCCGACCCCGCCTACGCGAGCCTGCGGATCGTCAACCTGATCGAGCCCGACTCGCTGCCCAACCTCGTGACCAACGCGGGTGGCACCGCCGGCTCCACGACCCAGTGCGCCACCATGAAGGCGAACGGCAACTACGAGAAGGGCGTCGGCTACGCCCTGCACAAACTCGGCGCCCTGCCCAACGCCTACAACTACATCGACGCCGGCCACCACGGCTGGCTCGGCTGGGACAGCAACCTCACTCCGTCGGCCCAGGAGTTCAAGAAGGCCGCCACCACCAACGGCGCCACCGTGAACGACGTGACGGGCTTCATCGTCAACACCGCCAACTACTCCGCCACCAAAGAGCCGTACGTCAAGGTGACGGACACGGTGAACGGGCAGACGGTGCGCCAGTCCAAGTGGATCGACTGGAACCAGTACGACGACGAGAGCTCGTACGCGCAGGGGCTGCGCACCGCGCTCGTCGCTCAGGGCTTCGACGCCGGTATCGGCATGCTCGTCGACACCTCGCGCAACGGCTGGGGCGGTTCGGGCCGGCCGACCGGTCCCGGCCCGACGACGAGCGTCGACGCCTATGTGGACGGCGGTCGCATCGACCGACGCATCCACGCCGGCAACTGGTGCAACCAGAGCGGGGCCGGCCTCGGCGAGCGCCCGGCGACCGCACCCGACACCGGGATCGACGCCTACGTGTGGGCCAAGCCGCCGGGTGAGTCGGACGGAGCCAGCCAGGCCGTCGACAACGACGAGGGCAAGGGCTTCGACCGGATGTGCGACCCCACGTACACCGGGAACGCGCGGAACGGGAACAACCTCACGGGAGCCCTGCCCAACTCCCCTCTCGCCGGGCACTGGTTCTCCGCCCAGTTCCGCCAGCTGCTCGCCAACGCCAACCCGCCGGTGAGCGGGTCGGGCGGCGGTGGCGGTGACACGCAGGCCCCGACGGTTCCCGGCGGTCTCGCGGTCGGCTCCACGACGAGCAACAGCGCCACCCTGAGCTGGAGCGCGTCCACGGACAACACCGCGGTCACCGGATATGACGTCTACCGCGACGGCGCCAAGGTCGGCAGCGTCACCACCACGTCCTACACCGACAGTGGGCTCTCCGCCTCCACGACCTACGCGTACACCGTCAAGGCCAAGGACGCGGCCGGCAACGTCTCGGCCTCGTCCACGTCGGTGTCTGCCACCACCAAGGCGTCGGGCGGCGGCGGAGGCACCTCGGGCCTCAAGGCGCAGTACAAGAACAACGACTCCTCCGCCAGTGACAACGGGATCAGGCCCGGCCTCAAGCTCGTCAACGGTGGTTCGACCGCCGTCGATCTGTCCAAGGTCACCGTCCGCTACTGGTTCACCGGGGAGTCCTCCTCCGCCGGCTACCAGACGTTCTGTGACTGGGCGCAGCTCGGCTGCTCCACGGTGAAGAGTTCGGTGGGCACCGTCTCCCCGAGCCGCACGGGCGCGGACCACTACCTGGAGGTGGGCTTCACCTCCGGTTCGCTGGCCGCCGGAGCCGACAGCGGTGATCTCCAGTTGCGCCTGGCCAAGTCGGACTGGTCGAACTTCGACGAGTCGAACGACTACAGCCGTGGCGCCAACAGCTCCTACGCGGACGCGGCGAAGGTGACCGTGTACGTGGCGGGCACCCTCGTCTGGGGCATCGAGCCGTAGAGCGGGCGGAGTGAACGGGGGGCCGGGGCCGCAACGTTCCGGTCCCCTCGCCGCGCCGGACGTCCGGTACGCGTCAGATGACGGTCATCCGGACGTCCTCGGGGGAAAGCGCGTCCTGGCGTCGACCGTATGGGCGCGCATCACCCGCTCTGCGCGCTCGCCGTCGCCGTGTGCGATGGCAGCGATCAGCTCGCGATGTTCCACCCAGGCCTGGTGGACGATGGGGGTGTAGTAGCGGCGAACCCGGCGTTCGACATGGACGGCCAGTTCGGCCAGCACCGTGTTCCCCGCCAACTCCCGCACACAGGCGTGGAACGTGGCATTGGCGTCGACCGCGGCCTCCACGTCGTCGGCCACGACGGCTGCCTCGCCCGTGGCGCAGAGGTCGTCCAGCCGATCCAGTCCGGCGGGGGACGAACCGGCCGCGGCCAACCGGGCGGCCTCGGTCTCCAACAGTGCGCGGACGCCGAAGAGTTGGTCGGTCTCGCCCTCGGTCGGCGTGTGGACGAACGCGCCCTTGGCGGGTCGCAGGTCGACCCAGCCCTCGGTGTTGAGGCGTTGCAGGGCCTCACGCACCGGCTGCCGGGAGACACCCAGATGACGTGCGAGTTCGTCCTCGACCAGGTGTCGGCCGGGGGGCAGCGCCTGCGAGCTGATCAGCTCCAGCAAGGCCTCGTACACCCGATCGCGCTGCGGCTCCGGGCGCGCCAGCCTGGGCAGCGACCCCTGGGGCAGCCCCTCGAACAACATCTCGGCCTCCACTGATCCATCCCGCTTCCCCAATCTAGGCACCTCGCCAGGTGGGGGAAAGGGCGTCGACGAGATCGCCATCGACGACCTGCGTGCCCGAGGTGATCCGAAGGCCTACTTGGTGTGATCCGCGCTCGGGCCGGGCGTGTCGGCGGCACGGTCCGCGACGAGGCGTATCGCCGCGATCGTGAGGTCCGGGTCGTGGATCATGACGTAATGGTCGCTGCCCGTCGCCAGCAGGTGCGGGGTCTGCGGCCGGAGGTCCACCAGCCCCTGCTGAGCCTTGGGCCACGCGGCCTCCAGCTTCTTCAGCAGACCCTTGTCCATGCTGGGCGGCGCGGCGAAGGGTGCCGTCTTGCTGAGCACCGCGAGCGGCACCGGGGGCAGCGGGCCGCCCCGCTGGATGTCGGTGACTCCGCTGTCGATGTCCACCTGCTCGAAGTCCGGCTTGTTGTCGAAGGGGGTGCCCGGGTGCCGTAGGGCCTCGACGTACGCGGGCCAGTCGTCCCCCATGGCGGGCTTCAGTCCGGGTCCGAGCGCGTCGACCAGGACCAGCCCACGGGTCTGCTTCGGGTGCTCCTGGGCGTAGCGCAGGGCGATCATGCCGCCGAAGGAGTGCCCCACCAGCAGGTACGGTCCCGGCACGTGGCCGGCGGTGAGCACGCGGTTCAGTTCGTCGACCATGGCGGGCAGCTTCCGGGTGCCGCGCTCCGGTGTGGTGCGGGTGGTGAGCGTGGGTGGCTGGGTGTAGCGGATGGTGCCGGGACGGTCGTAGGTGCACACACGGGTGAAGCGGGCCACGCCCGGCAGGACCGGGGTCTTCGGGACGGGCGGTGTGGCGTCGGAAAGCGACCACGGGTCGGAGGATTCGTGCAGTCCGGAGATCAGCACGACGGTCGGGCTCCCGGATCCCGAGCAGTGCAGGTACACGTTCCGTCCGCCGCCCACGTCCACCTGCTGGTCCGTGTCCCCGTCGGCCGACCCCGGCGTGGCGGCGACCAGCAGCACGACGGCCGCCAGGGCCGCCACGCCGCTGGACGCACGCCATCGGCATCGCATACTTCCAGCGTCCTCTTGTGTCCGCGGGCTCGCATCCGGGAGCGGCGGCCCGCCCCGGTCAGCGGCCGAAGGTGTCCGCGAACCTGCGTCCGTCGACGACGGGGTAGCCGAAGTCCGTGGCGTTGAAGGCGGTCGCGGACGTGCTCGTCAGGCCCGTGGTCGTGCCGCGCAGCACCCAGGCCGCGCCGTCGTCGTATCCGCCGGGCAGGACGTCCTCGCCGTACGCGCCGATCGCGAGGTCGGCCTTTCCGTTGCGGTTGATGTCGCGCAGTCGTACCGAGGAGCCGAAGTGGTCCCCTGCCTCCGCGGCGCCCGGAACACCCGGGGTGGCCTGGTGGAAGGACTGGGCGCCGCTGGTGCTGAGGCCGTTCCAACTTCCCTTCAGGAGAACGATGTTGCCGACGTTGCGGACGCCGTCCACCGTCTCGTTCGGGGCGCCGACCGCGACGTCGGCGCGTGCGTCGCCGGTCGCGTCCCCCACCGCCACGGCCGCGCCGAAGTTGTCGTACGGCTCGTCGGTGCCCGGGACGCCCGCGCCGGCCTGGGTGTAGGTCGTACCCGTGACCGGAAGCCCGGTCGAGCTTCCGTACCTGACGGTGAACGAACCGCCCTTTCCGACGCCGGTGTTGCCGGTGACCAGGTCGTCGTAGCCGTCGCCGTTGATGTCTCCGCCCGCCACGGCTGCCGAGGACACGGTGCCTCCGGGGGTGCTGCCCGCGGCCAGGGCCGAGTAGGAGTAGCCGATGTCCCCTGCCCCGCCGCGCAGGAGGCCGAGATAGGGAGTGGAGGTGGCGCCGCTCGCGTCCTGGATCCTGCCGTGCACCACGAAGTCGTTGCCGTCGGTGGCGGAGAAGCGGCCGGCGACGACACCGTCAAGTCGCACGCCGGGCGGCAGGAAGTCGACCTCCGGGGCCAGCGCGCCGTCCTGGGTGGGCTTTCCGTCGCCGTACCACCAGAAGGTGTCGTCGCCCACGACGACGAGGTTCTCGCCGCCGTCGCCGTCCAGGTCGGCGAAGGCGGCGCCCTCACCGAACCCGGATGCTTCGCCGGTCGGGGCGGTGAGTGCCATGCCGCCCGACGTGAAGGGCTTCGCCCCGCCCCAGATGATGGTGACCGAGCCGCGCGGCTTGCCGGTGACCTCCTCGCCGGGCGCGCCGACGATCAGGTCGGAGTAGCCGTCGCTGTTGACGTCGCCACTGGTGACGTTCTCGCCGAACCTGTCCACGGTCTCCGACACACCCGGAACACCCGGCGTGTTCTGGGTGACGCTCACCGAGCGCGCGGGGCTGACTCCGGAGGCCGAGCCGAAGACCACGGTGACCGTGCCCCCGCTCGCCTTGGGGGTGCCGATGGCCAGATCGCGGTAGCCGTCCCCGTTGAAGTCGTAGGTGAGCACGGCCGGGGTCCCGACGGCGGTCGGGGCGCCGAGCCCCGCGACGGCGAGGACGACCGCCGTCGAGACGGCGAGAGTACGTGCGCGCAAGGTGACGCTCCCTGTCTGTGGAACTGAATCGCCGCTACGGGCTTCGGTGATCTACGACTCCGCGGATGGTCAAAGGGTTGTACGCGCGCGACGGCAGGGTGAACGCGCCGTGCGAGGGCCGACGTTGGCCGGGCGCCGCAAGGGCGCTGGGACGCTGCCCGACCGGGTGGGTTACACGACCCCCCTGACACCGAAGCCTGCCGTGTGTTCATCGAACGAGCTGTCAGAGTGACGTCTGACAAGCCGAACGTGCCGGGGAGGCATCTGCTGTGAACACCGTGCGGTCCCTGCTGCGGCGCGACGCGGGTTACGCCGCGCTCCGGAGGTCTGTCAGAGCCGCGATCGTCGCCCCGGGCCTCTTCGCCCTCACACGGGCGATGACGGACAGTCCCGTCGTCCCCCTCTTCGCCGCTTTCGGGTCGATCGGGCTGCTGCTTTTCGTGGAGTTCGGGGGGCCCATGCGCGACCGCCTCGCCGAACAGGGGGCGTTGATCGTGACGGGAGCGGCGCTGATCTCGCTCGGCACACTCGTGTCCCGCGAGGTGTGGCTCTCCACCGCGGCCACGGCTGTCGTGGCGTTCCTCGTGCTGTTCTCCGGAGTGGTCAGCTCGGCGCTGGCGGGTGCCTCCACCTCGCTGCTCGTGAGCTTCGTCCTGTCCACCACGCTGCCCGGCACGGTCGACGCCATCCCGGACCGGCTCGCGGGATGGGGTCTGGCGGGCGTGGCCTCGCTGCTGGCCATCCGCTTCCTGTGGCCGTCTCCGGTACGCGAGCCCCTGCGGACCGCCACCGCGAGCGCGTGCGGCGCGCTCGCCGCACAGCTCAGGGCCGAGGCGGACTGCGTGCTGCGCGGTTTCGTCTCGGCGGACCGCCGGGCCCTCGGTTCGGTCGTGGACGAGGCGCAGGACGCGGTGACGTCGCTGCGGGACACCTTCTTCGCCACCCCGTACCGGCCCACCGGCCTCTCCACGTCCACCCGCGTCCTGATCCGACTCGTCGACGAGGTGCTGCTCCTCGCCACGATTCTGGACCGCGCGCCCGTGGGAGAGAAGGTGGGCCCCACGGACGCGATCGTCTGCGGAGTGAAGACGGCCGCCTCGGATCTGCTGCAGGCCAGCGCGGAACTGCTGGCCGCGACGGACGACCCCGACCCCGGCGGGCTGGCTCCGTTGCAGCAACGACTCGTCCAGGCCCGGTCCACGATGGAGAACGCCGTCACCGCGTTCCGGCCGATGACGGCCACCGGGCAAGAGCGGAGCCCCGCCGACGGCCGGGGCGAGAGGACCGCGACCGGGTTCGTGAGCTCGCTGGAGCCGAGCTTCCGCGCACAGGAGATGAGCTTCGCCGTGTCCGCGATCGCGAGGAACGTCGACCTCATCCTGACGGCGCGTCGGCGCACCGTGTGGCAGAAGATCACCGGACGACGCCCCGAAGGAGCCGCCTCGACGCTGGCATCGGCACAGGAACGCGCGGGCGCGCATGCCGAGCGGCACTCGGTGTGGCTGCACAACAGCGTGCGGGGCGCGATCTCCCTGGCTCTCGCCGTACTCGTCGCGGAGTTGTCGGGAGTGCAGCACAGCTTCTGGGTCGCCTTCGGCACCCTGGCCGTGCTGCGCTCCAGTGCCGTGCTGACCGGGCAGAACTCCTTGCGAGCGATCGCCGGCACCACCGCCGGCATCATCGTCGGCGGCGGGCTCATCTACCTGATCGGGTCCAACACCACGTTCCTCTGGATCCTGCTGCCCGTCGCCGTCCTCTTCATGGGCTTCGCGCCGGCCACCATCTCCTTCGCGGCGGGCCAGGCCGGATTCACCGTCTCGATCCTCATCCTGTTCAACCTCCTGCAACCGACGGGCTGGACCGTGGGCATCGTGCGGATCGAGGACGTCGCGATCGGCTGTGCCGTGAGCGTCGTCGTGGGGCTGCTGTTCTGGCCCCGCGGCGCTGCGTCCGTCCTCGGTCACGCGCTGGCGGAGGGGTTCTCCGAGAGTTCCCGGTATCTGCGCAGCGCGATCGACTACGGCGTGACGCGCTGCGACGGACTCGTGCGGACCGCTCCCGTTCCCGACGCGGAACGGTACCGCGCGGCGGGCGCCGCACGGCGGCTGGACGACGCCTTCCGAGGTTTCCTCGCGGAACGGGGTACGAAGCATCTCTCGCTGACCGACGTCACGACCCTGGTGACCGCCGTGGCCGTACTCAGGCTGACCGCCGACGCGGTACTCGACCTGTGGGAGAGGGAGACGCCGTCCGCCGCCGACCGCACCGCGGCGCGGGCGGAGATCGATCGCGCGGGAGACGTGCTGGTGACCTGGTTCGAGACGACGGCGCAGGCCCTGACGGGTGTCGGCGAGGTGCCGGAGGCCCGGCTCAAGGACACCGAGGCCGACGAACGGCTCATCGGTGCGGTCGAGCGCGACCTCGACGACGAGCAGAGCCGGCGTTCCTCGACCGCCATCAGGGTCGTATGGACCGCCGACCACATCGAGGCCGCCCGACGACTGCAGCAGGGCGTCCTGAGTCCCGCCCGTGCCGTGGCCAGGCTGCAGCGGGAACACAACGCCCGTACCAGGCTGTTCCGGCCGTCCTAGCGGACATCTCGGTCCGCGTGGGCCGGAGGCGGTCGACGGCCTCCGGCCCACGGGGACATCAGCCGAGCCCCACCGAGAAGATGTGCAGCTCTCCTTCCTTGGGAAGGGTGACGGACCTGATCTGCTTGCCGTCCGGCACCTCGTACGGCTTCGTCGCGAAGACGTACGCCGCGTCGCCCTTGCCACCCGGGCTGTTGCGGTACTCCGTCCTCGCCACGACGGTGTTGCCGTAGACCGGATCGGTGCCACCGCCCGGCCGGGTCCAGTCGCCGAAGGAGAGATCCGCCTCGGCGGTGGTGCCGTCGGTGAAGGTGACCGTGGCGCTCGCCCTGTGGTCGCCGTTCGTGGCCGAGCCGACGAAGACCAGGCGCCTGGTGTCCTTGGTGTCGGCGGCCAGATCGAGGCGCTGCCCGTTCGCGGTGATGCTGTCGGGGCGGCCCTGGGGCGGACCGGGCCAGACGAAACGCGTCCCCGAGGCGTCGACCGTCGCACCGCCCTTGAGCCCGGACGCGGCCAGCGCCTGGCTCGAGTAGCTGTTGCCCGCGCCGTCGAGGTCGGCGCCGGCCGGCATGTCGTCGCTCGACACACCGACGACCCCGTACGCGCCGCTCAGGGCGGCGGTTACTCCGCCCTCCTCGGCGACGAGGACGATCACGGTGCGATGGACCATGTCATCGCCGCGGCCCCGGACGGTGAACGGCACCTCGTAGTAGCCGGGGTCCATCCCGGCCGCCGCCTTCACGGTCAACTCGGAGGTACCGGAGCCCGTGCCCGTCGCGAGGGTCATCCTGCCGCCCGACACCGTCAGCCCCGCCGGGGCGTCCGCGGCGACCGTCAGCGTGCGGTCGCGCCCGGCCAGCCGCTGCCCGTGCACCGTGAGCCTGCTTCCGTCGCCGCCCGGGCACACGGTCACCTGGTTCTGGGCCGCGTACGCCAGGAAGTCCTGCTCCCCTTCGCGGTACGACGGCGGCGCCGCCTGTGCGGAGGTGGCCCAGGTCCTGTCCGGTGTGCCGGACAGGTCGAAGTCGAGTCGGCCACCCTTCGTCACCGCGGACTTCGGCAGGTACGTACGTTCGTAGTCCCGGCCGTCGAGTCGCAGCCCGTGGACGTAGGGTGCGTCGGCCGCCGCTCGCGGAGCGCGAAGGTCCAGGTCCCGTCCGCCGCCCGGAAGATCCACGACGACGCGCGGGAAGAGCGGGCTGTGCACCGACAGGTCGGCGGTGCCCGGTGTGGCGGGGTAGAGCCCCATGGCGGCCCAGACGTACCAGGAGGACTGGGCGCCCAGGTCGTCGTTGCCGGGCTCACCGTCGGGGGTGGGGCTGAACAGGCCGGTCGCGATCGAGCGGACCTTCTCCTGCGTCTTCCACGGCTGGCCGAGGTGGTTGTACACCCAGGGAACACCGAAGTCGACCTCGTTGCCCGCCCACATGTACGGCTCGTTGGGACCCGCGTTGAGCTTGCCGAAGAAGGTGTCGAGGCGCTTCGCCGCGACCTCGCGACCCCCCATCGCCTGGACCAGACCGGCGGTGTTCTGCGGAACGAGCCAGTTGTACTGGGCCGCGTTGCCCTCGTCGAAGCCGTCCTGGCCGAACGTGCCCGCCGGGGGCGGCTGGTAGCCGGGGCCGTCCGGGAAGAGACCGTCCTCGCCGCGCGGGGAGAGGTAGCCGGTCGCCGGGTTGAGGATGTTCTGCCAGTTCTGGCCGCGGCGGGTGAAGGTGCGCGCGGTGGCGTGGTCACCGGCGGCCTGCGCCAACTGCGCGATGGCGAAGTCGTCGATCGCCCACTCGAGGGTGACGGAGGCGCCGACGCGTGCATGGTCCCCGCGCACGGCGCTGTTGTTCGCGTAGCCCCGCTCCAAGTAGTCCTCGACGCCCGGCCGCTCCTGGTAGGCGCCCGGCGTGCGGTCGACCGAAGTAGCGCCCTTGACCAGGTACTTCAAGGCCGTCTTGAGGTCGAAGTCGCGTGCCCCGTAGGCGTACAGGTTGGCGATCAGCGGGACGGAGTTGTCGCCGGTCATCTGGCCGGTGTAGTCGTTCGCGAGGGGCCAGCGCGGCCACCAGCCGCCTTGTTCCGCGTCGTTGACGAGCGACTGGGCCATGTCACTGGCCTGGCGGGGGAACAGCATCGCCTGTAGGGGCGCGAGGGAGCGGTAGGTGTCCCAGTCGGAGAAGTTGGCGTACTGCGTGCGGCCCTCGGGAAGTGTGCGGACCTTGTCGTCGAAGCCGATGTAGCGGCCGTCGGCGTCGTCGAAGGCGTTCGGGTGCATCAGTGAGTGGTAGAGGAAGGTGTAGAACATCTTCCTCTCACCGGTCTCGCCTCCGCCGACGCGGATCTTCCGCAGCGCCTGCTTCCACTGGTCGCGGGTCTGCTCGCGCACGTCGTCCTGGTTCCAACCGGGTATCTCCGCCGACATGTTGGCCTCGGCGCCGGCCACGGAGACGTACGACATGGACACCTTCGCGCGCACCGTGCGCTCTTCGCCCGTGTCGAAGGTCAGATAGGCGCCCGCCCTGGGGGCGTCCACCGCGTCGCCGTCCGCGGTCACCGCCTTGCCGTCCCAGGTGCCGTGCGCGACGAACGGGCGATCGAAGGTGATCGCGTAGTGCACGGTGTACTCGTTGCCCTTGCCGCAGAAGTTCCCCGTGGTCGCGGATCCGGTGACCTGGCGGTCCCCGGAGATCTCCAGATCGGCCTTCCTGTCCCCGGCGAGGCTGCCGCCGCCCTTGACGAGGACCTGCGCCTTCTCCCCCGTGCCGGCGGGGAAGGTGAACGCCGCCAGGCCTGTGCGGGTGGTGGCGGTGAGTTCGGTGCGGACCTTCGCGTCGTCGCCGGTGGTCACGGCGTAGTAGCCGGCCTCGGCCTTCTCGTCGGTGTGCGTGAACGACTCGGTGCGGTCCCACGGTGCGCTGCCGACGTCCCCCGCGACCGGCAGCAGCGGAACGTCGCCGAAGGCGGTACAGCCGACGGACGCGTGGTTGAGGCTGAATCCCTTGATCTTGCTGCTGTGGTACTGGTATCCGGCGTACGAGCCCTCCGTGTCGGGCGAGAACTGCATCATGCCGAACGGGGTGGACGGACCGGGGAAGTTGTTGATCTCGCCGACCGACTCCCCGCCGTTGCCCGTTCCGATGAGCGGGTCCACGAACTCCGTCGGATCCTCGACGAGTTCGGCGCTTCCCTGCTTGGACAACGTTGTCAGAGTGGCGGAAGCGACTCCTCCCGATCCTCCGACGAGTGCCGCCACGGTGGCGGCTACGACTGCGACGTGCGTTCTGAAACGTGTCACGTGCGACTCCTGTGCAATGGCGTCCCGGCCACCACACCGTCGGTCATGCTCGCGCCAAGGTCAAGAGGCGTGCGCCGCCTGCGCGTTGGGCATCTCGCTCAGGACCCCTGCGTCGGGCGCCCTTGATCCACCCGCCCAGAGCGAGCTTCCGGAGCGCGAAGACCGAGGTCAGGAGGGTCGAGGTCCCTGCAGTACGAGGGCGAGGCTGTGTTCGGCGTCGTCGCTGAGCGCGTCGTGGAAGGCCTTGTCGTAGGCGTCGCCACCGGCCGCGTTGCGGGCTTGGAGCTCCCACAGGTCACGGACCTCGGCGAGCTCGGGCGTGCCGCGGCCCGGGTGGCCGAGCATGCGCCAGAAGGTGTTGCCGGTGCCCGATGTGCGGGCGGCCTCGACACCGTTGCCCTGCACCGCGTTCGCTCCGGTGAGCAGGTCGAGAGCGAGGGCGATCCCGAGGTTGTCGTTGAGGTTGTGCTTGCTGGCGAGCATCGCTCGGGCATGGCGTTCGGCGTCGTGCGCGCGCCCCTGGAGCAGGTCGATGAAGGCGAGTTGGTGGAAGGCGTACGACCGGGCCCAGTGCTCTCCGTACTGGAGACTGAGCCGGCGCAGGCCGAGGGCCGCGGCATAGGCCTCGTCCAGCCGGCCCAGCGCGGAGTCGGCGAAGGTCCGGATGACCATGCAGCACAGCTGCGGCGCGCCCGACGGAGGCGAGGTGCTGTGCGCCGTCAGCGCGTGGTCGCTCACGTCGTACGCGGCCTGCGGGCGGCCGGCCATGAGATGGGTGAGGCCGAGCGTGTGGGCGGCGAAGAGCCCCGACTGCGCCGTCCCGTCCTGCTGCGCGGCGCTCGCGCACTCCTCTCCGACGCGCAGGGCCGCACGGTGGTCACCCTGGAGCGTCAGGGTGATGCCGAGGGCCCAGAGGGCGCGGGTGCGGGACGGGCTCTCGGGCGGCTCGAGGGCCAGTACGCGTTCGAGGTAGTCGCGGGACTCGTGGAGGTGTCCGCAGCAGGGCCAGAACAGTCCGGTCCGGCCGGCGGCGTCGAGGGCCGCGCCGGGATCGGTCTCGATGAGGTGGTCGAGTGCGGCGCGAACGTCGGTGTGGCTTGCGGAGATTCGCGCGTACCAGGCGACCTGTTGGTCGCTGAGCCAGCCGGCTTCCGCCTCGGCCAGCACGGTGGCGTAGTGCGCGGCGTGCCGTCGGGCGAGGGTCTCCTCCTCGCCGAGTTCCGCGAGCCACATGGCGCCGTACTCGCACAGGGTGTCGAGCATGCGGTAGCGGGTGCCCGCCCGTTGGAGCACGGACTGGTCGACCAGCCGGTCGAGGAGCCGTGGGATGTCGTGGGCAGCGAGCGGGCCGCCCGCGCAGACCGCCTGGGCGTCCGACACGTCGACGGGGCCACGGAACACGGAGAGCCGCGCCCACAGCAGTCGCTCGATCGGCGAGCACAGTTCGTGGCTCCAGCCGATCGCCGTGCGAAGGGCCCGGTGGCGCTGGGGCCACACGGTCTCGTCGACGAGCGTGTCGAGGCGTGAGCCGAGCCGGTCGGCCATCTCGGTGAGACCGCTCTCCCGCAGCCGGGCGCAGGCCAGTTCGACGGCGAGTGGGATGCCCTCCAGGCGGCGGCAGATGGCCGAGACCACGTCGGCGGAGCCGGGGGAATCGAGCGACACCGCCGGGGCGGCCGTGGCACAGCGCTCACGGAACAGGCGGACCGCGTCGCCGTCTCCGCCCGCGTCCACGGAGAGCGGAGCCACCTCGACACGGTGCTCGCCCTCGACGCCGAGAGCCTGCCTGCTGGTGGCGAGGACCGACAACCGAGGCGCACCGGCGAGAAGTTCACCGATCAGGCCGTGGCAGGAGTTCAACACCCTCTCGCAGCAGTCGAAGACGAGCAGGACCTGCCGGCCGGTCAGCCACTCGGTCAGGGCCTCGACGGGGGCCCGCGGGTTGTGGTCCAGGAGATCGACCGCGTCGCAGACCGTCGAGGTGAACAGTCGGTCGTCGTACAGGTTCGACAGGTCGACCCACCAGACCCCGTCGGGGTAACTGCCGCGCAGCCGTTCCGCGACACGCAGGGCCAGTCGGCTCTTGCCGACACCTCCGCCACCGGTGAGGGTGACCGAGCGGTGCCTGGTCAACGCCGCTTCGACCTCGGCGAGTTCGCTGTCGCGGCCGACGAAGCTGGTCGTCATGACCGGAAGGTTGCCTACCACGGCACCATCCTGCCCGGCCCGTGGGTGCCGCCGGAGCCGGTTGCGGGAATCGGTCACAACCGATCGGACTCGGCCTCGACGACAGTTCGCCTGTTCCAGCTCCCGCCCAGGCCGAGAACGACGGGCGAGCGGGACCATTCTCAGGCGGCCGGCACGGGAGGAGCAACGGGCCAACAGGCAAGGACGGACCGTGAGCACCGATCGACCGCGACCTCGGCCGCGCTCCTCGCCGATCGGGCCCACCACGATCCGCCTCCCTGTTCGTGGGCGCGGCGGATCGGGTGGGCGCCCTGGGCGAGCGAAGTGCGTTCGATCGAGCGGACCGTCCCCGGGTCCGCCACCCCGACCCCGGCGCGAGCGGGCCGCCCTACCGCGTTCGGGTCGCCTGCACGTAGTACAGCCAGGGTTGCAGGTCGCCGCGGCCGTTCGCCTCGAAGCCGGCCTCCGCGATGTGGACGTCCAACAGATCGACACGGTTGTGTGCCATGGCGTGGCCTGCGCCGCCGTGCACCATGTGACGGCCCATCCGGCTTTTCGGCGGCCGGAACTCGACGACCAGGAGCCTGCCGCCCGGCCGAAGAACGCGGTACATCTCGCGCAACGCCGCGGGACGGACGTCTTCGGGCAGGTGGTGGAGCATCAGGCTGGTGACGACGGTGTCGAACGAGGCGTCAGGCAGCGCGAGAGCTTCGGCGATCCCCTCCTGGTAGGTGGTCGGGGCATGACCCCGGGGCTGCTTCTTGCGGCGTGCGTAGTCCAGGACGGGCGGCGACGCGTCCACGCCGGTCACCGCGCCTTCCGGGCCGACCTGGCCGGCCATGCGCCGGGTCAGGTAGCCGGTGCCGCAGCCCACGTCCAGGACACGGTCACCCGCCCGGGCCCCGCTGAGTTCGGCGAGTCGGGTGAAGAGGCGATGTCGCCGGCCTGCGAAGCAGACGTCGACGAAGAATTCGTAGGCGCGGGGCGTTGCGATGGTCACGCCGGGCGTGTCCGTGCGGGGCTTGCCCTGCATGAGGCTTCCGAGGTTCATGACCCTCCTCGATAACTTAGTCACGACTAAGTACGAGCTCCAACTTAGTCACGACTAAGAAAAACCGCAAGGGGTCGTACGATGGCGTCGTGACCGAGCCCCGTTCCCGCACGCGCACGCGTCTGCCCGCCGCCGAGCGCCGCGCGTCGATCCTCGCCGCGGCCACCGAGGTCTTCTCCGAGACCGGCTACCAGCGGGGCAAGGTCTCCGACATCGCCAAGCGGGTCGGAGTCACCGAGCCGGTGGTCTTCCAGAACTTCGGCTCCAAGTCCGCGCTGTACCGGGCGACGCTCGACCACGCGACCGGCGCCGTCGCCGCGCTCCTGCACGGGGCGACCGACGACGGCTGGCCCGTGTCCGAGGTGCTGACGGCGTTCCTCGACCCCGCACACATGGACCGGTACCACCAGCCCGGCGCCCACGGGTTCCTCTTCGCGGACGCCACCGCACTGGCGCACGACCCCGAGCTGGGCGACGCGCTGCGCCAGGTGCACCAGCACGTCGCCGAGATGCTGGCCGGGCTCCTGAGCCGTGGACAGTCCGCCGGCGACATCCGGGACGACATCGACCCGCAGACCGCGGCCTGGTGGCTCGTCTCCCTGCTGGCGGGCCGCTCCTTCCGCGCCGCGGTCGTCCCGGACCGTGAGGCCATGGAGGCCGAGCTGACGGAGCTGGCTCTACGGTCGCTGCTGCCGGAAGGGGTCTCGCCCGGCAGCGGTGCGCCTCCTTCCGCTTGAGGGATCCGCCGGTCACCCTGCCGCCTGCTGCACCCGGGGCGGCGCGGTCGACTCGGGGCCGCTGTGCCGCGGTGCACGACGATGCCTGGGGCATCCTGGTCCGCACCGCGTGCGCCGGTCCTGCTCGCCGCCCACTCGATCAACAGCTCACCTCAATGTCAGTGCGGACAGGCAGACTTGGCGCATGAACTCGGCAACCGCTCACGACTACGCCTGGATACACACATCCTCCGCCTTCGGCTACGCGCTGGACGTCGGCTATACCCTGACCCTCGTGCGCGGCGTCGCTCCCGGTGCCGCGCTGGCGGTGATGGATGCCGAGCCCCACGGCACATGCACAGGGACCGAGGAGCTGATCGAGCTCCAGCAGACCCTGTTCGAGGAGACGGACTACTCGGGCGAGGCCTGTGTAGCCGGTGCCTTCAGCGTGCCGGGCGAAGGCGGCGACTGGACGCTGATCCTGCAGTTCGACGGCGGCGCGGGGAGTTGGTCGCGTTCCCTCGTACCGCTGTCGACCGGCGGGCGAGCCGTGGTGCACTCCACCAACGGAGGCAAGCCCATCGACCTGTTCCACTGGTACGAGGACGGGGAGCTTCGCACCACCTTCGAATGGGCCTCCTCCAGAGAGGGAAGCACCCCCGACGACCTCAACTCCGTGCTGCGCGAGCTCGGCTTCGACCTCGACGAGGACGAGACCGGCACCGGCACACCCATCGACACCAAGGCCGGGGTCTTCGCCCTGGCCGAGCGGATGACCGGCGTCCGCGTGACGGAGGACCAGCTCCGCACCGCCGAATACCAGGTGGGACACGTTCCGGAGGAGCCGGCCGAGGAGTGGACCGCCATCGTCATCGACATCACCGACGCCAACGGAGGCCGCCTCTACAAGGAAGTCAGTCGTACGGACGTCGAGACGGCGATGGCACGGTCGCGCATCGAGGCCGAGGCACCGATGGTCGTCCGCGGGCCGTCGCAGTCCCCTCCCCAGCCCGCGACGCAAGGCCCTTTGCCGGATCAGTGAAACTCGTGGACCACGTGGATCGGGCCGACGATGTTGCGGTTGAACGGCTCCAGTTCCCCGGCCGGTACCCACAGCGCGGGATGAGACCGGCCGGGAGCACACGACACTAAGTGCGGACTCCTGATGGGGCGAAGGGCTTTCGGTCCCCCGTCCGCAGTGGGCATGTCCGCCCGCGCCACGTGGCGCGTACTCAGGTCAGTGCCGGTCTCCTCCGCAGGGTGGACGTCAACGAGCTGGGGATCTCCACCCGGGATTCCACCCTCGGGTCCAAGCGTCGAAGGCCCCGTCCCAGCAGGCTTGGGGGCATGACGACATCCGATTGGATCACCGACATCGCCCTGATTCTCGTCGTGTTCCGGCAGCTGCGGGAGGGCCGGCTCGATCTCAAGTCCTTCCTCATCCCGCTGGGCATCGTGGCGTTCGTGGCGCATACGTACCTCGACTCGATCCCCACCGCGGGCAACGACCTGATGCTGATCGGCACGCTGATGGGCATCGGCGCCGCACTCGGTGTCGCCGGTGGTGTCTACACCCGCATACGCTCCGCGGGCGGACACCTGTTGATCAAGGCCGGTGCGGTCTCGGCGATCCTGTGGGTGGTCGGGATGGGGGCCCGGATGGGCTTCCAACTGTGGGTCGAGCACGGCGGCGGCAGCGACGATGTCGCCCGATTCAGCGTCGCCCACCACATCACCAGCGACCAGGCCTGGGTCGCGGCGTTCGTCCTGATGGCGCTCACCGAAGTGGTCACCAGGCTGGCCACGATCTTCGTACGGAGCCGGATGACGCCCCGCGCCCAGCCGGCCCCGTTGACAGGCCGCGAGGCGCCGGCCGTCGACACCCTGGTCTGACCGGACGCCTCCCTCCGAACCGTCCACCACCTGTGGCGCGAGCGGGTGGTTCGCTACCTTGGGAGCGTCGGTCGATGAGAAGAGGAAGAGCGTTGACCCAGCTCCCCGACGTCTCGCGAGCACCCACGATGACGGACGTCGCCCGCGTCGCCGGCGTGTCCCACCAGACGGTTTCCCGCGTGCTCAGCGACCACCCGAACGTCAGCGCCAAGACGCGTGCGGCGGTGACCCAGGTCATCGAACAGCTGGGGTACCGACGGAACTCCGCCGCGCGGGCTCTCGCCACCCGTCGGACCCACACCTTGGGCGTCATGGCGGTGAACACCACGCTCTACGGCCCGGCCAGCACGCTCGCCGGAGTCCAGGAGGCGGCGCGGGACCGCGGCTACCTCACCTCCGCGGTCACCCTACGGGCCGCGACGCAGGGAGCCCTCGCCGAGGCCATGCACCACCTCGCGGAGTGGGGAGTCGAGGGGATCGTCGCCGTCACGCCACAACGGGCCGCGGTGCGGGCGCTGGCGTCGCTGGAGGCGCCCTGTCCCGTGGTCACCGTGGAGGGTGGCCACACCCTGGATCTGCCGGGAGTTTCGCTGGACCAGCATCTGGGCGCCCGCATGCTCACGGAGCATCTTCTCGCGTCGGGCCATGCGACGGTGTGGCATGTCGCGGGACCGCGTGACTGGCTGGAGAGCGATGCCCGTACCGAGGGGTGGGAGAGCGCGCTGCGCGATGCCGGCGCCCAGGTGCCGCCACCGCTGCGTGGCGACTGGAGTCCGTTGTCGGGTTATCTGGCAGGGCGGCACCTCGCGGACCGGGTCCCCGCGTCGCCGGGGCACGAAGCGGGCCCGACCGCAGTGTTCGTGGCGAACGACCAGATGGCTCTCGGCGTGCTGCGGGCGTTCCGGGAAGCGGGCCTTCGTACGCCGGAGGACGTGGCCGTCGCGGGCTTCGACGACATACCCGAGGCGGAGTTCTTTCCTCCTCCGCTCACCACGATCCGCCAGGATTTCGCGTCGCTCGGCCGCAGCAGCATCGGGCTGCTTCTGGACCACATCGAGGGCAGGACGAGCGAGTCGACGCATCTGACGGTGGCGCCGGAGCTCGTCGTGCGCGCGAGTACGGCCCGGCGGAGATCCACTCCTGAAGAGTGACCGCCTCCGGGCCGGGTGGGACGAAGGCCCTGACTCCGCCTTCCACTCGTGCGGGCAGCAGGCGCGAGAGTGCGCACAGTCGACGCCGCCGGACGGCGACTGTGCGCACCCCCGCACATCAGTGACCGACGCCTACGGCCACGGTGTCGGGGCCGGCGGTGCGACGACCGGAGGCCGGTCGTCGCAGGTGATGGTGTTCGGGAGTTCCCAGGACGCCATCCAGGCGCCTGTCGTGCCACCACCGTCGTTGCCGCCGAGGTCCTGCACGGCGAACTCGGAGCCGGTGGGCGGGAAGTTGAACGATCCGCAGTTGTTGATGCCGACCGCACCCACGTTGCGGGCGTCCACGTTCTCGAAGGACGCCGAGCCGGCGGAGCGTGCGCTGAGCACCGACGTGCCGGTGCCGTCCACGCGGATGTCCTTGAAGTGGACACCCCGGATGGCGTACTTGTCCTTCACCGGGAAGTCGGAGACGAGCATCACGGCGTTGTAGGTGTTGTCGAGGAAGTGGTCGCCGGTGACCTGGATGTCGGCGTCGATGTCCCGCTCCAGGGCGTAGAACCAGATGGCGCCGAGACCGATCTTCCAGTTGAGTTCGAACGGGCCGGAGCGGACGGTGGTGTTGTCCGTGATCCACAGGTGTCCGCCGAAGGGTTCCGCGCCGAAGCGGGAGCCGACCTGGATGGCGCTGCCCTCTCTGATGGGGTCGGCGATGAGGTTGCCGGTGACCTTGTTGTCGGTACCGCCGTAGATGGCGATGCCATTGGCGAGTACGGGGGTCTGCACGGTGTTGTGGGAGAAGACGTTGCGCGCGTTGCCGGTCTTCTCCGACCACATGGCCAGGCCGTCGTCACCGGAGTTGCGGACGAAGGTGTCCGAGACGGTGGAATCGGTGACGCCGGTGTGGAAGTTGAGGCCGTCGGCGATCTGGTCGGCGATCACGTTGCGGCTGATGCGCAGACGCGTCATCGGGCCGTCGAACCACATGCCGACCTTGGTGTGGTGGAGATACAGGCCGTCGATCGTCGAGTCGCTGAGCGCACCGCCGATGGCGTTGACCTGATCGGTGTCGATGCGTTCACGGACGTCGCCCTCGACGGCGAAGCCGGACAGGTGGACGTCGTGACTGCCGCCGTCCGCCACGTCCTTGCCGTAGAAGCCGACGCCGGTGTGGACCGAGCCGTCGGGGGCCGGGGTGTCCAGGGTGACCTGGTGTCCCTTGACGACGGTGTACCAGTTGCCCGCGCCGACGATCGTCACGTCGTCCACAAGGATGTGCCGGTTCACCTGGTACGTGCCCGGCGGCAGGTACACCTTGAGGTGCCGCTTCTTGGCATACGCGATGGCCCGGTCGAACGCGTCGCCCGCGTCACGCCGGCCGGTGGGGTCGGCGCCGAACGCGAGGACGTTCGCCGCGCGCAGCTCGATGTGCGGGGCCGCGACGAGCTGTGTGTCGAGCAGGTCGATCACGGTCCAGGCCGCCGCGCTGCCCTTGGGCGCGGTGAGACGGACGGTGTCGCCCGCCTCGTAGCGCTTGCCGAGCAGGAGCCGCTGCTCGTCGTAGAAGTGGCTGGGCCTGAACGGCTTGTCGACGACGGGAGCGGGGGTGGTGGCCGCGGGCACGCATCCGCACTCCGTGATCCACCAGTCCGGGTGCAGCAGGTCGGCCTGGGGATCGTTGCTGAACGGGTACTGGTTGTAGAGCCAGGAGTACTGCGAGGTGAGCGTCATCGTGGAGCGGTGCCTGCCGTCGACGGAGACGTCGAGCGGTGCGGTGATGCCGCCGCCTCGGGGCGCGTCGGGGATGCTGTAGCGCACGGTGAGGGCGTTGGCGGCGCGCGGCAGGGTGAACTCGACGTGCTCGCCCGGCTTCAGGCGCACCGCGGTACGGCCGGAGGCCTCGGAGGGCAGGGTGTAGGCGGTGCGGTCGGGGCCGATGACCGTGCCGTTCGTCGACGCGTTCTCCGCCTCCTGCTCGGCGAAGTCCACGGCGGCGCCGCGCCCTGCGACGAGGGCGGGATCGAGGCCGGCCCGGGTCACCACCGGCGTGCCCGCGCCGGTGCCCTGCGCGCCGGCCGCCGGTGCCGGCGATCCGAGGCCGAGGACCAGTCCGGCGGCCGCCGCGGTCACGGCCGCCGCGGTTCTGACCGGTCTTCGCGCGCGACTGCGGACCCGCTCCGCAGCCCCGTCTGTGCTGTACGGCGACATCAGATTCTCGCTTCTTTCGGGACGGACGAACGAGGACGGACGGGGCGGTGAACGAGAGCCGAGCACGGTCGGACAGGGTGGAAGAACGGTGCGTGCGAGGGGAGTTGGGCCGCGCGCCACGCAGGCGGGTGGCCGGGGACGGAGGCCGTGCCGGTGCGGTGACAGTAGGACGTGGCGGGGCAGCCCTACAAGACGCCGGACACGTCTTTCCATCAACTAGTTCGGATCCTGCGTTCTTTCATCGCTTTCTTGCGGACCGCTGCAACGCGCGACGTCACTCCTGCGCTGTCAGCGGTCAACCGCCGGCAAGTGGGCCAGCCCGGTGTCGAGCATCACGCGATCGACCGTCGCGAGGAGGGCGCTGTCGGCACCGATGACCGTCTCCACGACACCGGGCAGGAGGTCACGCGGCCTGTACCAGTCGCGCAACCGCGCCTCGTCGACATCGTCGGCGATCGGCTTCGTGGCGTGCCGGGTGAGCGTCTCGGCGAAGGGCACGTCCAAGTAGTACGCGCGGGTCTTCCCGCGATGATCGGCACACAGCCCGGCGAGCATGTCCCCGTAGTGGTCGGCATAGAGGATGCCCTCGACGACCACGTGGTAGCCGGCGTCGAGGGCATACCGGGCCGTCAGATCGATCAGGCCGATGTTCGCCGCGCCCGGCCGGTCCCGTTCACGCAGCACGAGGCGCCGCAGGTTGTCCTGCCCCACGAGAGCCAGCCCCCGTCCGAAGCGGTCACGGAGACCGGCGGCGACCGACGACTTCCCCGAGGCGCTGTTCCCCCGCAGGAGAACCAGACGGGACTCCGCGTTGCCCACCATCACCACTGGCACTCCACCCATCCCCCACACCGGCACGGCAGTACCCGGTCAGCATGCCCGTGGCGCGACGACCTCAGGCCGGCCACCGAGTGACCGACCGCGGGCCTCGGGGGCCGACTGCCTCGTCGAGCCACAACGGAGTCGGCCCCCATGTCGAGGTCGAGCAGCCAGGCGGGTTCGTAGCGCGATGAGAGCGGATACCGGTCCGGACGCAGGAAAACGCGGGACACACGCGGCCGAACTACGCCATATTCCCTATCCTTCCTTATTCATGCCCCACATGAGGTAAGATAGGGCCCCTTGAGGAATCTTGAGGAGTCATGTCAGCTTCAGCTTTGTACTCGACCGAAGAGGTCGCCGAGATGCTCGGCCTCCACGTCCGCACCGTTCGCGGCTACGTGCGGGACGGCCTCCTGCCCGCCGTGCGGATCGGCAAGCAGTACCGGATCGCCGCGGCGGACGTGGACGCCCTCACCGAGGGCCGCACTCCGGCGCCGCCGACCTCGGCGGTGAGCGGGCCACCGCGCGTCGAGGTGACGGCCGTCGTGCAGGTCGACGGGATCGACAGGGCGGCGATGTCGCGGCTGAGCACGCTCGTGACGAGCGCGGCGGCGACCCGTCCGGGACGGGGGGCGCGCCTGCATCTGGAGACCCTCTACGACGAGCAGCGGAACTCCGCGAAGTTCGTCGCCATCGGCAGCTCCGACGACACGGCCACGCTGGTCGCCCTCATCGGGTCGTTCACGGAATCGGAACTGTGAACGCCCTCTCGACCCAGCAGTCCTCGACCTCGACAGACGGAGACCACCAATGACCAGGAGTCCCGACACGCCGGCCCCCGAAGACGCCCAGGCTCTCCGGTCGCTGCTCCGCGCCGACCTCGTCGCCGCGATGAAGGCGCGCCGGACCGAGGCAGTCACCGCGCTGCGCACCGCCATCGCGGTCATCGACAACGCCGAAGCCGTGGAGGCACCCGCACAGGCCGCTCACGCGGTGAGCGAACACGTCGCCGGCGCCCGGACCGGGGTCGGTTCAACAGAAGCGGAACGCCGCGTCCTGTCCGTCGACGACGTTCGCGCCCTCCTGCGGGCCCAGGTCGACGACCGCATCGGCGAGGCCGATCGGTACGACACGTATGGTCAGCGCGACGCGGCCCTTCGACTCCGCCGCGAGGCCGACGTACTCGGTCAGTACCTGGCCGGCTGAGGCTGCCCCTCACCGCCCGATCCTGAGCTTGCGCGCCTGCTGGGCCGGTCGGCGCAGGTCCTGTGACCGTCCGGTTCACGACTGCCAGACGTTGCCCATCTCCGCGGCGAACGCCGTCGGCGAGCCGTCGAAGCCGCGGACGGTCTCCTGAAGCGACCAGGCGCCGGAGCCGTCCCTGGTGAACTGAGCGATCGTCGTGGCGTTCGATCCCGCGACCCGGGTGAGGTCGTCCGTCATCAGCTCCCTGTAGTCCTCGGCGACCAGCACCCCCGCGTTCGTGATGTCGCCGAACGTCAGAACGCCCTGGTCCTGATGGATGGCCACACCCACCACGACGCGCGCGTACGACGACGCCAGCCGGTCGAGTTCCAGGACCATCACCTCGACGAAGCCGAGCCCCTGGCCGGTCTCGCTGTGGCGGCTCATGTTGATGGTGCCGTCCGGCGAGCGGCTCTCGGTGTGGACGACGTACACCGGTCGCCCGTGCGGCTCCTCGGCGGAATAGGTCGCCGCCATGATGTCGAGGTGCCGGGGCGCCTCCCCCCAGGGACTGGGATCCCAGCGGAGCTTCACCTGGACCTTCGCGAGCCCCCTACTGACACCGCTCACGGACGCCGCCTCCCCTGAACCGAACTCGTATGGAACGCGTATCCACGCCGTCAAGTATCCCTCCGCGCGGGCCTGTTCACGCAGGTCGATCGGGAGTGGGCTTTCGGGGATGCCGTGGCGAGTCCCCGGCCGCCCGTCGTCGGACGGTCGTGCCGCCCTGTCCCGCTGCTCCGGAGCCGGTCGTGCCCGCCGCCGGGTGGGCGGCACCGCTCGACGGAGGGTCCCTTACGCTGGCGGGGCTGCCGACGAGGAGGAGACACCCGGCCGATGTTCAGGCTCCCACTGCCCGTTGCGACCGAGCGGCTCACTCTGCGCCGGTTCACGCCGGACGACCTCGACGACCTGCACGCGTATCAGAGCCTCCCCGACGTCGCCCGCCACCTCTTCCGGCCGCCGCTCACCCGCGACCAGTGTGTGCGGAGTCTGGCGCGGCGCGCGGCCGGTACGGCGTGGGCCGAGGACGGCGACGACCTGGTGGTGGCCGTGTGCGAGACGGGCGGGACGACGGTCGTCGGCGAGATCGTGCTCAAGCTGGCGAGCGCGCGAGCCCGCCAGGCCGAGATCGGCTGGGTCTTCCATCCCGCGTACGGCGGACGCGGTTACGCCACCGAGGCCGCCCGCGCGACCGTCTCACTCGCCTTCGCGGAGTTGAACGTCCACCGGCTGTTCGCCCGCCTCGACGTGCTCAACAGCGGTTCGGTGCGCGTGTGCGAGCGGCTCGGCATGCGCCGCGAAGCACACTTCGTCGAGAACGACCTCGACGGCGATCGCTGGGCCGGCGAGTACGTCTACGCGACACTCGCGCGCGAGTGGACGGCCGAACAGGTCCGGCGCGGCCCCCTCCGGTGAGCCCGATGGAGCACGGACGCGACCGACGGCCTGGAGACTGGCGGTGACAGCAGCCGTCCGGACCCGCCGTCGCGCGGCCCGATCAGGACGCCGGTGACGAGGACTACCGGACCACCTCGTAGTGGAGGTGCGTCACACCGGGTGCCGGGATCGTCTGGAGGAGGCGTAGGTCCACGTGCCTCGGGATCTCGTGGAAGAAGGGGCGGCCGCCTCCGAGGAGGACCGGTACCTGGTGCAGGATCACCTCGTCCACGAGGTCGGCCTCCAGCGCGGACGACAGCACGCCGCCGCCCATGAGAGCGACGTCCTTGCCCCGCGCGGCCTCGCGTGCGGCCGCCACCGCGTCCTCGATACCGGTGGTGACAAGTGTCTGCGCCTCGGTGATCTCGGGCGCCGGACGGTGGCTGAGGACGAAGAGCGGTGCCGTCGGGTGCGGGCCGCCGCCGCCGAAATGACGGGAGTGCTCGTAGGTGGTGCGCCCCGCGACCGTCGCCCCCACGCGACCCGCGATCGCGTCGAAGAACCGGGCGCTGGGTTCACTGAGGCTGAATCCGTCGAACGACTCGCTCGACGTGTCGCCGCCGAAGTACCAGTCGAAGAGCATCGGCGCGTCACCGAGTCCGCTTCCGAACTCCTCCTGACCGTCGGGAATGCGACCACTGATGTAGCCGTCGACCGAGACGGCGTGGGCGCTGAAGACCTTGCTCATGCTGCTCCTGCGCTGTTGCTGGGGATCGTGGAGGGATCACGGTGGGGCCGGGTGGTGGAGGTGGACGTCGTCGACTGCTGCCGACGGGGAGCGCCGGGCCCCGCCAACATAGCGATCGTCCTGGCTGCCCTCCGGCAGGCCGCCAGGTGGTCGGCGCGGCTGGAGTATTCATCCTGGTGGGGCCGAGTGCTTTCCTCGGGACGACAGGCACGCGGGGATCGAGGCGTGGTGCCGACCCGCCCGGTCGCCGGGTGCTGGCAGGATTGCGCCATGGAACATGTGCTTGGAATCGGTGGGTACTTCCTGCGCGCCGCCGACCCGGTGTCCCTGAGTACCTGGTACCGCGACTGCCTGGGGCTGAACACCGAGGAGAACGGCCTGTGGCAGCAGGAGGCCGGCCCGACGGTGTTCGCGCCGTTCGAGTCCGAGACCGACTACTTCGGGTCCCGCGCTCAGCAGACCATGCTCAACTTCCGTGTCCGTGACCTGGATGCGATGCTCGCGCAGCTGCGGGCCAAGGGAGCGGACGTGGCCGGGGAGACGCAGGACATGGAGGGTGTCGGCCGGTTCGGCTGGGTCACCGATCCCGAGGGCAACAAGATCGAGCTGTGGCAGCCCGTCTGAGCGTGCCGTCGACGATGTCCCAGCACACCCCGCAAGCCGGCTGAGATCCGAGCACGCGACAGCGGAACTCCCCTCCGGTGGAGGGGAGTTCCGCTGTCGGGTGCGGTCGCCGTGCGAGGACGTCGGTCAGCGCACGGAGAGACTGATCAACCGGGCGTCGCCGCGCTTGCCCGCGTCGGTCGCCAGTGCCACGTATCGGGCGCTGCCGTCGGTGGTGAGCCGACGGCTCTTGCCGTGTCCGGTGAGCCGGCCGGCCTGCGTGTAGGTCAGACCGTCGCTGCTGAGTTCCGCCTTCAGGCCCGGGACGCGACCGCCGGTCCACTCCGTGCGGAGTTCACGGACGGGGCGCTCGGCGCCGAGGTCGACGACCATGCGCCCGTCGGGACCGGGTGTCCAGGCCGTGTGCGGGTCACCGTCGACGGCGGCCGACGGGTCCGACATGCCGGGCGGGAGCGGGTTGGTCGGGAAGACCGTGCGGCCCAGGGCGAGGTCGTCCAGCGGATAGGCCTCGGCGCCCCGCAGGGTGACGGTGGTGGTGCGGCCGGCGCGGACCTCCGCCACCTCGCTGTGCCCCTGGGCGGTCACGCGAAGGCGGCAGGACGGCCCGGTGAACCGCACGGTGGCGGCGTCGACGACCTCCGCCCTGAGTCCGGCGGGCAGCCTTCCTCCGAAAGCCGGGCTCACCACCATGCGCGGAGGCAGGAGTTCGGCCGTGGCGGCGTCAAGGTGGGCCTCGTAGGCGCTGCCTTGCGCGGTAAGGGTCTGAGTTCCCTCGAACAGGGCCGTGCGCGGGCCGGGTTGAGGGAGGTCGACACGCGTCGTCACCTGCTGCTCGGACAGGTTGAACAGGCTGAGGTGGTCCTCGGTGAGAGCCGCGCGGACGCTGTCGTCCTCGGCCTGCGGAGTGGCACCGCGCGCGAGGTCGCGGAGCTCGGCGGTGGATATGCCGGGAAAGCCTTCTGCCAGCAGGGGCGTCGCCGCGCCGTCGGCGAGGACGATCGTGTCGCCGTACACCGCGAGCGGCTGCTTGGATCCCCGGACGACGAGGCCTGCCCGTCCGTCGACGTCGAGCCAGCCGCCCTCGCTGGAGACGTCGGGCTCGGGCCAGGAGACGAGATCGTTCCACTGCTTGCCGTCGGCCGATCCCTGCACGGTGTAGGCGCGTCCGGCGGCGGCCTCCCAGCGGAGGGTGACGCGGTCCACCGTGTGCGTCCCCCCGAGGTCGACGGCGATCCAGCTGTCCGCCCGGGGCCGGTCCGCCTTCGAGACCGCCCATCGGCTCGTGGCGTTTCCGTCCACCGCCAGCCCCGGCTCCTTGCCGGGGTCGTACGAGGAGGCGGTCGCCGTCCCGCTCCGGGCGAGGTCGGTGCCGTCCGAACCGTCGCGGGCCTCGAAGGCGTAGAGGGAGTAGCCGTACGTCGGGTCGGGCAGGACGCCGATCATGCGCAGGTGTCCGACCTCGGTCTTCGCGAAGGTGACCTCGTCCACGCGCGGAGTGGCGGCGGCCGGTCGGGAGTCCTGGGCGGTCACCGTGGCGCTGCCCTCGGCGAAGCGGTAGGTGCGTGAGCCCGTGAGGCCCGCCATGCCCGGCATGGTGAGGTTGTGGACCTCCAGGTGCCCCTCCCCCGCCGCGACACCGGTCGTCGCGTAGACGACGGCGCCCGAGGGCAGCGTGGTCAGGCCCGCCCGGCCGGTGCCCAGGCGCAGCATGGTGGCGCTGCCGTCGAACCCGTCACGGACCGTGCTGTACGTCCGCACCTGGCGGCCGGTCACCTGCGCGGCGGTGCTGGGCAGGAACATGGGGTTGGCGCCGCTGAGCTTGAACAGCCAGTCGTCGTGGGCCGGTTGCCAGGCGAACTTCACGAAGCCCGGCTTGGTCACGGCGCCCGCCCAGGCGCCGGTCGACTGGTGGGACACGAGACCGGGGACGGTGCCGAAGTCGGTGACGCCCGAGGCGTGTTGGAACAGTTCCTCCGAGGTCAGGGGGCGCACCGTGCGGCCCTGACCCGCGGCCCACAGGTGCAGGAGGTAGCTGATGGCCACCTCCGCGCGGGCCTCGGGCTCGTACTTCGGCTCGCCGGAGAACTTCGCCAGACGGTACTCCGGCGGATACTTCTGGTAGGCCTCCAGCCGCTCGGCGAGCGCCACTTCCGCCCGGGCCGCCGCGCGGTCGCCGGCCACCTGGGCGAGGAAGGCGAGCGGGATGACGTCACGGCCGTAGAGGTGCTCGCGGTCGTTGACCATCGGCATCAGCGGCTCGCCGGCGTCGCTCATCACCCCGAGCAGGGTGCGCCACAGCTGGTCCGCGTTCGGCTGGTTGGTGAGGACCTGGGGCAGCGGACGGCCGGCGGTGATGAAGTGGGCGGCGTTGCGGCCGGACGTGCGGAACAGTTCTTCCTGATAGTGCGGGCCGAAGGATCCGTGGTTCTCGACGATGAAGGTGTCGTAGAGGTTGCGGGCCTTGTTGTCGGAGACGGGGACGCCGTCGACACGGGCCGGGTTGACCGAATCCGCCTGGGGCAGACCGGTCTCGTTGCGGGACCAGGTACCGAAGGCCTTGTCCCAGTCGGCGTGCCGCGCGTCGTCCGGCGCCCAGGCCAGTCCCGGGGCGAGGGACTGCGCGTAGACGCCCATCTCCTCGAGTTTGGTGTCGCCCTCGTGACCGCCGAGGAGGCCGTGCGGGGTCCAGCCGCCGGAGTTCGGGTCGTCGCCGGTTCCCAAGCCCGTGGTGTAGGCGGCCTGTTCACGGGCGATGGTGTCGACGTTGGTCCGGGTGGCCTCGTCGAGGTCGTCCCACAGCAGCCGTGCGGCCAGCACGAAGTAGAGCTGGAAGGTGGTGTCGAAGAACAGGGTCCGGCCCCACTGGGTGCCGCCGGTGAGCCGGTTGGACGCGGCGAAGTGCTGGATGGTCGCGATCGTCCGGGCCTTGAGCGTCTTCTCGTCGATCCCGGCCCGGTCGCTGTCGTACGCACCGTGCGTGAGGAGAACCGCGTTGCCGAGCACCACGGCGAAGCCGAAGTCCTTGTCCGTGTAGTAGCCGCGGGCCGCGTCCCACTGTGTCTCGGACCAGTGGGTGTGGTTCAGCAGGACGCGGTAGTAGGTCTCCGCGATGGTGTCGGGCGCCGTACCCGGGCGTCCATGGGCGCTCGCCGTGCCGCTGCCGAGGGTGACGGGGACCGTCGCCGCGAGGGCGGCGGCGCCGAGAAGCTGGACGAAACGGCGGCGATCGACATACAGGGATGCATCGGGCACGCTGGGCGCCTTTCGAGTAAGACAACGTTGTCAAACGGATGACCGAAATTGTTCGTCCGGAATCGCCCGTTCGTCAAGGGGTGGGGCAGGAGTGATCGTTGTCGTCCGTGGGACCGATGAGGGCCTTCGGTGCGGTCCGCGCAAGTCCGCGTCCGCGCGGGTGCCCCCGTCGAGAGGTCGACGGGGGCACGAGGAAAAGCCCTGGGAATCGGTCCTGTTGTGCGCCGCCGGCTACTTCCTGACGGGGCACATCCCCTCGGCGAGGGTGTTGTAGGTGGCGGCCTTCGCGGGCGCCGGGGTGGCGCCGCCGAGCTGGATGAGGATCTCGTCGGAGAGCAGGTCCTGCTTGCCCTTCAGCGCGTCGGCGACCACGGTGCTCTTCGGGAACACCATCTCCGCGGCGATGTTGTCCTGCACGATCCGCGCGAGGTTGTCGAGCGCGGTGAAGACCGGGTCCTTGGGCGTCTCCAGGCCGGGCAGGTCGATCAGGTGGGTGCCGACCTTCGCGGCGTTCATGCAGTCCTTGATGATGATGGTGTTCTGGTTGAGCACACTGGTGGTCCACTGCGACAGCACGACGCAGTAGAGATCCGCCCAGGCCGCCTCGCCGACCTTCGCACGCCAGGTCTTCATGATGTCCTGCACGCCCTTGATCTGGGCCTTCGCCGCGTACTCCATGTTGGTGCGGATGTCGGGGTAGACGCTGCCGGAGAAGTCCTCGAACGACTTCATGTCGAATACCTTCGTCGCCACCGAGGTGTTGATGAACTTCAGTGCGGCGTCGAGGATATTGCCGCAGGACGTGACCAGCGCGGCCGGCAGACCGGCGGCGGCGAGGTTCTGGCGCGCCGTGGTGAGAGTGACGGCGTAGGCCTGAAGTGGCTTGATCCACGCGGTGGACTTGTCGTCGTTGAAGGCCACCATCAGCAGGTCGTGCGGGTCGATCCGAGCGGCGTTCGGCAGGTTCGGGAGCTTGTCCGCGAGGTAGGAGGCGATCACCGAGAAGCAGCCGAGCGGAACGTGAGCGATGGACTTCGCCAGCTCGAACGTCTCCGCCACGGGGTTGACGGACTCCTGGCCCGTCGGGGTCACGAGGGTGAACCTGCCGCCCTTCGCGTCGTTCTGCACCACGATCACCGGGGCGAGGTGCTTGATCAACTCGGCTTTCAGGGTGGCGTAGTTGGAGCGCATTCCGGCGTTGACGGCGAAGATCGAGTCCTTCGCCTGCTGGGGGGTCACCGCCACCGGGCCGGGTGTGGTCGCCCCCGACGTGTCGGCGGCGCTCGGGGAGGCCGAGTAGCCCAGGAGCGCGGCGGTGCCGATACCGGAGGCGCCGACTATGAAGCCTCTGCGTGTAGCCATCTTCGTTTTCTCCGTAGCGTCTTGAAGTGTGGATTTCGAATGGGTGGGGGGAGCGTCCGCATGGGGGGAATTCCAATGGTTGGCGGGGTCATCGGCGTGGGGCCTGACGTGTACGGGGCCGCGTGGGGGGACTTGGTCAGTGAAGTTCGGGGAGTTCGGGATGTCGCACAGGGTGGGGCGGGAGAGCCTGGGCTCCTCCCCCGCCCCTACCGGCCGCAGGGCTACTTGAGGGAGCTCTGGGCGGGGACCACGACTCCGTAGAGGTCCTGGACCGTGGCGAGCGCGGACTCGTGGACCTGTCGGGCGGGAATCCCGTTCGGATCGCCGTTCAGGGGCAGTGCCCGGGTCGCGGAGGCGTCGGCCACCACGGTGGGGTTGTTGCCGTTGAGAAAGGCACCCTGGGTGGTGAACAGGGTGCACATGTTCGTCATGAATCCCGCGATGATGACGTTCTTGCGCCCGGCCTTCTTCACCTCGGCGGCGAGGTTCGTGCGGTGGAAGCCGTTCGGGACGGTCTTCTCGACGACGGGCTCGCCCTTCGCCGGCTTGAGCGCCGGAATGATCTGGCCGGCCTTCGACTTAAGGTCGTAGCCCTTGTCGACGATGTGGATGACCGGTGTGCCCGCCCTCCGCGCGCGCTGCAGCAGCGCCTCGGCGTTGTTCACGGCCGCTTTCCACCCGTCGAGTTCCATCACCCCCTGGGTGTACGTGTTCTGGTAGTCGACCAGGATCAGTGTGGCGTCGGACAGCGTCGCCGGAGTCTCGTCCAACTTGTTGAGCTGCCGCAGTGTCGTCGTGTCCTTCGCGACGTTCCGGTCCGCGACGGGCGACGGCTTGTCGTCGGTGCGCGACGCGGCCTCGGAGCTTCCCCCGCATGCCGCGGTGGTGGCCGCGAGGACGGTGGCGACGGTCAGGGCGGCGGCTGTCCGCAGCACCTTCATCAGATGAGCTCCTTGTGGGAGGGAACGACGACGCCGTACAGGTCGGCGATGGTGGCGAGAGCGCTGTAGTGCACCTGGCAGGCGTCGAGATCGGCGCCGGTCACGGGCAGGGATCGGGTGGCGGTGGCGTCGGCGACGACCGTGGGACGGTTGCCGCGCAGGAACGCGCCCTGCGCGGTGAACGCCACGCACATGTGCGTCATCCAGCCCGCGATGACGACGTCCTGCCCCTGAGGGATGTGCGCCCCGAGGTCCGTGTCGACGAAGGCGTTCGGGACCTGCTTGACGACCACGGCCTCGCCCTCGGCCGGTGCGACGCGGGGGTGGATCTGACCGATCTCCGCACGGATGTCGTACGGGGTTCCCTCGCCACCGTCGTTGACGACGTGCACGATCCTGGCGCCCTCCTGGCGCGCCCGTGCGAGAAGGTGAGCGGCGGCGTCGAGCGAGGCCTCCCATCCGTCGAGCTCCATCACGCCCTGGGTGTAGGTGTTCTGGAAGTCGATCAGGATCAGGGTCGAGTCGGCCAGCTTCGCCGGGGTGTCGTCGAAGCCGTTGAGCTCGCGCAGCGTCGTTCTGGACATGGGGGTACCGCCTTCGGTGTTCCGGTGGATGAGGCAGCCCCAGCGATGCGTCGGGCTGCATCCGGAACGCTATGGCCCCCGAGACGTGTCCACAATGACGTCTAACATGCAGATACGGACATGCCGCGGGGCATGCCGAGAACCGTTCAGGGGGACTTGTGCCGGACCTCGCCCGACGCCTCATCGTCATCGTGCTCTTCGAGGGCGTCGACCTGCTCGACGTGACCGGACCGCCGGAGGTCTTCTCCCTGGCCCGGCGCGAGACCGAGGCCGCGAGCGGGTATCACGTCGTTCTGGCAGCCGCGAGCATGGATCCCGTCACCACGTCCGCCGGGGTCCGCATCCTGCCGGACCTCACCTTCGACGAGGCCGCCGCGAAGAGCATCGACACGCTCATCGTGCCCGGGTCGGTGGAGGTCGACAGCGAGCGCCGCGTCCGTGCCATCGTCGACCCCGAGCTGGTCGGCTGGGTGAAGACCCTGGCGGGCCGGACCCACCGAGTGACGTCGGTCTGCGTCGGCGCCCACCTTCTCGCCGCGGCGGGACTCCTCGACGGCAAGCGGGCCACCACGCACTGGTCGACCGCGCCCCAACTGGCCGCGGACCACCCGGCCGTGGAGGTCGACGCCGATCCCATCTTCATCCGCCAGGGTGATGTCTGGACGGGGGCCGGGATCAGCGCCTGCCTCGATCTGTCGCTGGCCCTGATCGCCGACGACCTCGGCGAGGACGTCGCGCTGCGCGTCGCGCGGCAGCTGGTGATGTACCTGATACGACCTTCGGGACAGAGCCAGTTCAGTGTCCCCCTGGAGCAACTCTCCACGACACGGCGGATCGAGGACCTCCGCCATCACATCCTGCGCACCATCGCCGAACCGCTGACCGTCGTGGACCTCGCGGCCTACGCGCACGTCAGCGACCGGCACCTGACGCGGCTCTTCAAGACGGAGCTGGGCATGACCCCGCACGCGTACATCGAGTCCGTACGGGTCGAGAAGGCGCGCCACGAACTCGAGTCCTCCGACGCCACCCTCGAACGCATCGCGTCCGTCTGCGGGTTCGGCACGACCGACACACTGGTGCGAGCGTTCCGACGCCGGCTGAACACGACGCCCACCGAATACCGTCGCCGGTTCCGCGTGCCGCAGACCCGGTAGGCATGGGCGAGCGGAGAGGGCGGGCTCCGGCGCGGCCTCGCGCCGGGTGACCCGCCTCCCTCGCCGTCAGATGCCGGCCATCCGGCCCTCTCGCGGCCTGAGATAGACCGCCCAGGTCAGGGTGAAGCAGACCGCGTACGCGGCCAGGAAGGCCCAGTAGGCCGCGTCGCCGCTCGCGCCGGCCAGGAAGGCCTGCCGGAAGGCGATGTTCACCAGGACCCCACCGAACGCGCCGACGGCACCGGCCAGTCCGATCAGCGCCGACGCCCGGCGTCGCGCGTCCCGTTCGACGGTCTCCGGGTCGGCTCCGGCCGCGACCGCGATGCGTGCCTTGGCCTGGAAGATCGCCGGGATCATCTTGTAGGTCGAGCCGTTGCCGATGCCGCTCAGCACGAAGAGCGCCACGAAGCCGGTCAGGAACAGCGGCAGTGACTTCTGGTGGGAGGCCACGAGGACGACACCCGTGCCCGCGGCCATGGCGGCGAAGGTCCAGAGCGTGACGGTGGCGCCGGACCAGCGGTCCGCCATCCGCCCGCCGAACGGCCGCACCAGCGACCCCAGGAGGGGGCCGAGGAACGTCAGGTAGGCAGCCTTGACCGGGGTGTCGAACTGGTCGTGGAACTGCACCTGGAGGACCTGCCCGAAGGCGAAGCCGAAGCCGATGAAGGAGCCGAAGGTGCCCACGTACAGCGCGGACATGACCCAGCTGTGCGGTTCCGTGGCCACTTCGCGCAGGGCTCGCCTGTCGTTCTTCAGCGACGTCAGGTTGTCCATCCGCAGGGCCGCGCCCAGTGCCGCCAGCACGATCAGGGGCAGGTAGACCAGCGGTACGAGCCGGGGGTGGGCCGCGCCTGCAGTGGCCAGCACCAGGAGGCCGACGAGTTGCACGACCGGAACGCCGAGGTTGCCGCCGCCGGCGTTGACGCCGAGGGCCCAGCCCTTGAGGCGCTGCGGGTAGAAGGCGTTGATGTTCGCCATCGAGGAGGCGAAGTTGCCGCCGCCGACGCCGGCCACGCAGGCGACGGCCAGCAAGGTGCCGTAGGAGACGCCGGGTCGGAGCACGATTCCGGCCAGGACGGTCGGCACGAGCAGCAACAGGGCACTGAGAACGGTCCAGTTGCGGCCACCGAACCGCGCCACCGCGAACGTGTACGGCAGGCGCAACGCGGCGCCGAGCGCCGTCGGCACCGCGGTGAGGGTGAACTTGCCCGCCGGGTCGATGTGGTACTCCGGTCCGAGGAACAGCACCAGGACCGACCACAGGCTCCACACCGAGAAGCCGATGTGTTCGGACAGGACGGAGAAGACCAGGTTGCGGCGTGCGACCCGGGCGCCGGTCCGCTCCCAGAACGCCCGGTCCTCCGGGCGCCAGTCGGTGATGGCGCCCGGACGGTCCGCGCTCCCGGAGGCGCTCGGGCCGTCGGGAGCGCTCGTGCGCCCGGCGGCCTCCTCGGCCGTGCCTTCTGTGTCGACCACACTGGTCATCAGCTGTCACCCGCTGTTTCGTGAGGTGGGGTTCGGTCCGTCGCGACGACGCTAGGAGGGGCGGGTTACGTGGTCCGCCTCCCCGCAGATCGGCCGTGCTACGGCCCGTGCACGCCCGCTCCGGCCGGCTGTGAGGTCGTGTCCGCGCTGTCGCGCACGGGCCAGACCCGCAGCACGGCCGGGGTGCCGTCCGGGGCGGTGTGCTCGTCCAGGCAGCGCCCGTCACGGAGGTCGAAGACCTGCTTGTACATCGGCGACGCGACCGTCGGGACGTCACCGCGGCTGCCGAGGATCCCGCGTGACATCACGTGGGCGTCGCTGAACGGGTCACGGTTGTCGACCGCGTACAGCGATCCTGCCCGGTCGCGGAAGACCGCCACCTGTTCGCCGCGGGCGCCGAGGACCGCGACCCCCCGTCCGGGGATGAGGTCGTCGTAGGGGCAGGCCCGCGTCCAGCGCGTGCCGTCGTGGATCTCCACATACCTGCTCACGCGGTACGCACCGCCAGTCGGGGGCCGGCCACCAAAGCCGGGGAGAGGATGGTTCCGTGCTCGTCGGGCCGGGCCGGGCGTATCTGGCCGCGCTCCGGCACGAAGGTCACGGCGGGGTCGGGGGTGCCGGGGGCGTTGACGAAGGACACGAAGCGGCGCAGGCGTTCGGGGTCGGCGAGCACCGCCGCCCACTCGTCCTGGTAGTGGTCGACGTGGCGCTCCATCAGGGCGTCCAGTTCGGCGCACAGACCCAGTGAGTCGTCCATGACGACGGCCCGCACGTGGTCCAGGCCGCCTTCGATCCGGTCCAGCCAGACGGAGGTCCGCTCCAGCCGGTCGGCGGTGCGGATGTAGAACATCAGGAACCGGTCGATGCTGCGGATCAGCGTGTCGCGGTCCAGGTCGGCGGCGAGCAGATCGGCGTGTCGCGGCGTCATGCCGCCGTTCCCGCCGATGTAGAGGTTCCAGCCGGTGGAGGTGGCGATGATGCCGAAGTCCTTGCCCTGCGCCTCCGCGCACTCGCGAGCGCATCCCGAGACGGCGGACTTGAGCTTGTGGGGTGAGCGCAGGCCGCGGTAGCGCAGTTCCAGCTCGATCGCGAGGCCCACCGAGTCCTGGACTCCGTACCGGCACCAGGTCTCGCCCACGCAGGACTTCACCGTGCGCAGGGACTTGCCGTAGGCGTGGCCGGACTCGAATCCCGCGTCCACGAGCCGGCGCCAGATGGCGGGCAGTTGGTCGACGCCGGCGCCGAACAGGTCGATGCGCTGGCCGCCGGTGATCTTCGTGTAGAGGCCGAAGTCGCGGGCGATCTCACCGATCGTGATCAGGCCGTGCGGGGTGATCTCACCGCCGGGGATGCGTGGCACGACGGAGTAGGAGCCGTTGCGTTGCAGGTTGGCGAGGAAGTGGTCGTTGGTGTCCTGGAGCGCGGCCTGTTCGCCGTCGAGGATGTGGCCGTTGTCGAGGGTGGCCAGGATGGAGGCGACGACCGGCTTGCAGACGTCGCATCCCTCGCCGCTGCCGTGCCGGTCGACCAGGTCGGTGAACGAGGTGATGCCGGCGACCCGGACGATCTCGTAGAGCTCGGTCCGGGTGTGCGCGAAGTGTTCGCACAGCCCCTTGTCGACGGTGACACCGCTCGCCTGCAGTTCCTCCGTCACGATGGTGCCGAGGAGTTTCACGCAACTGCCGCAGCCGGTGCCCGCCTTCGTGCACTTCTTGACCTCCGGGACGGTGGCGCATCCCTCGTCGTGGACGGCGGCGCGGATCTGTCCCTTGCTCACGTTGTGGCAGGAGCAGACGACGGCCTGCTCGGGAAGCGTGACCGGTCCCGCGGGGCCGAGGCCGGCGGGGAGAACCAGCTGTTCGGGAGCGGTTCGCAGGGGTTCGCCGCCGATCGCCAGGGGGCGCAGCAGTCCGTAGGACTCGGTGTCGCCCACCAGGACGCCGCCGAGGAGCTGACCCTCGCGGCCGATGACGAGCTTCTTGTAGACGCCGCTCCGGCTGTCGCTGTACAGGACGTCGAGTGCTCCCTCGGTCGCGCCGTGCGCGTCGCCGAAGCTGGCGACGTCGACCCCGAGGAGCTTGAGTTTGGTCGAGGTGTCGGCGCCGGTGAACGCGTCCTGGTCGCGGTGTTCGCCGGCGAGTGAACGGGCCGCGGTCTCGGCCATCGCGTATCCGGGGGCGACCAGGCCGTAGACCCGGCCGTCCGCGGCCAGCGCGCACTCCCCGATGGCGTAGACGTGCGGGTCCGTGGTGCGGCAGCGTTCGTCGACGACGATGCCGCCGCGTTCGCCGACGGGCAGGCCGCTCTCGCTGGCCAGTTGGTCCCGCGGTCGCACACCGGCCGAGAAGACGACCAGGTCGGCGGGGAGTTCCCGGCCGTCGGAGAGTCCCATGCCCAGCACGCGGCCGTCCTCGCCGAGGACGATGGCCTCGGTGCCCGCTCCGGTGTGGACGGTGACGCCCAGCTCCTCGATCTTGCGGCGCAACAGCTGACCGCCGCCCTCGTCGACCTGGAGGGCCATGAGGCGGGGCGCGAACTCGACGACGTGGGTCTCCAGGCCGAGCGCGGTGAGGGCGCCGGCGGCCTCCAGGCCGAGCAGTCCGCCGCCGACCACCACACCTCTGCCCGCCTGCTCCGCGTCGTCGCGGATCGCCTCCAGGTCCTCGATGGTGCGGTAGACGTGGCAGCCGGCCGCGTCGTGGCCCGGTACGGGCGGCACGAACGGGTAGGACCCGGTGGCCAGCACCAGCGCGTCGTAGTGCAGCACCTGACCGGACGCGGTGGTGACGGTCTGCGCGGCGCGGTCGACGGCGGCCGCCGGTTCGGCCAGGCGCAGGTCGATCCCGTGATCGGTCAGGAAGCCAGGTGGCGTGAGCGACAGCGCGTCGGCGTCCGTACCGGAGAACCACGAGGTCAGATGCACCCGGTCGTAGGCGGGGCGCGGTTCCTCGGCGAGGACGGTGATCCGCCAGTCGGCCCCTCCGGGCTGCTCGGTCAGCGCCTCCAGGAAGCGCTGGCCGACCATGCCGTGGCCGACGAGGACGAGATCCTTGAGCGGGCGGGACGACGGGCCGGACGTCGGTCGGTGTGTCATGGCGAGGCTCCGTATGAGGTGAGCAGGTGCAGGGGTCGGTCGGGAATCGACGCGTCACGCTCGTACGCGCGGGCCAGCTCACCCACGGTGGCCAGGTCGCCGAGCAGGATCGCGCCGACGAGACGCTCACCGCGCAGCACGAGCTTCTTGTAGCTGCCGCGCGTCGCGTCGGACAGGCGCAGCACGCTCAGCTCGGGGTCCGCGGCCTGGTCTTCGGCGTCGAGGTGCGCTTCGCCGAAGGCCGCGTACTCCAGAGGTCCCGCGCTGAGCCGGGCGAGGGGGCGCGAACCCTGGTAGAGCGCGTCGGGGTCCGTGCCGGAGAGGCGTGCCGCGAGGACGTCGGCCTGTTCCCAGGCCGGGCCGGACAGCCCGTGCACGATGCCGCGGTGCTGGGTGCAGTCGCCGATGGCGTGGACGTGGGCTGCGGACGTGGCCAGCGTGTCGTCGACGACGATTCCGGTGTCGACGGTGAGACCGGCGGCGTGTGCGAGCGCGGTACGGGGGCGGACACCGCAGGCGAGGACGACCAGATCGGTGCTGAGGCGGTAGCCGTTGGCCAGCTCGACGGCGCTGTCCCCGGTGCCGTGCCGGCCGACCACCGCGCGGGCCCGGTTGTTCGGGTAGACCTCGACACCCATCCGGCGCAATCCCTCGCGCAGCGCGGCCGACGCCTCGGCGTCGAGTTGACGCTCGATCAGATGGGGTCCCTGGTGCACGATCTCGACGGTGAGGCCGAGAGCGCCCAGTGCCCTCGCGACGCTGACGCCGAGGACACCGCCGCCGATGACGACGGCGCGGCGCGCCCTGCCGACGTCCTCGCTCAGCCGCGCGCAGTCGGCGAGGGTACGCAGGCTGTGCACACCGTCGCGCAGTCCCGTGCCGTCGGGTCGGCGCAGTCCGCGCATCGGTGGGAGGACCGGATTGGCGCCGGTCGCGAGGACCAGTTCGTCCCAGGTCTCGCTGCGGCCGTCGGCCGACGTCAGGGTGCGCGCCGCGAGGTCCACGGCCACGGCCTCGCTGCCGACGCGCAGTTCGGCGGCGCCGACCGGCAGCGCCACCGCTTCCGCCGCGTAGCGTCCGGTCAACACGTCGGCGAGGAGTACGCGGTTGTAGGGCGGGCGGGGCTCGGCCCCGTGGAGGGTGATCCGGGCGGTGCCGCCGAGGGCGCGGTGGCGCTCGGCGAAGCGGGCGGCCGCCATGCCGGCTCCGACGACCGCGATGTGACGGGTGGCGCTCATGCGTGCCGCTCCTCGTCCGGCTTCGCCGTCGCGACGGCGACCGCCGCTTCGACCCGCACCGCGCACAGCTTGAACTCGGGCATCTTCGAGGTCGGGTCCAGCGCCGGGTTGGTGAGCGTGTTGGCCCGTCCCGCGCCCGGCCAGTGGAACGGCATGAACACGGTGTCGGGGCGGATCGTGTCGGTGATCCGGGCCGGTGCGACGGCCCGGCCGCGTCGGGAGGTCACCGCGAGCGCATCGCCTTCCGTGACCGCCAGTTGTCTCGCCAGCAGGGGATGCAGCTCCACGAACGGTCCCGGCGCGGAGGCGTTGAGCGCGCCGACGCGGCGGGTCTGAGCCCCGCTCTGGTACTGCGACAGCACCCGCCCGGTCGTGAGGTAGAGCGGGTACGCGGCGTCGGGTTCCTCTGCCGCCGGGCGGTGGGTGACCGGGGCGAACCGGGCGCGGCCGTCCGGCGTCGCGAAGGTGTCCAGGAAGAGCCGGGGCGTGCCGGGGTGGTCCTCGGCCGGGCACGGCCAGAAGACCCCGTCCTCGGCGCGGATCCGGTCGTAGCTGATACCCGCGTAGTCCGCCTGACCGCCCGCCGAGGCGCGCCGCAGTTCCTCGAAGACCGTCTCGGGGTCGTCGTCGAACCCCCGCTTGACCCCGAGACGTTCGGCGAGTTCGCGCATCAGCCAAAGGTCTCCGCGTACGCCCTCGGGCGCGTCGACCGCTCGTTGCCGCAGGATCACCCGGCCTTCCAGGTTGGTCATCGTGCCGGTCTCCTCGGCCCACTGGGCGCTGGGCAGCACGACGTCGGCGAGCTGCGCGGTCTCGGAGAGGACGAGGTCGCTGACCACCAGCAGGTCCAACGACCGCAGCCGCTCCGTCACATGAGCCGCGTTCGGGGCGGAGACGACCGGGTTGGAGCCCATGAGCAGCAGCCCGCGCACGCCGTCCGGTCCCGGGTCACCGAGGCTGTCCAGAAGTTCGTAGGCGGAGCGGCCGGTGCGCGGCAGAGTCTGCGGGTCCACACCCCAGACACGGGCGACGTGTTCGCGAGCGGCCGGGTCCTCGATCGAGCGGTAGCCGGGGAGCTGGTCCGCCTTCTGGCCGTGTTCCCGCCCGCCCTGCCCGTTGCCCTGGCCGGTCAGGCAGCCGTAGCCGGAGTACGGCCGGCCCGCCTTGCCGGACGCGAGGCACACGTTGATCCAGGCGCCGACGGTGTCGGTGCCCTTGCTCTGCTGCTCAGGACCGCGCGCGGTCAGCACCATGCCGGTCGCGGCCCGACCGAAACGGTGTGCCACCAATCGGAGGTGGCTCGCCGCTATGCCCGTGAGCCGTTCGACGCGCTCGGGCCAGTGGGCCATCGCGGCGGCACGCGCCGGCCCGAATCCGGTGGTGCGGGTGTCGACGAACTCGTGGTCGACCAGTCCGTCGGCGATCAGCAGGTGCAGCAGGCCGAGGGCGAGCGCCAGGTCGCTGCCGGGCAGGGGTTGCAGATGAAGGTCGGCCAGTTCGGCGGTCCGGGTGCGCCGAGGATCGACGACGATCAACATGCCGCCGTTCTCGCGCAGTTCGCGGAAGTAGCGCAGGGCGGGCGGCATCGTGTCCGCCGGGTTGCCGCCGACGAGGATCAGGCAGTCGGTGCGCGGGATGTCCTCCAGCGGGAAGGGCAGTCCACGGTCCAGGCCGAATGCGATACGGTTCGCCGCCGCGGCCGACGACATGCAGAAGCGCCCGTTGTAGTCGATGTTGGCGGTGCCGAGCGCGACGCGGGCGAACTTGCCCAGCTGGTAGGCCTTCTCGTTGGTCAGCCCGCCACCCCCGAAGACTCCGACGGCGTCGGCGCCGTGCTCGGAGCGGATCGCCGAGAAGCCTCCCGCGACCCGGTCCAGCGCCTCGTCCCAGCTCGCCGCCCGCAGCGCTCCGCGTTCGCGTACCAGTGGCGTGGTCAGCCGGCTCGCCCTGTCGAGCAGGGCGGCGGCAGACTGCCCCTTGCCGCACAACGCGCCCCGGTTGACCGGGAACTCGGGTCGTTCGACGACCGTCGTCCCGACACCGCCGGCCGTCGCGAGACGCATTCCGCACTGCAGTGAGCAGTACGGACAGTGGGTGTCGGTGGTGGTCTCCATGCCGAAGACAGTGGCCACGGCGCGTTACGCCGCCTGGTCGTCCGTGTTGCGCCCGCGGTACACGTCGCTCACGCCGCAGGCCGGACGGGGTGCGGCGGAGGACATGTGCCGTAACACCACGAAGCATTTGCCTAACCCGGGCGTGATGGCCAGGCAACCTGACGGAAACCGCGTGCCCGGAGTCTGCGTCCATGGGCACCAACGACACTTCCACCCCGGCCGAGCAGGCCGGTCCGCTGACCGGGTTCACCGTCGGTGTGACCGCCGCGCGCCGTCGTGACGAGCTCGTGGCGCTGCTGACCCGGCGCGGTGCGCGCGTGGTGGAGGCTCCGGCCCTGCGCATCCTTCCGCTGGAGGACGACATCGCTCTGCGCCGGGCCACCGAGCGCTGTATCACGGCGCCACTGGACTATGTCGTCGCGACCACCGGCGTCGGCTGGCGCGGCTGGATGAGCGCGGCCGACGGCTGGGGGCGGGGCGCCGAGCTGTCGGCGGTCTGCCGGGACGCCGTCGTCCTGACGCGGGGGCCCAAGGCGACCGGGGCCGTCCGCGCCAGCGGGCTCGGCGAGTCCTACTCCCCCGCGAGCGAGGCGACGGACGAGCTGCTGACCTGGCTGCTGGCCCAGCCACTGGCGGGCCGCCGGATCGCGGTGCAGGAACACGGTCTGCCACTGACCGCCTTCAGTGCGGCGCTGCGGGAGCGGGGCGCCGAGGTCGTCACGGTCCCCGTGTACCGCTGGGCGCCCCCCGAGGACCCCGCCCCGGTCCGGCGTCTCGTCGAGTCGACGGTTCGCCGCGAGGTGCACGCCCTGGCCTTCACCAGCGCGCCGGCGATCACCGCCTTCCTACAGACGGCGTCCGCCGACGGCCTGCACGAACGCGTCCTGGAGGCCATGTCCCACGATGTGCTGCCGGTCTGTGTGGGCCCGGTCTGCGCACGGCCGCTGCTTGACGCCGGGCTGCCGGTCGTCTGGCCGGAACGCGGGCGCCTCGGCGCTCTCGTACGCACGCTCACCGAGACCCTGCCCACCCGCGGGCGCCAGGAACTGGGCGTCGCCGGACGGACGTTGGTACTGCAGGGCAGCGCGCTTCTGGTCGACGGGGAGAGCTACTGGCTCTCCCCCAAGGGCGCGACGCTGCTGCGCGCACTTGCGGAGCGTCCGGGCTGGGTGCTCAGCCGCGCCGAACTGCTGCGCCGCGCCTGGGCCGACTCCGCCGCGGACGAGCACGCCGTGGAGGCGGCCATCGCGCGGCTCCGCGCCTCGCTCGGCCCGCACAGCGACCTGGTCAGGACCGTGCCCAAGCGCGGCTACCGGCTGGCGGCGGGGTGACCATGGCCGCCCCCTCGACGAACCTCGACCGCCCATTCCGGCCGACACTCCTCGCCGTGGCCCACGGCACCCGGGACGCCGAGGGCGTCGCGGTCACCGAGGCACTCGTCGACCAGGTACGCGCCCTACGGCCCGACCTGCGCGTGGAACGATGCTTCCTCGACCTGGTCACCCCGTCCCTGCCGGAAGCACTCGCCCGCCTTCAAGGCGACGTCGTCCTCGTGCCGCTGCTGCTCGGCGCGGGCTATCACGTCCGCGTAGACATCCCCGAGGCGCTCGCCTCGGCGCCCCACCTGCGCGCCCGCGTGGCCGCCGCGCTCGGCCCTCATCCGTTGCTGGCCGACGCCCTCACCGACCGCCTCGCCGATGCCGGATGGCGCGCCGGAGACGGGCCCGTCGTCCTCGCGGCGGCCGGGTCCACCGACCCCGACGCCAACGCGGACGCGGCAGCCATGGCCATGCTGCTGCGCCTGCGGCATCCGCCGCTCCACGACGTCGTCCCCGCCTACCTCTGCGCGGCGGGCCCCACCCCCGCCGAAGCCGTCGCCGCCCTCCGCTCCGAGGGCCACTCCCGTATCGCTGTCGCCCCGTACCTGATGAGCCCCGGCTTCTTCGCCCGCCGCGCCGCCCACGCCGGCGGCAGCCTCACCTCCGCACCCCTCGGCACCCACACATCACTCGCCCGCCTCGTCGCGCTGCGATACGACGAGGCCCTGGAGCACACACCATCCACCTCGCCGCCTTCGCCACCACCCTGGTAGGCCGCCCGTCACGGTCCTCCACGCGGAGACCCCGACCCGACGGGACCGGCGCGGACGCGGCAGTAATGTGGGCCGATGCCTCAACCCCTTCCGCCTGGTGGCCATGTCCTTGACGAAGACGAAGTCGAAGCGCGCTGGACGGACGCGTGGCGACCGGAACAGGTCGCCGAGCGGCTGAGTGGCGTCAGCACTCCTTGGTGCGTCGCGGCAGGATGGGCGCTGGACCTGTTCCGCGGGGAGCAGTCCCGTCCGCACGACGATCTGGAGATCGCCGTACCGTCTGCCGGATTCCCCGAAATCCGCGCCCGCTTCCCCGAGTTCGTGTTCGACGCGGTCGGTGGGGGACGTGTCTGGCCGGGCGCTGAACCTGGGGCACTGGCCGCCACGCACCAGACCTGGCTACGCGATCCGTCGAACGGACGCTTCCTGCTCGACGTCTTCCGCGAGCCGCACGCGGGCGACATCTGGATCTGTCGCCGGGACGCGAGGGTACGGCTGCCGTACGCCGAGATCATCGAGCACACGGCAGACGGTATCCCGTACCTGATACCGGAGTTGGCTCTCCTCTTCAAAGCAAAGGCGACGCGCCCCAAGGATCGGAGGGACTTCGAGACAGTGCTTCCCCTCCTGAGCCGCACGCGGCGAGATCGCCTCAGCGACTTGCTGCAGAGCGTGCACCCGGGCCATCCGTGGCTCGCGGCGTAGGCGGAGTCATCGAAGCGTCGGGGCCCCGTTCGTCCGCCCAGCAACCTCGTTCAGACGTGCACCTCGGGCGGAAACCCCGTCCAGCGCAGCTCGGCCGGCAGGTGGCGCATGTCGTTGGTGACGAGGAGATACGGTGCCCGGCCCGGTACGTAGCGGATGACCGTGAGGGCGGCGTTGCAGTAGTTGAGGCCCAGCCAGCGCCACTTCGGTGCCCGCACGGCGTCCCGGACGAGCCAGGCGATCAGGAAGTTGTGGGTGACGACCAGTTCATGCCGGTCCTCTGCGGCGTCCAGCGGCCCGGTGAACAGATCCAGTGCCTGGCGGGCCAGCACGGGCCCGCGCTCCTGCTCCTCGTCCGTCGCGTCGGCGAGAAAGCGGAGGTAGAAGTCTGCTGACTCCTCGGGGAGTTCACCCCTCGTCGGCATGTGAGGGATGTAGTCACCGGCGACTTCCGATGCCTCCAGCGGAACGTTCTTGAGCTGGCCGGCGATCAGGCGTGCGGTCTGTTCGGCCCGGGGCAGCGGGCCGTGGTGAACAGCCGCGAAGGGGATGTCCCGGAGACGTTGGCCGAGCAGCGTGGCCTGCTGCCGGCCACCTTCCGTCAGCCCGCTCTCGTCCGGCAACGCCTCCCCGTGGCGGACGAGATAGAGGTTTCGGGTGGCTGTACCGGTCATCACAACTCCTCCGCGTCCACTGTCGATCTTGTGCACCTACGGACGCTGCCACGGTCCTTGCCGGTTCCATCGGCCGACCAAAGGACGTGCCCTGACCGAAGAGGAGAATGTGCACGGCGTCAGGACCCGCTCGCACCCCTGCCCGTGCAGCCGCGTGACCGGTCGGTCCGGACTGGCGGCGCTCGGCAGCACCGTTCCGAATCCCGAACGACCGCTGCCGCATCCACAACTATCCGACGCGGGGTCCACGTTGGAGGCAGCTCACCGTTCCTGCCGGGTCACCGCACGGGTGCCATGCCGAATACTGAAGGGCATGGCCATCTATGACACGCTCGGCGCGACGTACGGCCGGACCCGACAGCCGGATCCGCGGATCGCCGCACAGATTCACGCCGCGCTCGGGAACGCCCCGGATGTGATCAACGTAGGGGCCGGCACCGGTTCGTACGAGCCCGCACAGACCGTTCTCGCCGTCGAGCCGAGCCAGATCATGCTCGCCCAGCGGCCGCCCGGGGCCGCACCCGCCGTGTGCGCGGTGGCCGAGGCTCTCCCGCTGCGCGACGGCGCCGCCGACACCGTCATGGCCCTGCTCACCGTCCACCACTGGAGCGACGTGGCGGCGGGGATCGCCGAACTCCGCCGGATCGCGCGCCGCCGTATCGTCATCCTGACCTGGGACCAGCATGCCTTCCGCGAGCAGTTCTGGCTCGTCCGCGACTACCTCCCGCAGGCGGCCGCCTTCGACGACACCCGCGCCGTTCCGACCGACCGGCTGGCCGCGTTGCTCGGCGGGGCGCGCGAGGAAGCCGTCCCCGTCCCCCACGACTGCACGGACGGCTTCGGCGCGGCGTACTGGCGCCGCCCGCACGCCTACCTCGACCCGCAGGTGCGGGCCGGAATCTCCCTGTTCGCCCAGACCGGGGAAGGGGCCCTCGCTCCCGGCCTGGCGGCGCTCACCGACGACCTGACGACCGGCCGTTGGCACGAGCGCCACGCCGACCTGCTCACGCTCGACACCGTCGACGTCGGATATCGCCTGCTGGTGACGGACTGCTGATCCGCCTCAAAGAACCGGTCCGGCAAGCCACTTGGCCGCCCACGCCATGGACGTGGGCACGGGCACGCGTACCGCCATGGTCCGGGCCTTGAACGGGCTTCTCCCGGCGGCCGTTCCTTGCGGACGGACGCGCGAGTTAGCCTCCGGACCATGGCTCACCCCACTCACCCCCGCAAACTCGTCACCCGGGTCGTGGACGGAGACATCTGTGCCTACGATCTGGACGCCGGTGACCTCGGCGTGCTGTCACCCACCCTGGTCTGCCGACCCGCTCCCGGGGACGATGTCGTCGAGTGCGGCGTTTCCTCCGACCTCCGACGCGCCTACTACACCACCCTCGACGCAGCCGTCTGCGTGACAGCGGACGGGGTCGAGATCTGGCGGTCGGAGTTCGAGCCGCGTTCGACCCACCGGATGGGGCACCGGCCGGGTTGCGTGCTGTCACCGGACGGATCGACGGTCTGGGTCTACCGCCCCGATGCCATGGCCGGCCGCGACCGACCGGACCAGTGGGCCGCCCTTCACGCCGGAACGGGGGCCGTCGTCGCGCGGGCGGATCTGCGGACGGTCGGACACGGTGGCGAGCAGTTCCCGCATCCGGCGGACGATCACGTGCTGCTCGACGTGGGTGAGGGCCAGGACGGGTCGGTGATCTACAGGGCGTCGCTGGTCGAGGGGCGCATGGATCTCGACCGCCACCCCTGGGACGACCGGTGCCTCGTCGGCCTGTCGCCCGACGGAAGCCACTTCATGACGGTCGCCCACGACCAGACCGATGTCGCCCTCCACACCTATCCGGACGGCCAGGTGACGTTCGCCCTGTCGGTGGATGCCTTCGGGCACGATCCGGACGAGATCTACGTGGAGTGGAGCGGCGGCTATCTCAGCCCGGACACCGTCGTCGTCGCTCTCCTGGGCGAGACGGAGGACGAGCAGGAGTGGTTCCGCCACTACACCGTCGATGTCCACTCGGGCCGGATCCGCGGCGAGTTCGACGCCCGCACGGACAACCCGTACGACATCCGGCCTCTCGGAGACGGATCGTGGCTCACCACGGACACCTCCGGTCACCCGACCCGCTGGACCGACTCGTAACCGCCGCGTCCCTTCATGGCCGCCGTATCCACCCGCTCGACGAGGCTCAGGCGTGTGCCTTGCGCGGCCCGGTCGCCTTGCGCGTGGCCGCGTGGTGGACGGGCTCGCCCGTCCTCGGGGGCTCAAGGCGGCGCAGCGAGAGCGTCGCCGTCAGGAGAAGTCCGGTGAAGACAGCCAGGAGCAGGGCGGAGACCCACATCTGCCGGGTGCCGGGTGACTGCCAGGCCGTCCAGACGGTGGATGCGCTCCACATCAGGATGCCCATCACGTAGAAGGTGCGGACGCGGTGCAGCTGTCGCACGGCCCGCAGGAACATGACGCGTTCGGTCTTCGGTGCCATGGCGAGGCGTGTACCCCGAATCGCGGATCATCACCACGGAGTTGAGACAAAGGAGCGGACGCCCGGCGCGGACGCCGCCTCCGGCGCCGCCGACGACGGAGGAACAGACGGCCGCCCTCACGAGATACGACCGACACCTCGGCCCATGTTGAACACGTTCAAAAAGAAGGGTTACGCTGAAGCGGTACGAAGCCGAGGGGGTTCGATGAAGGTAGTGCTGCCCGGAGGAACCGGACAGGTGGGCGCGATACTCGACCGTGCGCTGACGGCGGCGGGCCACGAGGTCACGGTGCTGACCCGGCACCCCCGGCGGGCTCACGACCTCGGCTGGGACGGGGTCACCCTCGGTCCCTGGGCCGCGGTGATCGACGGCTGCGACGCCGTCGTCAACCTGGCCGGACGCAGCGTCTCCTGCCGTTACACCCCCGAGAACCTGCGAGCGATGATGGATTCCCGGGTGGACTCGGCACGGGTCGTCGGCGAGGCGATCGCCGCCGCCGCACGGCCACCGCGCGTCTGGCTGCAGATGAGTACGGCGACGGTCTACGCCCACCGTTTCGACGCGGCGCACGACGAGGCGACCGGGGTGATCGGCGGTACGGAGCCAGGAGTGCCGGACTACTGGGCCTACAGCGTCGAGATCGCGCGGAACTGGGAGCGGGCGCAGGCCGATGCGCCGACTCCCGCGACCCGCAAGGTGGCGCTGCGCTCGGCGATGGTCATGAGCCCGGACCGGGGAGGCGTGTTCGACGTGCTGTCGCGGCTGACCCGGCTCGGGCTGGGCGGGCCGGTGGCCGGCGGTGCGCAGTACGTCTCCTGGATCCACGACGAGGACTTCGTGCGGGCGGTGGAGTTCCTCATCGCCCGGGACGACCTGGAGGGGCCGGTGAACCTCTCCTCCCCCGGCCCCCTTCCGCACCGTGACTTCATGCGGACGTTGCGCGCGGCCTGGGGCGTCCCGGTGGGACTGCCCGCGACGCGCTGGATGGCCGAGCTGGGGGCGTTCGCGCTGCGCTCGGACACGGAGCTGCTCTTCAAGAGCCGTCGGGTGGTGCCGGGCCGGCTGCGCGCGGCCGGGTTCACCTTCTCCTACCCCGAGTGGGAGTCGGCCGCCACCTCGCTCGCACGGCGTGCCCGACCGGCCCGTACGGCATCCCGGCGCGACCCTGATACGCGCGGCAGCCACGCGGCGTAGCGCGGGGCAGGAACGGGGACCGGGCCCGCACACCGTGGACTTCGCGCCGTGCGGGCCCCGGAGGGCACTGGCTGTCAGCGTCGGTGGAGCGTCTGGAGTGCCTCGACGAGGACCTTGGGATCGTGTGCGCCCTTGAAGACGGACGGGGGCTGCCTGTCGAGGTTCAGGAGCTGGGCGACGGCCGTCCAGGCGGTGCGGACGGAGTACTCGACGGTGAAGACGACGTCGTCGGGGACCTCCGCGTACTGGCCGATGAAGGCGAGGTTCGTGGAGTTCTCCGGAACGACCGGGGGGCGGTCGCCGCTCTTGCGGACCAGGAACTGGCTGGTGATGTACGGCATCAGGGCGGGGATCACGATCGAGGCGTCGCGGATGGCGGCACGCTGCTCCTGCTCGAACGGCAGGTGCTGCAGAACCTCGTCGAGGATCTCGCGGCCGGTGCAGTCCCGCATCCTCTTCTTGACGAAGTCCCCTTCCTTGTCCGGGAAGAGGGCGTAGCCCCACCACACGAAGGTGTCCTCGGGCTGCTCACGGAAGTGCGGCTGGTGGTTCAGGACGATGGTGAGGAGCCAGCTGGAGTCCTTGAAGGTGATCAGGCCTCCCTTGCCGGCCTCGCTGCCGCTGAACTTCTCCATCAGCTGGAAGAAGGAGGGATCCTTGGTGGTGACGGTGAAGGACTCCCAGGTGGAGTCCTTCGGAGTGGAGTCGAAGACCCGCGGGTCGCCGAGCCCGGCCCTCTTGGCCGCCAGGGTCTCCCACAACTGCCATGCTCCACTGGGCGTGTCGACGTCCAGGGCGGGGACGGCGTCGGTCGAGCCCAGGGTGGAGTTCGCGGTCATCGACCCGTTGGTGACCATGACGAGGTCGCCGCTTTCCAGGGTGATCTCCTCGCTCTTTCCGGCCCGCTCCACGATGATCGACTCGACGGTCAGCCGGTCGCCGTTCGCGAGCCCCAAGTCGGTCACTCGGGTGCCGAGTTGAAGGGTGACGCCCTGGTCCGTGAGCCACGCGTGGAGCGGTCGGACGATCGAGTCGAACTGGTTGAACCTCGTGCGGTAGATCCCGGACATGGAGTCGAAGGTCTTGAAGAGGTGCACGAAGCGGTTGAGGTAGCGGCGGAACTCGATCGCGCTGTGCCAGGGTTCGAAGGCGAAGGTGGTGCACCACATCGCCCAGAAGTTGGTGGAGAAGAAGTCCGGGTGGAACAGGTCCGCGATGCGCTTTCCGTCCAGCTTGTGCTCGGGGGTCGCCACACACCTGACGAGTTCCAGGCGGTCGCGTTCGGAGAACGTCATCGCGTGCGCGTCGATCACCTTGCCCGCGGAGTCGACGAGCCGGGCGTGATCGTTCCAGGCGAAGTCCTCGTGGAAGGCGAAGGTGTCCTCCGTGACCGACTTCGACGGGTCGTCCAGGGAGGGGACGGAGGAGAGCAGGTCGTAGGTGCACTCGAAGTGCACCTCGAACATCCGCCCGCCCCGCATGGTGTACCCGGTCTCGGGTGAACCGGCCGCGTCCAGGCTGCCGCCCTCGCGGTCCTGCTCCTCCAGAATGACGATGTCCTCGCCGGAGAAGCCCGCCTCGCGGATCAGGAACGCGGCGGCCGACAGCGACGCGATGCCGCTGCCCACCAGGTAAGCCTTCGCCACAGCCATCACTCATTTCCGGTGGGTCCGCCCTCGGGGGAGGCGGGAGAGCACTGCTGGGGGCGACGGGAGGGGTTTCGTCGCCGTGTCCGTACGGCCGATGCTGGCACGGGCTCATGGGGAACAGCATCGGGAGACGGGCGAACGGGTGGTGCGGGCCACTCCCTGGACTCGCCTCGGAGGTTCGCACCACCGTGGGTGCGAGCACCACGGCCGAGACGGCCGACACCGCTGTTCGGGCGACCTCGCGGAGCCCATCCGGCCGGTTCATGAACGCATGGGCATGAAGGAAGGGGGCCTCTCCCCTCGCGGAGGCCCCCTTCCCTGACTCACTTGAGGTTCAGCCGGTGCACACCTCCCAGTGCGGTTCCGACGTACAGGCTCCGTCCGTCCGAGGCCGCCGCCATGGACAGGACGTCGAGGTTCTGCAGGGTCCCGGAGACGTTGCGCCAGGTACGGCCGCCGTCGGTCGACCGCAGTACTCCCCGTGCTCCGTACGGGACTTCACCGGGAACCCAGCGGCCCGTGGTGCCCGCGTACAGGTCGCCGCCGGCTTCGACGATGCCCGACACCTGGATCCGCAGGCCTCCGTGGTCGGCGGTGTGGAAGGTGCGGCCGCCGTCGGACGACCAACGCAGGGTGGTGCCGCCGACGATCAGCCGCGAGCCGTCGCTGCCGAGGGCCGAGACCTCGCCGTCGGCCGCCTTCGTGAGGGTCTTGCCGAAGTCGTCCGAGTAGTACAGGCCACCGTACCCGCCGAGCCAGATCCGCCCGTTCCTGCGCGGATCGGCTGTCAGGGCGCGGAACTGGTCGTCCTTGCGCAGGCTCTTCCAGTGACCTCCGCCGTCGGTCGTGGTGTACACGCCGGGTCCGTCGATCCGGGTGTAGGAGACGGCGACCCGGTCGGGGTCGCGCGGGTCGACCAGGAGCGCGAGCGCGTTGCCGTCGAGCAGGCCCCTGTCCTCCCAGCTGCGACCGCCGTCCGTGCTCTTCTGCACGGCGAGCCCGGTGAGGCTCTCGAACGTCCGCCACACGATGCTGCTGTCGCGGGCGTACGTCCGGATCGCCGAGACCTGCGTGCCGGTCGTGCCCTCGTGCTCGCCGGCGCCCCACTCGGGTGAGGTCACGGGCAGTGCCGTGCGGTACATGCCCACGGTGGTTCCCGCGAGCAGTTCCTTGCCCGCCACGGCCAGAGCGGGCACGCTCTCGCCCTGCACACCGATCCGGTGCTGCCCCGAACTCCCTTCCGTACCACGGTAGACGCCTGCCGAGGCGGCACTGACGGTGTAGGTGCCGTCGGCCCAGCGGTCGTAGTCGTAGACGACGGTGGCCGGGTTGGGCTTGCCGATCTCCTGCCAGGTGACTCCCGCGTCCTTGCTGACGCGGGTGGTGCCGTCGGATCCGTCGCGGAGGACCTCGCCGCGGGTGACGGTGACCAGGCCGCCGCCGTCGCTCTGGGCGGTACGCCAGTTCCGGCCGCCGTCGGGGCTGACGATCAGACCGCCGTTCCTGCCCAGCACCTGGACGGCCACGAGCGGCCCGTCGGCGGCGAAGCCCGCGATGACCTGGGAGCGGTCGGAGGCCACGGCGTAGACGCGTTCCGCCTTCTTCGGGCCGTCCCCGGACATGCCGCGCACCACCCAGACCTCGCGCCCGACCCACGCGTACAGGTCGTCGCCGCCCATGGCGATCCTGAGGACGTCCGTCGGCAGCCCGAGGTCCTCGCTCCGCCAACTGTCCCCGCTGTCGCGGCTGATGAGCAGGCCGGTGTCCGAACGGGCCACCAGGACCCGGGTGTCGGCGTCGGAGACGAGGTCACGGTAGGTGTCGTCGGGGGCGTTCAGCCGCTCCCAGGTGCGACCTCGGTCATCGGTGCGCAGGATGCCTCCGGCGCCCACCGACCAGGACACGGCGCTCATCGCCGACCACCAGCGGTCGGGGTCGTGGGCGTCGACGACCATCGACGGTTCGTTGCTGGCGGCGCCCATGAACGGGGTGCGACCACGTTCGGTCCATGTCTTTCCGGAGTCGGTGGTGAGCCAGGCGCCCGGCTTGCCGTACTGGGTCATGACCGCCTGGTGCGGCGCGCCGGGGGCGAGGGTGACTCTGCCGTCGGCGCTGTTGGGCCCGACCGGCTGCCACTTCAGTCCCTGTGCGTCCTCCGGGGTGACCTCGAACCCCCCTGCGCCGTACTGCCGTTGGCCTCCCGCTGCGGTCGCCCGTGCGGTGAGCCGGTAGGTGCCGGAGGTGGAGCCGGTGAGGTCGGCGGCGAAGTAGTGCGGGTCGCCCGTCGGACGCGTCGTCCTCGTGTACGTCGGTCCCTTCGGCGGGTCGACGGTCAGGACCGGCGACGCGGTGAGGGCGGTAGGCGTGTAGACGTACGCCGTACTCGCACCGGACGACGGGTCGGGCGTCGCCTCGACGTACAACGGAGCCGCTTCGAGGAGGTACGGCACGCGCAGCAACGCCTTGCCGTGGTCCGTGACGCCGATCGCCCCGGAGAAGTGCACGGTGGTGTCCGGTCGCGGTGCGTCGACGGTCAGCTTCACGGTGGCGGTGCCACCGGGACGCACGGTGATCCGACGCGGACTCACCCGTGCCGCGTCGCCGTCGACGGACACCGAGCCGTTGACGGTGTGCGGGGAGGGGTTGTGGAGGGTGACGGCGCGGGTGGCGGTGACGTGTGAGCCACCCATGTCGGCGAGGCCGAGCGAGACGGTGGCCGGTGACGCGGTGAGCACGGCGTCGGCCGCGGCGGCCACGTCGAGCCGTCCCGCCCCCTGGGCGATCGTGTCGACTCCCTTGAGGCGGTGCGCCGTTCCGGTCAGCTCCGCGCCGATCTCGGTGGCGGGGCGGTCGGGCTGGAGCTGGCGCAGCAGGGCGGCGGATCCGGCGACGAGCGGCGAGGCCATCGACGTACCGGACATCCGCCAGGCGCCGGACTCGACCATGCTCTTGGGCACGGTCGAGCGGATCTCCACGCCGGGGGCGACGAGGTCGGGCTTGAGTCCCAGGTTCTGGTCGGGTCCGCGGGAGGAGAACGCGGCGATCTCGTCACTGGAGTCACGGCCGGAGAGCGTCAGCTTGGCTCCCCCTGCGGCGAGTTCGGTGAGTTCCTGGCCCTGGATGCGGTCGACGCCCGTGACCACGAGGTGGTCCATGCGCAGGTCGCCGTCCGATCCGGCCAGGCGGCGCCCGCTGTCCGCCGGTACGGGAGCGCCGTAGCCCGGCTGTACGGTCGGTGCGGTCCGCGCGGATCGTTCGCCGGCGAGGACGGGACCGCCTCCGTCGGCGGCGCCGCCGATCAGGGCGAGGGCGCCGCGCTTCTCGGCCTCCCCGTACACGGCGAGGTCTTCGGGATAGACGGACTCGTCTTCACCCCGAGCGGGCGGGAAGGCGTACAGGACGACCTTTCCGCGTACGTCGCCGGCGCGCTCCCAGTCCTCGGGAGTGCCGGTGCCGATGTCGACGAGAGCGCCGGTCGACGGCTTGTCCGGCGGGTTCGCGGAGACGAGTCCGCGGTAGGTCTCCAGGGTCTCCCGCTGTCCTGCCAGGCGGAGTTCGGGGACGGCGATGCCGCTGGTGGAGGCGCCGACGGCGAGGACGCCGCGCGCGGCGGCGGGGCTGCCGACGGTGTACGCGCCCGGTCCTTCGTTGCCCGCGGCGGCGACGACCACGACGCCCGCGTCCACGGCTGCGGTCGCCGCGAGGCCGAGCGGATCGGTGCCGTCACCGGGACCGCCGATGCTGAGGTTGATGACGTCGGCGCGGTGCGGGTTGGCCGGGTCGATGGCCGCCTCGATGCCCGCGATGATCGCCGAGGTCTCGCCGTACCCGCCGGCGTCCATCACCTTGTAGGCGAGGAGTCGGGCGTCCGGTGCCGCGCCGGTGATCCCGCCCGGTGCCGCGGGCTTCGCCGCGATGATGCCGGCGACGTGGGTGCCGTGGGCGTTGTCGTCCATCGGGTCGTCGTCGTTGTTGACGAAGTCGTGGCCGCCGACGACCTTGTGGCCCTCCCCCAGGCCGCCGCCCAGGTCCGGGTGGGTGTAGTCGACGCCGGAGTCGACCACGGCGACGGTGACGCCCTTGCCGGTGACCTTGCCGCCGCCGGGAGCGGGCCGCTTCCAGACGTCGGGGACGCCCACCAGTTCGTGGGCGTCGGTGGCCAGCACCTTCATCCGGGTGTCGGGGACCACGGCCTTGACTCCGGGCAGGCCGCGCAGCCGGGTCACACTGTCCTCGTCGACGGTCATGGCGACCGCGTTGAGCGCAAGTCCCAGGTGGCGTACGGACTTCGGGGCCGCCCCCGCGTCCTTGGCCGCGTCGAGCACCGTCTCCTGCCGGGCGTCGATCCGCTCCCGCGCGGCCCGCACGGCGGCGGTCCGGGCGTCGCGGGAAGCACCCTGGGGCGCCTCCAGGGCGGTCGCGCCGTCGAGTTCGACGATGACCCGGGTGCGTGCCGGCGCGTCTGCCGCCTGGGCGACGGGCGCCCCGCCCAGCAGGCCGCCGAGTACAGCGGCGGTCAGTGCGGCGTGCAGAGGTCTTCGGACGCTGCGGCCTGTGTGTCGTATGTGGTGACCCATAGGGGGAGTTGGTATCCGGAGACCCGGACTCCGCACAACGATTCCCCGCGGCCCATTGCTGCCGCTGGCACACATGGGCCAGGATCCCCGCATGACCGATCAGCTCGCCGCCGTCGGTGTCGACCCCTTCGACGAGGCCGTCTACCGCGCTCTCCTCACCCGCCAGGCCGCCTCGCCCGGGCAGCTCGCCGACGAACTCGCGTGCTCCACGGACCGCGTGGGCCGCGCCCTGGCCCGGCTGCACGATCTGGGACTGGTCGGCCGACTGTCCGGTGCGCGCCGGCGGTACGCGGCGATCGACCCCGAGCACGCCGTGGACGCGCTGGTCCGTGTCCGCGCCGCCGAGCTGGACCGGGTCCGGTCCTCGGCCGCCGAGTTGTCAAGGCTGTTCACCGCGGGGCGGCACGGCGGTGGCGACGAGGTCGAGATCGTGCACGGCAGTGAGGCGCTCGGCCGGTGGTTCGTCCGCCTCCAACAGGAGGCCCGGCACCAGGTCCGCACGCTGGACCGGCCGCCGTACGCGCTGACGACGGCGAACCCGGTGGAGGAGACCGCCCTCGCGGAGGGCGTCACGTACCGCGCCGTGTACGCGCCCGAAGCCTTGGAGTGGCCCGGCGTCCTGGACGACATCCGCCGCCTCATCAGCCATGGGGAACAGGCGCGTGTACTGCCCGGCCTGCGGGTGAAGATGGCGATCGCCGACGACCGGATCGCACTGCTGCCCCTCTCCCTCGATCTGTCGGACGTCCGGGCCGCGGTGCTCCGCCCGTCGGCACTGCTCGACGCGCTCGTCGACCACTGGGAGTTGTGCTGGCGGGCGGCCGAACCGCTGGACGCACCGCCCGAGGGACCGCTGGACGCGGACGACCGGCTGATGCTGTCGTTGCTCGTCAGCGGGATGAAGGACGAGGCGATCGCCCGCCAACTCGGTTGGTCCGTACGGACCATGCGGCGCCGCACGAGCCGCCTGCACGAGCTCCTCGGCGCGGCCAATCGGTTCCAGGCAGGCGTGATCGCACAGCGCCGGGGCTGGATCTGACCTGACCCGACCGAGCGTTCCCGGAACGTCAGGGACACCCGGAGCGCAGCGTGAGGCCCGGACCGGGGCCACCTGTCCCCAAGTGCCCCGGCCCGGACGTACCCCCGTCGGATGCCGCCGGCCCTACTTGGGCGGCATGAGCACGCTGTCGATCAGGTACACGGTCGCGTTGGACGTCTTGATGTTGCCGCAGACGATGTTCGCGGTGCCGTTGACCTTGTACTTTCCGTCCGATCCCTCGGTGGTGAGGTTGGCGCCCTCAAGGGTCTTGAACGAGCCGTCGGGCAGCTGGTTCGGCGCGATCTTCTCTCCGACCACGTGGTAGGTGAGGATCTTGGTGAGCTGCTCCTTGTTGGCGAGCACCTTGGCCAGGTCGGCCTTCGGAATCTTCTTGAAGGCGTCATTGGTCGGGGCGAAGACGGTGATGTTCTCGGCGTTGTTGAGGGTGTCGACCAGGCCGGCCTTCTTCACCGCCGCCACGAGTGTCGACAGCGCCGGGTTGTGCGACGCGGCCGTCGCTACCGGGTCCTGGGCCATGCCTTCCAGGCTGCCGGACCCCTCCTTGGGAACCGACGAGCACGCGGGTCCGAACGTCCCGCCGTCGTCCGCGTGCGCGGCCGGGGCGAGAAGCCCGACACACACGGGCAGTGCGAGCGCCGCGGCGGCCACGGCGGCCGTGTTGATCATGCTTCGGGTGGCCATGATCGGTACCTCCTCGGGATGAGGACTCATCGGGAGCCCTTTCATGGGTGCCGACCGAGGCTGGCCGGGGACACGCCCCCGCGTGAGTCCGTATTCCAGCTCAGCTCGATCACACCCCTTATCCGAAGCGGGTCCGGAATCGGATGGGTGGATTGGGGCGATTTATTATGATTCGCGACATTTTCACAGCGCGTAGCGACGTCCCACTGTGGGTCGATCAGCGGCTCACCGCTCGATCACCGTTCTCAGGGCCGCGTCAACCCTCACCACGGTTCCCGATCCGGGATACACCCCGGTCGGGGACCGCCTCACCGTGTGCGCGTCAGGGTGGTCGGCTACGCGGCCGACGGCGTGCGGGGTGTGGTCGGGCGGGTGGTGAGGCGGGTCAGCAGGTCCGTTCGGTGGTTCTCGTCGGCGGCCAGGGCGATGGTGGTCCAGGCCATGGCCAGGCCGCCGTCGAGGACGGCACGGTCGGCGCCCGCGCTGGTGCCGTAACGGGTGAAGTCGGGGTTGTGCATGATCGTGTCGCCGCAGTCGTAGCCGATGGACGGGTGGATGGTGGGGACGACGTGGGAGAGGACGGCCCTCCTCATGCGCACCTACAAGCGAGCGGGCCGCCCCGTCCGCATCCGCGCCACGGACCACCACACACCGCTGCTCCCGCGCGTCGGTCCGTGGGAACCGAGGTGAGCCGAGGTCAGGACAGCTGCTTGTGCATCACGACGCACGGCCGCTCGAACTGGACGTCGAGGCGCCGGTCGATCGCCTCCCAGCCGAGCGAGCTCCAGAAGGCCGAGGCCGCGGGATTGTTCTCCAGCACCGCGAGGCGCAGGCCGTCCCGTCCCTGCCCGAGGAATCGCTCTTCGACGGCACGAACGAGCAGCCGCCCGACACCTCGTCGTCGCTGATCCCCTCGCACCACCAGCAGCCCGATCCAGGGATACCCGTCCTTGGGATGCCGATCCAGCAGACAGACGAGGCCCACGGTGCGGCCCTCCCCGTCACGGGCGAGCAGGACGTGACACCCCTCGGTACCGGCTTCCTCCCGCAGATCGGCTTCGACCCGCTCGGGCTCGATGTGTTCGGGGTCGTACTCGCCGGCGGCGCGACAGTACTCGGGGTTGCTCGCGTAGATGCCGACGACGTCGGCGATCTCGTCCGGGGTGAACCGCATCGGGGAGAGGGTTGGTGTGACCACGAGGGCAAGGTTAACGAGGGCCGCACGCGGTCGGCACCGGCTCGCGGGCGGTCCGCTCAGCCCGCTGCGGGAGCTTGAGAGGGCCTCATGACCACGGGGAGGCACCTCTGTCGGTGTGCTTCACAGCGACATGATGAAGTCCAGGGCCAAGCCGGAAGGTGTCATCCAGTAGGTGACGCGGCCGCCGTCGTCGACCGTCAGTGGGTCGGCGCCAGGCATCGGGACGTCGATCGGGCCGCTTGCGGTGCTGCCGGGCTTCCGGCCCTGGAGTACGACGCTGATGGTGTGGGCCTCGTAGGTGTCCCGCTGGCCGCCGCTGACGAGCAGGGCGGCGTTGGCCTCATCTCCTGGAGCGAGCGTGGCGAGCGCCTTCGGGTCGCTGTCCTTGATCAGGGCGACCGGGGCCTGCGCATCGGCTCCGAGTTGTACGCGGGGGTAGCCGTAGACCGTGCATGTCTTGTCGCCGGCGTTGGTGACGGTGAGCAGGAGGTGACGGACCTGGTCGCCTGCCTCGTCCTGGTTCGTCGTGGCGAAGGAGAGGTCTGCCTCGGCGCAGACCGCGGTGCCGTCGGCCTTCGCGTCGTCGCCGCCTCCGTTGCCGCCTGTGTTGCTCGAACTGCCGGTCGGCTCCGACGAACCCGTCCCGGTGGGCTCCGGCGAGTTCGTCCCCTCCGATGATGCCGAACTGGTGGCACTGGGCCGGTCGGTCGCTTTGGAATCGTCCTGGCCATCGTCCTTGCCCGCCTCGCACGCCGTGGACGCGAGCAACAAGACGACCGCCGCGGCCGCCAGGAGGCGGGACGTCCGGTTCCTTTGCGTTGAACGAACTGCAGCCTTCATGGTGTTCCCCCGTTGTCAGCTGTACACGGCCGGACGATGGTCGCGTCCGGCCGTCCTGTCGCTCCGCGCTGTCCGGTTTCCGCAGGCCGTGACCCCTGCGGTCGCGCGGTCAGGTGCTCCAGGGTCAGAAGCGTCCCACCGCGGCGCGGAGACTGAATCGAACCAGGGGGTGATCCCGCGTAAACCTGTGCCGTATCCCTCAGCAAACCTTCGTCGTAGCGTCGGCCACCACGGGCTTGTCCGGCGGAACGTGCCGGACAAGCCCGTGGCCTCAAGGGGGGTTCAGCGCTTCAGCGTGAACGTGAAGTCTCCGGAGAGCTTGCCGCTGAGCCGGACTGCCGAGACGAGTCTGCCCTCCGTGAGCAGTCTTTCGACCTCGGCCCGCGACAGGCCGCAGCCTTCGGCGATCAGCCGCACGGGCCTGACCGGGACCCGTGCCGCGAAGCGGACCGAGACGTCGAGCCCCTCGTGGTCCAGGTCAGCAAGGTGATCCCCGTGATCCGGTCCGCCGGTGTCGAGACACCAGGCATCGTCCCAGTCGAGGGCGATGCGATTGCGGCGCTGCACTACCGGATCCTGGAGCAACTCGGCCGCGAGGACTGGATCGTTGTCATGCAGCCGGTCGAGCAGCTCGGGTCGCACGGAGCGCACCTGCACCCGCTCCAGGACCGTGAGCTTTTCGGTTTCCCCGCAGGAGGTGCAGAGCACGAGGAGCCAGGCGTCGAGGAGCTTGTGGTGAGCGTTGACACGGAATCTGCGGCTTGGCCGGAAGCGCTCGGACGCGCACGCGTGGCAGCGGCGGCGAACGAGCGGTAGGCAGGTGGGAACGACCACCCAGCTTGTGAGCACAGAGGGACACCGGTTTCAGTGAGAAGTCCGCAGCAAAAAGGAGCGCGGCGCGGATGCGCGACGCGCGACAGATCAGCTCTCGGGAGGTCTCACACGGTGTACAACGGCACGTCCTTACCCAGACGACTTGGTTCGGCAGCACGGTAGTGGCGCCGACCGACACGACTCCACTGGTTTTCGCGCACCGCGCCGCCCACCCGTCACCCAACGCCCGCCTCACCGGCTCGCCTTGGGTCGACCGGCTTCAGTCGGGCCCACTCCGCGGTCCCAGAGACCAACCCTCCCCCGGCCTACGCCTCGATGCGTATGGCGCCGCGCGCGAGCTGTCGGTCACCCTGATGTCCTGCACGCCCTGAATGTCCGGGGCCTCATCAACGGGGAGTCCGTCATGCACCACCTCGTCCCTCGCCCGCTCCGCCGCGCCGCCCTCCCCCTAGCCGGCCTACTGCTGGCGGTCGGCCCCCTCACCGCCTGCCACAGCACCGACGACGACAACAACCCGCCATCGCCGACACAGGCCACCGCCAGTCCCTCTCCGACCTCCGACAAGCAGGCCGGCCCGACCGCCGCGCAGGGCACTGTTCCCGACCTGACCGGACACACCGTCGCCGACGCCCGTAATCAACTCGCGGATCTGAATTACGGCATGGCCTTCACGGACGACTCCACCATCGGCGACGACTCACTCACCGTGACCGCCCAGTCCCCGGCACCCGGGACCCGGGCGAAGGCCGGTACCACCGTCACCATCACCGTGCCCGACCACTGAGCCGGGAAGCCGATCGCACCGCACCGGTGCGCGAACCGCGATCCGATCTCGCGGCCGTCATGCCCGCCTGGACGCGTGAGCTCCGACAAAACAGCGGATCCCGCCCCCTAATGTTCACGGGGGCGGGATCCGCATCATGGAGCGCCGGGCAGGCCTTGCACCTGCATCTCCCCGCAGGAAGCGGGACGTCTTTCCTTGGACCACCAACGCAACGCCTGCCACCAGCAGTTGCCGGGGCGAGCAGTACGTGAAGTATACCGGTCCCGCCGCCTGCCATGCGCACGGGTGTTCCAGCTCGATCAACGTCAATCCGTTGGGTTGTCGTTTCGAGTCGCCTGCTCTAACGCGCCCCGTACAGGTGAGCCGCCGGCACGGCTCACCGCAGGGCGCCCCCGCGCAGGCGGACGAACGACGGGAGGACGGCGTCATGACGGCTCGGCCCTCCCCGGCCATCTCCCCCGGAGGGTCTCGCTCCGTACCGCGCCCCCTACGTGATCCTCGCCTGGCACCTGGCCCGACGCGGCTACGGCGTGTCCGCCGACCTCCTCGGCGACGACCGGCCCGAGCGCACGGGGGCCCTCTCCGCCGAGGCGCTGACCTGGCTCGGAAGCTGAATCCGCCGCCCTCGGGGGCGCCGCGCGAGCAGGGCGCCTTCGTCACGAGGGCGCAACAGAACAATCGGGGCGGCCTGAAAGTTCCCGACCGGGGCACTCGGCTTTCTGCGACACCGATGGGTGCCGCACTTCCGAAGGAAAGAGAAAGCCGTGTACATAGGACTGGGTACCGTCGTCCTCATCATCGTCATCGTCGCCGTCGTCATGATGCTGCGCCGCGGCTGACCTTCCGCACACGCACCACCGCACGGTCAGCCATGATCCGAAGGCGGCAAAAGGGGCGTGAGGGGCAGGCCCGGCGTGGACGAATCAGCGCTGGCGTGACCCCGGCGACGCTCGAGAGAAGAGAGGCCGCCCCCCAGGGCGGCCTCTCTCTTTACGTCACCGGTTCCCTCACAGGAAGCGCCACAGATGGTCCGCCGTTCCGTTGTCGTCGTACTGGACCACCTGGGCGCTGTTGGCCGTGGACATACGATCCACGCCCAGGACCTTGCCGCTGTTCTTGTTGCGGATGCGGTACCAGCCGTCGGTGTCGGCGACGAGGGACCACAGGTGGTCCGCGGTGCCGTTGTCCTCGAACTGGACGACGATCGCACTGTTGGCCGTGGACATGTGGTCGACCCCCAGGACCTTGCCGCTGTGGCCGTTTCGGATCAGGTACCAGCCGGCGCCCTTGTCGATGAGTTGCCAGGCATGATCACCGGTCCCGGTGTTGTCGAACTGGACGACGCGTGCGCTGTTGTCCGTCGACATCCCGTCGACCCCGAGGACCTTGCCGCTGTTCTTGTTCGCGATGCGTCGGAAGGGAGGTTCCGGGATCCAGGCGTGGCCGTCGGGTGTCGCCGTCGGGAAGGACGTGATGCGCAGGCGCGCCGCGCCCATGGGAATGAGGGTGACCGTCTCCGCCGGCGCGGTGCTGCGCGCGGGGCTCGGCTGGAGGGGGGCGATGACATGCTCGTCGTCCGCGATCCACTCCTGGATCTTCCGGGCCTGCGCCGAGAGGCGGACGGGTGTGGTGTCGGGGGTGAAGGGCTGGTCCGGGACCGAGACACCGGTTCGTGTGGGGGTCAGCGGGGTGTCCGGGAGGAGACCGTAGTTCCAGGGGGTGGTGGCGTGGACCTCGTAGGCGGGGAACGTCGCGTCCCCGGCATAGCGGTCGTAACGCTCGCCGATCTTCAACGAGTAGGTGAGCGGGCCCCGCTCCACGCTGACCGCGTCGTGCTGGCCGGGCCAGTGACGCAGGCGGGCCTGCTGGGGCAGTTGCAGACGGACGGTGTCGCCGTCGTGCCAGGTGCGTTCCACTCGCGCCCAGGCCGGACCGTCGGGGGCCGCGAGTGAGGTGCCGTTGACCTTGAGCTGGGGGCTGCGACACCAGCCGGGGATACGCAACTGGAGTGGGAAGCTGACGGGTCGGGGCGTCGAGAGGGTGAGGGTGACCGTGTCGTCGAAGGGGTAGCCGGTCTCCTCGGTGATGGTGACGGTCGTTCCGCCGGCGACCGTGGTCTTGACGCTGTTCGGGGCGTAGAGGGCTGCGGCCAGACCTCCGTCGGCGCTCGCGAGCCAGAGTTCCTCGGTGAAGTACGGCCAGCCCATGCCGTAGTTGTGGGGACAGCACCGGTACTGATCCACACCGGCCTGGAGGGACTGCATGGCGAAGTCGTTCTGGAACTGCCCCTGCGTCTTGGGGCGGTTGTCGAGGTCGATGCTGTTGCCGCTGGTGATGTAGTGCAGGGACTTGCCGTCCGGGTCGAGGGAGGCCGGCAGCATGTTGAAGGCCAGGTCCTCGCAGCGGTCCGCCCACAGGGGGTCGCCGGTGATTCGGGTCAGCAGTTCGTGGCTGGCCATGAACTCGACGATGCCGCACGTCTCGAAGCCCTGCCGGGGGTCGGCGAACCCGGGTCGGTAGTTCTCGTCCCCGGCCATGCCGCCGCCGGGGAACTGCCCGTAGGCGTTCATCACGGTGTCGTAGGCCCGATAGGTGGCGTTCGTGAGGTCGGCGGAGCCGGTGAGCTGGGCGTACTGGGCGGGCTCGCGGAAGCCCTGGGCGATGTTCACGTTGTGCCGGCTGGGCGTCCCGCCGGTCCAGTCGGCACCCTGGGTGTGCATCTTGGCGGCGAGGTCCAGCAGGAACGCGTCGCCGGTACGGCGGTAGAGCCACACGGCGATGTCGAGGCCGTCGCCCCAACGGTAGGAGACCCAGCTCGCGTTGAAGGCGCCGGGCCCCTGGGCGTTCATGAAGCGAAGGAATGCGGTGAGGAACGGGACGATCCGCTGGTCGCCGCTGTACTCCTCGTGCGTGCGCAGCGCTTGGAGCAGGGGCAGGAAGGGCCAGAAGTCGGGACCGCCGTTGAGCGAGGTGCGGAGCGCGCGCGGTCCGAAGAAGCCGTCGCTCTGCTGGGTGGCCAGGATCGCGTCCACCCACTCCCGCGACCTGGTCAGCGCGTGCGCGTCGCCCGTGGCGATCGCCAGCGGTATGTATCCGCGGAGCCAGTAGGGGAGTTCTTCCCAGGAGTCGTGCTCCGGGTGCACCCAGCCGGTGATCGAGAAGTCGAGGAAGTGGGAGAAGCTCTCGTATCTGCCGCACAAGCCGTCGAGTTGCAGCCGGAGTTGACCGGCGAGCCAGCCACGGGCGGTCACGCTGCCGGGCGGCAGCTTCCGGAACGCGTCAGGCTTGCGCGTCTCGGCGCGTGGCTGGGGGGACACGGTCGGGGCAGCGGCTGCGGTTCCCGCGAACGGGACACCGAGTGCCGAGGCCCCGAGAGTGAGGGAACCCATCGCGAGGAGGTGGCGTCTGCTCAGTGACATGCGGTGATCTGCCTTTCGCGAGGGGTCGACTGGCAGTGCGACAACGTTGTCCGTGTCACGGGACAACGTCGGATCATCCAGGTGCGTTCGTCCGGCGCCCACTTGGTGGGAGGGTGGCGCCGCGTTCTCTGCAACGTTGGAAATTCTGTCGCCGACATGCATGACAGCACGGTCGGGACGGCCTGTCCAGAGTTCCCGCACACCGCGGGACACGCCTTCCAAGTCCCGTGCCCTGCCCCGCCGTTCCCTGCTCGACGGCTCAGATGGCGACGGCCTCGGGGTGATCGGAGACGTAGTCCTGGACCACGGCGAGGAAGCTGGGGTCGGGCTTCAGGCCAAGCGTGGCGGCGCGCCGGCTGTCGACGACGGACGGCCATGACCCCACGATGGCCGCGACGGCCGGGTCGGGCGTGACGGTCACCAGGTCGACGGCGGCGGCACCGCCCACCTTCCTCAGCGTGTCGAGCATGTCGGCCACGGAGACGGTGAGCGCGGGAAGGTTGACCGGCAGACGGCCCGTCAACTGACCTGGCCCGAGGCCGTGTTCGGCCTCCGCGACGCGGAGGATGCCTTCGATGGTGCGCCGCGGCGACGCCAGCGCGACGTGCGTAGCGGGATCCACGGGGCAGATGGCGGGCAGCTTCGCGAGTGGCTCGCGGATGATGCCGGACAGGAACCCGGATGCTGCCGCGTTCGGGCGTCCGGGCCTCACCACGACGGTCATCAGCCGGGCGACGCGTCCGTCGACGAAGCCGCGGCGGGTGAAGTCGCCGAGCAGCTGTTCGCAGACGAGCTTCTGGGTGCCGTAACTCGACTGCGGCAGCGGCACGGTCGACTCGCTCACCGCGGGTGGCACGGGCAGCGCGGAGTCCGGGCCGTACACGGCGAGGCTGCTGGCGAACAGCACCCGAGGGAGGGGGCCGCCGGTCGACGACTGGACGCGGGCCGCCTCCAGCAGAGCACGGGTGGTGTCGACGTTCGCGCTCATCCCGAGGTCGAAGTCGGCCTCGCACTCGGCCGAGACGGCGGCGGCCAGGTGGAAGACCACGTCGACCGGCGCCGTGAAGATCTCACCGAGGCTGTCGGTCAACTCCCCGCGCACGACGTCCACGAGCGGGTCGTGCGTCGACGGGAAACCGGAATCGACGAAGCGGTCGACGAGCACCAACCGGGTGATCGGCGCACCGCCGAACGTCCGCGTCCGCAACAGGCTCCCGACGAGCAGCCGACCGAGGAACCCGTACGCCCCCGTGACAACGATCCTCATACGACGCCCCCTCGTCCCCCACGCCGGCCGCCCGGGGCCCTGGTCCACGTCCGGATCGGCGTCCGGGTCCACGTCCGTGCCCTCGGACACCCAGCAGCATGCTCGTCCTGGGGCGAATCCACCACACCGCCTCGGTGCCGCGCACCGGGAAGAAGCCGGTCACCGGTTTGGTCATCAGGTCGGTCGTTTGCCCGCTGGATCATGACCGCCTCTGAAACCCTGGCAGGTCTAGGCTCGGCACATGACCTTGGAATGGGAGCAGCTCGTTGTCGACTCGGTGGATCCTGCGGCGTTGGGGCAGTGGTGGGCTGACGCTCTCGGTTGGGTTGTGGTCGACTCGTCCCCTGAGGAGTTCGAGATCCGCCCGGAGCCACATCGCCTGCCGGGACTGCTCTTCGGCCGCGACCCCGGGAACAAGACGGTGAAGAACAGACTGCACCTCGACTTCAGGCCGGACGACCAGGACGCCGAGGTGGCCCGACTCCTGGCCCACGGCGCACGCCACGTCGACATCGGCCAGGGCGAGCAGCCGTGGGTCGTCCTGGCGGACCCGGAAGGCAACGAGTTCTGCGTCCTCGGCCCCCGACGTCAGTAGGCGAGGGTCGGGTCCGGCGAGTATGCGTGACGCGGGACGCGTCTCCCACGGCACGCTACGAACGCCGGACCACGACTCGCCTCGGTCGGCATCGACAGCGGAGTTGGCCTGGAAAATGGTTGTTCGATTGTCTGAGTGCGGTGATAGACAGTCGGCGTGGCCATGACCCTGGAGTTTCCTGTTCTGTTGCGGACGATCGACGAACGGGCGGCCGCGTTCCGGGCCGTTGTCGCCTCCGCGCCCAGCCTCGCTGCGCAGGTGCCGACCTGTCCCGAGTGGACGTTGTTGGACCTGGTGCGGCACCTGGGCGAGGTGCACCGCCGCTGGGCCGCCACGGTCACCGCAGGTCCTGCCGACGCCCGCCCGGCTCCGACCGAGGGGGCCGCTGCCGTGCCGCAGGAACGCGAGGCCCTGCTGGCCTGGTCGGCGGAGTCCACTGAGCAACTCCTGGGCGCTCTAAGGGATTCCGGACCGGACCGGGACTGTTGGACTTGGTGGGGTGGGTCGCAGTCCCCGCAGACCTGCGGCGCAGTCGCCCGGCACCAGGTCCAAGAGGCGGCCGTCCACACCTACGACGCCCAGCTCACGGTGGGGAGCCCCGAGCCCCTGCCGGAGCAGGCGGCTCTCGACGGTGTCGACGAGTTCCTGTCCACCTGCTGCTCCGGGCCTGACGCCTGGCCGCACAAGCCCTGCGCCGTCGACTACCGGGCCACCGAGGGCCGGTCCTGGCGCCTCACCCTCACCGCCCACGGCACATCGGCCACTCCGCTCCCCGCACCCGGCAAGACCCCGACCGAGGCCGACGCGACCCTCCGGGGCACCGCCAGTGACCTGGTTCTGGCCCTGTACGCCCGCATCCCGGTGAACTCCCTGGAGGTCGAGGGCGACGGCCACCTCTTCGACCTGCTCCTGGCCTGGGACCCGGACGAGTAGAGCAGTCGATGTCCGTGCCGAACGAGGCCCAGGTCGGTGGCGGATCGCGTCGTGGTCGGGAAAGCTCGGACCCATGGTTTCAGTGGTTCAGAACGTTGCGATCGACTGTGCTGACGCTTACGAGCTCGCTCGGTTCTGGAGTCGGGTGACGGGGCGGCCGTTGCATCCGGAGGACGGGCCGGGCGCACGCGAGACTCAGGTGATGTTGGAGCAGGGCCCGGTGCTCTATTTCCATCAGGTCCCCGAACCCAAGACGATCAAGAACCGGGTCCATCTGTGTCTGCGCCCCGAGAGTTCGCGCGATGAGGAGGTGGAGCGGCTGCTGGGACTCGGTGCCACCCTCGTCGGCGATCACCGGAATCCCGATGGTTCGGGCTGGGCGATCCTCGCCGATCCCGAAGGCAACGAATTCTGCGTGCTGCGCAGCGAGTCCGAGCGGTCCGGCACCGATTCCTGACGCACCCACGCGGGGCGGAGCCGGGAGCGTCCACCGCCCCTGCTCCGCCCACGCCCCTGGGTCAGCCCCTCACCCGCCGGCCACCCGCTCCGCATCATCCGTCGAAGTGCCCCTGCGGAGCCAGCGGTAGCCGTAGGGCGGGAGTTCTACGCGGAGTACGCCGTCGTCGGGGATGGTGAGAGCTGTGTGGTGGTCGTCCAGGAGGTCGGTGAACCTGGTGCCGGGGGTGGAGTCGGGGAGGTGGAGACGGGCGGTGACGGCGTGGCCGGCGAAGTTGTGGAGGGCCAGGACGCTGCCGTCGGTGGTGTGGCTGAGGTGGGCCAGGACGGCTCGCTCTCCCGTGTCGAGGAGGCGGTACTCGCCCCAGGCCAGTTCGGGTGCCTCCCGGTAGCGCTCCACGAACAGCCGGATCCGGCTCAGTAGCGAGCCCGGGTCGCGGCTCTGGTCGTAGACGTTGACCTTCTGGGGGGTGAACGCGCCGTCCGCCAGCGGGTTGGGGAACTTCCGGGGGTCGGCGGTCGAGAATCCCGCGCCCTTCTCGGGGGTCCACTGCATGGGGGTGCGTACGGCCTGGCGGCCCTCGGCGGAGAGGTTCTCCCCCATGCCGATCTCCTCGCCGTAGAAGAGGACGGGGGTGCCGGGGAGGGTGAAGAGCAGGCTGTAGGCGAGTTCGACGCGGCGCCGGTCGCCGTCGACCATGGGAGGCAGCCTGCGCCGCAGACCCCGGTCGTAGAGCTGCATGTCCTTGTCCGGGCCGAAGGTCTCGAAGACCTCGGCGCGTTCGGCATCCGTCAGCTTGTCCAGCGTGAGTTCGTCGTGGTTGCGCACGAACGTGGCCCAGTGGGCGTCCCGCGGCGCGGCGGGGCGTTCCCGCAGGGAGCCGGCCAGCGGCCCCGCGTCCTCGCGCGCCATCGACAGGTACATCTGCTGCATCCCGACGAAGTCGAAACACATGGTGAGTTCGTCACCGCGGTCCGCGTCGGGGTCGCCGAAGAAGCGTGCGAGGTCGCCGTACGGGAGGTTCACCTCACCCAGCAGGACCGACTCACCGTTGCGGCGGCCGAGGAAGGCGCGGAGGTCCGCGAGATAGGCGTGCGGGTCCGGCAGCGCGCCGGCGTCGTCCTGCCCGTCCGTCTCCAGCAGGAACGGCACCGCGTCGACCCGGAACCCCGACAGCCCGAGCTGTGTCCAGAAGCCCATGACCCGGGCTATCTCGTCCCGCACGGCGGGGTTGGCGACGTTCAGGTCGGGCTGCTGCTTGTAGAAGCGGTGCAGGTAGTACTGGCCGCTGCCCTCGTCGTACTCCCAGAGGCTGTCCTCGGCGTCGGGGAAGACCACGCCCTCGGGGCCGTCCTCGGGCGGCTCGTCCTGCCAGACGTACCAGTCGCGGTGGGCGGAGTCCCGACTCGACCTGGCGTCCTTGAACCAGGGGTGGTCCTCGGAGGTGTGGTTGACGACGAGGTCGGCGATCACACGGATGCCACGGTCCTTGGCGGTACGGACGAACTCGGTGAAGTCGCCGAGCGTGCCGAGGCGGGGATCGACGCCGTAGAAGTCCGTGATGTCGTATCCGTCGTCGCGTTCACGCGTCGGATAGAAGGGCATGAGCCACAAGCAGGTCACACCGAGCCGTACGAGATGGTCGATGCGCTGGGTGAGTCCGGCGAAGTCGCCGATGCCGTCGCCGTTGCCGTCCTGGTAGGTCTCGACGTCCAGGCAGTACACCACGGCGTTCTTCCACCACAGGTCGGACGTGCGGGTCAGACGCATCGGTACTCCTTCGCGGTGGCGGGGAAGGGGCGGGTGACATCGAGCTGGGGCAGGACCTCGGCCCCGAACGTGTCGATGAACGGGCCCTGTTCGCGGCCCACGTGGTGCAGCATCACGGTGTCGAAGCCGAGGTCGGCGTACTCCTGGAGCCAGGCGGTGTGCTGCCCGAGGTCGGAGGAGACGTTGACCGTGCGCGCGACCTGCTCGGGCGTGACGTGTTCGCTGACGATGTCGAAGAGTTCGGCGGAGTCGAGGTCCCAACTGGCCGGGGGCGCGTGGACGTTGGTCCGCCACTGGTCGTGGGCCAGGGCCAGCGCCTCGTCCTCGTCGGGTGCCCAGCTCAGGTGCACCTGGAGGTGCAGGGGTCCGCGGCCTCCCGCGTCCCGGTAGGCGTCGGCGATCTCGCGCAGCCGCTCGCGCGGGGCGTTGACGGTGATGAGGCCGTCCGCCCAGTCGGCGCACCAGGCCGCGGTGGCCGTGCTGCACGCGGCCCCGATGAGCGGTGGCACGGCGGGCGGCAGGGTCCACAGCCGGGCCCGGTCCACGGTCACCAGACCGTTGTGGCTTACCTCCTCCCCGTTCAGCAGCGCGCGGATGACGTCGACGCACTCCCGCAGGCGCGCGTTGCGCAGGTCCTTGCGGGGCCACCGTGCACCGGTGATGTGTTCGTTGGAGGCCTCACCGCTGCCGAGGGCCACCCAGAACCTGCCCGGGTACATGGACGCGAGACTGGCGACCGCCTGGGCGATGATCGCGGGATGGTAGCGCTGGCCCGGTGCGTTGACGACGCCGAACGGTATCTGGTCGGTGGCCTGGAGAGCGGCGCCGAGCCACGACCAGGCGAATCCGGACTCGCCCTGACGCACGCTCCACGGCGAGAAGTGGTCCGAGCACATGGCGGCGGTGAACCCGGCCTGCTCCGCTCGCACCACGGCGTCGAGGAGATCCGCGGGCGGGATCTGTTCGTGCGAGGCGTGCAATCCGTAGACAGTCATGGTGCGGCGAGTACCCACGTGAGGGGACCTCAGTGAGGTCCGGACGGGGGGAACTTCACGGACGCGCGGTGTTCAGGGGCCCGTCACACCGTGCTGTTGCCGCGTTCGGCATGGTGGGGCGGCCTGTGGAGCGGCAGGGCGAGCTGTCCGCCCGCGCGAGAAAGAGGCCCGCGCGATCGCGGTCGTACCGACGCGGCACCGCCTCCGGCGTCCCGGCGACGGCGATGCCGCGCTGCCGTCCCCTCCATCCCGTCCGCCCCTTCCGTCCTGCCCGTCATGAACGGTCACCGTGTTCACGGTGATGATCGTGTCCCGCCCGACTTCACCGCGCCGGACACCACCCGGGCGAGGGACGGTCTTTCCCCCGGTGGAGCGGATCTTCCGTACAGCCGGGTGATCACCCGCACCCCGGAAGCGGATACGGCTGTTGATCATGGCGTGAGTACCGCGAGCATTCTTCCGATACTGACCGATCCGAACACCGCCGTCGGCGACACCGACCGTGCGAAGGAGCCGGGCGCCGGTGCGCCCGGCGACATAATCATCCGTTCCTGCACCACCATCGACCAGGCCCTGCGCATCGAGCTGCAGGGCGAGATCGACCACTACAGCACCGGGCCGCTCCGGGCGCTGCTCGCCTCGGCCGCCGCCCTGGGCTATGTCCACCTCAGCGTCGACACGCGGCACGTCGTGTTCGCCGACTCTGCGCTCCTGAACGCCCTCGACTGCTGGAGCCGCCGTCAGCGGCGCCTTCGGTTCGGTCCCCGCTCCTCCGTCGTCCAGCGTCTCCTGGACGCCGCACACCCCGTCCGCCGAGCGGCACCCAGGGGGGTGCAGGTGTGACGTCCACCCGCACGGGCGTGATCGCACGCGCGCCGCGGTGCCCCGGCCGGTACCGGCCGCCCGGCCCTGACGGATTCGTCGCGCGGCGCCTTCGGCAGCACGTACGTCACCTCTCTCGTCGCTGACCCGGCGACAGCGCACCGCCGGTGGGCGGGCTGGTGTCCCTCCGCCGTTCGACCCGTGCTGGGGCCGCGGGGGCGACGCCTGGTGTCAGGTGTCGCCCCCCGCGGCTCCCGCGTGTCGGCTGCGGTCAGATCGTCGGCACCGCGTCGGCGCGGGTCTCCGCCGGCTCGGTGGAGGGGAGGCCCGTCGCGGGCGGCTCGCTCGCCAGGGTGAACGTGATGCGAGTGCCGTCGGTGTACTCGGGGTCGACGAAGATGGTCCCCCCGTGGAACTCGACGATCTTCTTGCACATCGCGAGTCCGATGCCGCTTCCCTGGTAGGTGTCCTTGGTGTGCAGCCGCTGGAAGATCACGAACACCTGCTCGGCGTACTCGGGGTCGATGCCGATGCCGTTGTCGGTGACGGCGAACTTCCAGAGACCTCCGTCCTGTTCGGCGGAGACGTGGATCGCCGGTGACTCGCCGGCACGGCGGAACTTCACCGCGTTGCCGATCAGGTTCTGCCACAGCATGCTCATCTGCGTGGGGTCGGCGACCAGGGTCGGCAGCTCGTCCCCGGTGATCACCGCGCCCGCCTCCTCGATGCTCACGCTCAGGGCGGAGAGGGTCCGCTTCATCACGGCGTTGAGGTCGACACTCTGGTGGGCGTGGTGGACCCGGCCGACGCGGGAGAAGTCGAGCAGGTCGTTGATGAGGGTCTGCATGCGGTTCGCGCCGTCGACCGCGAAGTCGATGTACTGGTCGGCCCGGTCGTCGAGCTGTCCGCCGTAGCGCCGCTGAAGCAGCTGGGTGAAGCTGGAGACCTTGCGCAGGGGTTCCTGGAGATCGTGCGAGGCGACGTAGGCGAACTGCTCCAGCTCCGCGTTGGAGCGCTTGAGGTCGGCGGACTGCGCGTCGAGGCGCAGTCGGGACTCCTCGCTGAAGTCCAGTTCCCGTACGAGCCGTCGGCGCATGAACTCGATCTCGCCGCCCAGCCTCCGCAGGTCGGCGGGGCCGGTCGGGGTGATCGGGTGGCCGAAGTCGCCGTCGGCGATGGTGCGGGCGTCGGAGCCGAGCTGTTCGAGCGGTGCGGTGATGCCGCGGCGCAGCGCCTCGAAGACGATGACCGCGAGCACGACGATGAGGGCCGCGATGGTGGCGAACACCCAGTTCCGCAGGCGCATCGTGGAGGCCAGGTCGTCCCTCGCGCGGGTCTGGTCGTCGCGGAGTCTGTCCTGTTGGGCGGTCATGGCCAACCTCAGCCTGTCGAAGTCCTTCTTGCCCGCGCCGGCTCGCTCGCCGGCTTCCGGTGACGGGGATCCGGGCGGCGAGGCGGCGACGGGCCGGGCGATCTTCTCCTGCCACGTCCTGATGTCGTCCCGCACGGTTTTCAGGTCGCGCAGGCCGGCGGGGTCGCCCCGGAGGAGTTCCGCGAGCCGTGCGGTGTTGGTCTTCTGGTCGGCGAGTCCCTGGCGGTAGGGGTCGAGGAAGTCCGGAGTGCCCGTGATGCCGTAGCCGCGGATACCCGTCTCCTGGTTGAGGAGAGCCGATTCCAGGCGGATCGAGCTGGTCAGCGCGGGCGATTTCACGTCCACGAGGTCGTCGCTGATCGTCGCGGTCCGCCCGAGGACCCAGGCTCCCGTCGCCCCGAGGAGGCCGAGGACGGTCAACGACACCGCCACCCCGACACGGAGCCAGCGCCGGGTCGTCCACTTGGACTGCCCCCGCGTGTGCGGCAGCCTCTCGTCGCCGGTCATCCTCTTGACTCCTCCGTTGTGACGGCCGCCCTGAAAGCGGCGCAGCGCACACTCTAGGGGGCAGTCGACAACGGTTGTTGTCGCGGGGGCGGTCCGGGGCCTAATGTGCCGGGTATGCCTGGCAAGAACTTCGTTGTGCCGATCACCCCGCAGGAGACAGCCGCAGTCGCGGACGCCGCGGTCGACGAACTTGCGCGGCGCATCGCCCACCAGCTCATGGAAGACCCACCGCCTCCGCCGACAGCGGACGATCCCACGCGCGCACTGACCCGGCTGCACGTGCTGACGCATCTCCAGCGGGCCGCCGAACGCCTCCAGCGTGAAGCGGCCGTGGACGCGGCCCGTGCGGGCGCGGGCTACCCGCAGATCGGCGAGGCGTCCGACATGACACGCCAAGGCGCCCGGCGTCGCTGGCCCGGGCTCTTCCACCACTCCAACGAAGCACCCACGGAGCACCCGATGATGACCTCCCCCACTCGCCCCTTCGACGTGCTGCTCGTCGAAGACGACGTCGCCGACGCCATGCTCATCGAGGAGGCCCTCTCCGAGCGCGGCGCCCGCAACCTGGTCCAGGTCACCGACGGTGTCGCCGCGCTGGAGCACCTGCGTGACCCGGCCAGCGTGCGCCCCGACCTCATCGTGCTCGACCTCAACATGCCCCGGATGAACGGCCGCGAGCTGCTCCAGGTCCTGAAGACGGACGAGGATCTGCAGACGATTCCGGTGGTCGTCCTCACCACGTCCTCCGCGCCGGACGACGTCACCGGCGCCTACAACAGCCACGCCAACGCGTACGTGACGAAGCCCGTCAACCTGGTGGAGTTCGAACAGGCTGTGCAGAGCATCGACGCCTTCTACCTGGAGACGGCGACCCGGCTGCCGCGTGGCGAGAGCTGACAGGCGAGGCGAGGGTGACTCCGGTCCGCGGCGTCGGACGGTACCGGGGTCACCCTTCGTTCGAATTTTCTGGTGTGGAAGGCTCAAGCCTGGGTACGCGCCTTCTTGCGTCGGACTCGAGCAGCCGACGGCACGGGGGCTTGCACTGCAGGGAGGGGATCTGACATGACGGTGACCGCAGCGACGGAAGCACGAACGGCAACGCTTCCGGAGGTGACCGACCCGTCTCGGGTCACTCCGAAGGACGCCCGCGAGCTGTCGAGGCTGTTCTTCGACCAACTCGCCGTCCTGGAAGAGGGCACGCCCGAGTACCAGTACGCCCGTAACACCCTGATCGAGATGAACGTCACCCTCGTCCGTTTCGCGGCCGCGCGATTCCGCAGCCGCAGCCACGACGAGATGGAGGACATCGTCCAGGTCGGCACGATAGGCCTCATCAAGGCCATCGACCGGTTCGAGCTGACCCGCGAGGTGGAGTTCACCTCGTTCGCCGTGCCGTACATCGTCGGTGAGATCAAGCGCTTCTTCCGTGACACCAGCTGGGCCGTGCACGTCCCGCGGCGCCTGCAGGAGGCGCGGATCCAGTTGGCGAAGGCCACCGAGGAGCTCCGCAGCCGGCTCGGCCGTACCCCCACGGTCAAGGAGCTGTCCCAGCTGATGTGCCTGAGCGAGGAGGAGGTCAACGAGGCGCGTCTCGCCTCCAACGGCTACACGTCGTCCTCCCTCGACGCCACCATCAGCTCCAGCAACGACGGTGAGGCCGCTCTCGCGGACTTCATCGGCGCGGACGACAACGCCCTGGAACTGGTCGAGGACTTCAACGCGCTGGCCCCCATGATCGCCGGGCTGGACGACCGCGAGCGCCGCATCATCCACATGCGGTTCGTCGACGAACTCACCCAGGCCCAGATCGGCGAGCACCTCGGCGTCTCCCAGATGCACGTGTCCCGCCTCCTCAACCGCACCCTGGCCAAGCTCCGTGAGGGCATGCTCAGCACCACCTGATCACGACGCGCGTCCGGCGCGTACGGAAGGAGAGGCGTCCACCCTCACGGGGTGGGCGCCTTCGCCGTTCCTTGCACGGGAGGCCGGCGGGACGCGAACGCCCGTGGCCGACGATGCGCGTCGCACCCTTGGGGCGTCGGCGCGGTGGTGGGCCAGGTAACGTGCCGGAGCGAGCGTACGCGGCGCCTGCGGGGGTAGTCGCCGGGAGACGGAAGCGGGCACAGATGGACGAATCATCCGGCACGGCCGGCGGTGGAAGGGCGTGTGCGGGCCCTCCTCTGGAAACCTCACTCGAACTGGACGGCGACGGTTCCCGTATCGCCCAGGCCCGCCATTTCGCCGCGGCCTTCCTGTCGAAAGTGAAGGACCCTCAGGGCGTCCCGGTCGTCACGGCCGTGGTGGAGGTCGTCCAGCTGATCGTCAGCGAACTGGTCACCAACGCCCGCAAGCACGCGCCGGGACCGGCACGACTGCGTCTGCGGGTGGTGGGCGCGGTGCTGCGGGTCGAACTCTGGGACAGCAATCCCGTGCTGCCCTCCGCCGAGGCGGCGGACCCCGCGCGCATCGGCCGGCACGGCCTCGAGATCGTCACAGCCCTCGCGCAGGCCCTCACCATCGAACAGACGGCCGTCGGCAAACGCATCACCGCCGACATCCCGCTGGGTGCGGCTCCCGCGCCGAGCGCCCTCTGACCGAGCTCACGCCCCGGTGCCGCCGGCGCCGGCGGGACGGTCAGGACGAGACAGCGAGGATGTGCGCATGAACGTACGGCGTAGGAACCATGTGTCGGTGACCGGACGAGCCGGTGCCCCGGTGGTGATGCTCGCGCACGGTTTCGGGTGCGACCAGAACCTCTGGCGGCTGGTGACGCCGGCCCTGGAGCGCGATTTCACCGTGGTCCGCTTCGACCACGTGGGCGCGGGGAACTCCGACCTGTCGGCGTGGAGCCCGGAGCGGTACGCGACGCTGGACGGATACGCCGACGACGTACTGGAACTCTGCCGCGAGCTGGCGCTCGGTCCGGTGACGTTCGTCGGGCACTCGGTGAGCGCGATGATGGGCGTGCTCGCCGCCGCCCGGGAACCCAAGGCGTTCGCGGGACTGGTGCTCCTCGCGCCCTCGCCCTGTTTCGTCGACGACCCGAAGACCGGATACCGGGGCGGGTTCAGTTCCGAGGACATCGAGGAGCTGCTCGAGTCGCTGGAAGCGAACTACCTGGGCTGGTCGGGCGCGATGGCGCCGGTCATCATGGGCAATCCCGAGCGGCCCGAACTGGGTGAGGAGCTGACCAACAGCTTCTGCCGCACGGACCCGGCCATCGCCCGGGTCTTCGCCCGGGTGACGTTCCTGTCCGACAACCGCGCCGACCTCGCGTCGGTGGCCGTGCCGACGCTGGTGGCCCAGTGCTCGAGCGACGCGATCGCCCCGCCGGAGGTGGGCGCCTTCGTCCACGCGCGGATCCCCGGCAGCCGCCTCGTCACACTGAACGCCACCGGGCACTGCCCGCAGCTCGCCGCCCCCGAGGAGACCGCCTCGGCGATCACCACGTTCGTGAAGGGGCTGCCGGACGATGGGCCAGGCAAGTGATCATGACGAGTGCGGCACGGACGGCGGACCGGTGGACGAACAGGCCCAGTTCTCGGCCCTCCTGGAGGACAGTGCCGAGGACCTGTACGAGCACGCGCCCTGCGGCTACCTCTCCACCCTGCTGGACGGCAGGATCGCGAAGGTCAACACGACGCTCCTGAACTGGCTCGGCTACCGGCGCGACGACCTGCTGGGACGCAAGCACTTCTCCGACCTGCTCACCGTCGGGGGCCGGCTCTACCACGAGACCCACTTCGCGCCCCTGCTGCGCCTGCAGGGTGAGGTGAGCGGCATCGCCCTCGAACTCAAGGCGGCCGACGGCTCCCGGCTGCCGGTCCTGGTCACCTCCACCGTGAAGACGGGCGGCGACGGACAGCCGCTCCTGATCCGTACGACGCTCTTCGACGCCCGCGACCGCCGCGCCTACGAGACCGAACTTCTGCGCGCCCGCAAGGAGGCCGAGCAGGAACGTGAGCGCCTGCAGAAGCTGGCCACCACGCTGCAGCAGACCCTGCTCCCGCCCGCGCTCGCGAACGTGCCCGGTCTTGAGGTCTCCGCGTACTACCACATCGCCTCCGTCGACCAGGTCGGCGGCGACTTCTACGACCTGTTCCCGCTGGCCGCGGGGACCTGGGGCCTCTTCATGGGCGACGTGTGCGGCAAGGGCGCCGCCGCGGCGGCCGTCACCTCCCTGGCGCGCTACACACTGCGGGCCGCCGCGGTGTACGACCCCGAACCCGCCGCCGTCCTGGACAACCTCAACACCGTCCTCAACCACGAGTACAACGGCACCGACCCGCGCTTCTGCACCGTCGTCTTCGGCCTGCTCACCCCCGACCACGAACGCGGCGGATTCCGCATCACCCTGGCCGGCGGCGGACATCCTCCGGCGCTGCTCATGCGCGCCGACGGCACGGCCGACATCCTGCCCACCCCCGGCGGCCAGCTCATCGGCGCGCTGCCCGACGCCCACATCGCCACCACGGCCGTGCACCTGGCTCCCGGCGACACCCTCCTGCTGCACACCGACGGCCTCACCGAGGCCCACACCGACGCCGTCGGCGGTCGCTACGGCGACGACGCCCTGCTCGGCTTCGCCCGCGAACTCGCCCCCACCACCGCGTCGGACAGCATCCGAGCGGTCCGCGCCCTGCTCGACACCTTCGGCACCGGCTTGGACGACGACGCCGCGGTCCTGGCCATCCACGTGCCCCGAACCCCCAGTGATGAGCAGCAGTGACCCAGCATCTGACCCTGCACACCCGCACCACCCGCGAGGGCGCGGTCATCGAACTCGCCGGCGAACTGGACTTTCACACCGCCGACCAGGTCCGCGCCCAGCTGATCGGCCTCGACCTGCCCCCGGGCGGACAGCTCGTCCTCGACCTCGGCGGCGTCACCTTCTGCGACTCCACCGGCATCACGGTGCTCATCGCGGCCCGCAACCACGCCCTGGCCACCGACGCGGGCATCGCGCTGGCCGCCGTCCCCGACCCCGTCGGCCGCATCTTCCGCATGGTGGGCCTGGACGAGGTGTTCCCCTCCCACCCCACCGTCGAGGCCGCCGAAGCCGCCTGGCGTCCCACCGGCTGAGGGTGCTGCCGGGCACCGCGTCGGCACGCCGGGATCCGATGCGAACCCGGCGTGTTTGCCTCGCCACGGTGCGGGCACTCGGGCCTCAGATTGGGGCGCCCCCGGACGACGCCCCGTCATCGGAGGACGCCATGATCATCCTTGGAGTCATTCTGCTCGTCGTCGGTCTCGTGGCCGGAATCGGGATCCTGTGGACCATCGGCGTGATCCTGGTGGCCGTCGGTGCCCTGCTCTGGATCCTGGGAGCGGTGGGCCGTGAGGTCGGCGGGCGTCGGCACTACTGGTGACCGTCGCGTCGATCGTGACCGTTCCCTTCCTCGTCGCCCGCGGGATCAGCTGAGCGACCGCGGCCCCCCACCGCGTTGAGGCGGGCCGCCTGGCGTGTCAGATGGTCCCGTTCGGCGAGGTTCGATGCCTGGCGGGCCGCCTCGGTGTACAGCCGTGCCGCTGTCTCCGGGGCGCCGTCGCGCTCGTGGAGGTAGGCGGCCACGGCGGTGTGACGCGGGAGCGTGTCGTCCAGTCGCGCGAGCGCCGCCAGACCGGCGCGCGGACCGTCGGCCTCGCCGACGGCGACCGCGCGGTTGAGGCGGACGACGGGGCTGTCGGTCAGCCGGGCGAGTTCGTCGTACCACTCGACGATCTGCACCCAGTCCGTCTCGTCCGCTGTCTGCGCGTCCGCGTGGAGGGCCGCGATGGCGGCCTGGGCCTGGTACTCGCCCAGCCGGTCACGGGCGAGGGCGAACTGGAGGATCCCGATCCCCTCGGCGATCATCGTGGTGTCCCAACGGGTGCGGTCCTGTTCGGCGAGGGCCATGAGGCTGCCGTCGGGCGCCGTGCGGGCGGCGCGCCGGGCGTGGTGGAGCAGCATGAGGGCGAGCAGGCCCGCCACCTCGGGATGGTCGACCGCGGCCGCGAGCTGCCGGGTGAGGCGGACGGCCTCGGCGACGAGGTCCACGTCTCCCGAGTAGCCCTCGTTGAAGACCAGATAGAGGACCCGTAGCACGGTGGCGACGTCGCCGGGCCGGTCGAACCGGACGCCCGAGACGGTGCGCTTGGCCCGGCTGATGCGCTGCGCCATGGTGGCCTCGGGCACGAGGTAGGCCTGGGCGATCTGGCGGGTGGTCAGGCCGCCGACGGCCCGCAGCGTCAGTGCGACCGCAGACGACGGCGTCAGCGAGGGGTGCGCGCACAGGAAGTAGAGCTGGAGCGTGTCGTCCACGGCGGGCACGGTGTCGGGCGCCGGTTCCTCGTCGAGGGTCTCCTCGCGGCGACGGCGGGCGGTGTCCGCTCGCGTCACGTCGAGGAACTTGCGCCAGGCGACGGTGACCAGCCACCCCTTCGGGTCCCGCGGCGGATCGGCGGGCCAGACGCGGACCGCCTCGATCAGCGCGTCCTGCACGGCGTCCTCGGCCGCCGCGAAGTCGGCTCCGCGGCGGACGAGGATCCCGAGCACCCTCGGGCTGAGGCTCCGGAGTTGGAACTCGTCCATCTCCGAGGTCACTCCGTGACGGTGGGATGCACGCCCAGGAAGGGGCGCAGCTCCAGCCACTCGTGGATCGGCCTTCCGCCGGCTCCCGGTGCGGCCGACAGTTCGCCTGCCAGCTCGACGGCGCGGTCGTAGGAGTCGACGTCGATGATCATCCAGCCGGCGATGACGTCCTTGGTCTCGGCGAACGGGCCGTCGGTGACCGGCGGGCGGCCTTCGCCGTCGTAGCGCACGAACGTCCCCTCGGGGGCGAGCGCCTGCGCGTCGACGAACTCCCCGGTCGTCTCCAGCCGCGCGGCGAAGTCGTTCATGTACCGCACGTGGGCCGAGATCTCGTCCGGCGTCCATTCGGACATCGGCACGTCGTTGGCCGGGGCCGGGGCGCCGCGGTAGTGCTTGAGCAACAGGTACTTGGCCATCGTGCTCTCCTCCGTACTGGTGCGACCCATTGTGGTCGCGGTCACGGCTGGGACGGAGCGGACCACGAGTTCTCGACATCACCGGGCAGGAGTTTCTCCTCGGCCGACAAAAGGGCGCCCCTCGATCCTGGTCGAGGGGCGCCCTTCCGTACGCAGGTGGTGCCGACTATCGCTCGTCGCGGAGTGAGTCGCGGGCTCCGGCGGCCTTGTCCTGGGCCTTCTCGGCGACGTCGCGGACGTTGCCCTTGGCCTGGTCGGTCTTGCCCTCGGCCTGCATGCGGTCGTTGCCGGTGGCCTTGCCGACCATTTCCTTGGCCTTGCCCTTGGCCTTGTCCACGGAACTCTTGCCCATGATCACTCCTTGGTTGGGGGTGGTACGCGAGCCACGCTAGGGAGGGTCCGGGCGCGCCGCATCCGGAGCGGGCGCCGCGCTCGTCGTCGCGGACGGATATCTCCTCTCCCCCGGGAGACGTCATCGGGCGCTCCCGCCGCCGACAGGGCCCCGGATTTCGGCCTGCGCCCGCCTCTTGCGTCTGGACTTGCTGGTCCAATTTTCGAGTCGTACGTTGACGCAAGTGCCCTGTATGTCAGGGCCCCGTTCGGCCGAAGGCGCTGAGCCGTTCGGCCGTCCGGGTTCACGGTGCAGAACGAACGCAACGGAGTGGATCATGTCGATGCGGCTTGAGGGCAGGACCGCCCTGGTGACCGGAGCGACCAGCAACATCGGGCGGGCGATCGCGGAGGCCTTCGGCGCCCAGGGGGCGCACGTAGCCGTTTCCGGACGGAGCGCCGAACGGGGCAAGGAGGTCGTCGACGGGATCCGCGCACGCGGTGGGCGGGCGGACTTCGTGCGGGCCGACCTGGACGGCAGCGCCGCGGCCTCGCGCGCCTTGGCCGAGGAGGCGACCCGGGTCCTGGGCGGCCGGATCGACGTCCTGGTCAACAACGCCGGCATCTACCCCGCCGACTCCACGACGACGACCGACGAGAAGACCTTCGACCAGGTCTACGCGGTGAACGTGAAAGCGCCGTTCTTCCTGACGGCGGCCGTCGCTCCCGCCATGGTGGAGGCCGGCGGCGGATCGGTCATCAACCTGGGTTCCTGGATCGCCCGCCTCGGCATTCCGATCGGCGCCCTCTACAGCTCCACCAAGGGAGCCGTGGAGACGCTGACCCGGGCCTGGGCGGCGGAGTACGGGCCGCAGGGTGTCCGCGTGAACGCCATCTCGCCGGGCGTGGTGCTGACGCCGACCCCGGGAGAGGAGCACCCCGCCGAGGTCATGATGAAGGGGACTCCCGCGAACCGGATGGGAAGCCCCGAAGACATCGCCAACGCCGCCGTGTACCTGGCGTCCGACGAGTCCGCCTTCGTGCACGGCATCGTGCTCGACGTCGACGGCGGCCGCACGACGGCCGCCGTCATCGCCGCCTGACATCCGGCGAGCACATCTCCACACGGCCGCTCCGCGGAGTGGTCCCGGCGGCGGACGGCACGCAGGTCACTCCGGGGCGCGGCCTGCGTGCCTCAGGTCGTCGATCCCCTGGTCGAGAGCGGCGCGCAGGTGGGCGGACCCTCCCGTGGACAACAGGATGGACACGCCTCCCTGGATCGCGGCCAGCAGCGACGCGGCCCGCCGGTCGACGTCGAGGTCGGCGGGCAGGCTGCCGGCCGCCTGGAGTGCCCTGACGCCCGCCGCGAGGCTCTCCTGCCAGCGCCGCATCAGCTCGATCACGATCGCGCGCGTCCCCGGGGTCGACCGCCCGATCTGAAGGAACAGCGACCCGAGCGGACACTGGTCCCCCTGGTCCTCGTAGCGCTTGACCACCACGTCCCGCCACCGGCTCCAGGCGTCCCACGAGTCGAGGCAGCTGAGATAGGGCTCCTGGTCCTCCAGGACCTGCTCCGCCTCGAACCGGGCGACCGCGACGAGGAGTTCGTCCTTGCCCGTCGGGAAGTAGTGGAAGAGCTGGCTCTTGCTGGTGCGGGTCCGCGCCATCACGTCGTCCAGGGTGGCCGAGGAGACCCCCTTCTCCCGCAGGACCTCCGCGGCGCCCTCGACGATCCGGCTCCGCGTCGCCTTCCCCTTGGCCGTCAGCTCTCCGCGCATGCCGCCTACCTCCGACGAATGGACCACCTGGTCCATCGTACGGACTCGCCAGGCGTTCACCCCGGCCGTCGCCGAGAGCCCGGCCAGGGTCCGCGGTACGCAGCCTGCCGCACGCCCACCCGCTACGTGAGGGGGCGGTCCACCAGGTCGCCACCGGGCACGTCCCGCAGCGCGATGCGAGCCGTGATCCGCTTGCCCACCGCCTCGCGCTGCACCTCGAAGCTGTCGGCCACGGCCTTCACGATCTCCAGGCCGTGCTGCCCGACACGGTCCGGGTCGGCGGCCCGCGCCACCGGCAGCACCGGGTCGCTGTCCCACACCACGACGTCCACCATCGCCTCGGCGATGCGCAGCTCCATGAGGACAGGACCGGGGGCGTACTTGCGGGCGTTGGTGACCAGCTCGCTCACCACCAGTTGCGCCATGCCGAGAGCGCGGGCGGAGACCGGCAGGCCGAGATCCGTCTGCGCTCGGGCAAGAAAAGCCGCCGTCAGATGGCGGGCTTGGGCGATACTGCCTCCCTCACCGTCCAACGCGACGGTCTGCCGCAACACCGGTGCACCTGGCACCTCATCGTCTTCATTTCCGGGAACTGGCCCCAATGCATTCAACTTTCGACCCCGTGTACAGCGCCTGGTGCGTGTACCCGCCCACTTGCATTACACACCCTTGGCCCCGGGCATGAACCAGGAGGATGCTCAGCTCCGTACCATCGGGGTGGCCATCAACGTACGTCCCGGCCCAAAGCGAGCGCAGTCGAGGAAACGGTGACAGAGACCGACAAAACATCACAGGACAGTCGGCTGTCCGTGGACTTCTCCACGGCGGACGGCGTCCGGATCGTCGCCCTGCACGGCGAGATCGACCACAACAGCCGCGGTCTCCTCGGCGAAGCCCTGCTCCCGTCCCCGGACGGGGAGACGCCCCGGACCGTCGCCGACCTCTCCGACGTCACCTTCATGGACTCCAGCGGGATCAACATCCTCATCGTCGCCCACCGCGCGTCCGAGGAGGCGCAGGGCTGGCTGCGCCTGGCCGCCCCGCAGCAGACCGTGCTGCGCGTCCTGCAGCTCGTCGGCGTCGACACCGTCATCTCCTGCTACGCCTCGGTCCAGCAGGCCCTGGACGAAACGGCCGGCTGACCGCATCGCGCCGAGCCAGGGCTCCGGAGCGGTCAGAGGCTGGTGAGCAGGTCGTCGAGAGGGGCGGGTACGCGGTCGGGATCGAGGGCCTCGACGAGGACGCGGCCGTACTGGATCTTGCGTCCCGACTTCGTGCCGAAGAAGCGGCGCAACCGCTGGTGGGCGGCGCGGTCGCGCTGTGCGGGCTGGCGCAGGAAGGTGACCAGGGGGCGCTGGTCACCTTCCGCCCGGACGAGCTCCTCCACCCGCGTCACACCGAGCGCGCGGATCAGCTCGTCCTCCAGATCCGCCGCGCAGACGAAGATCCCCGACTGCTGCGCGCCCGCCGCCTCGAAGGCGCGGGCGTAGTAGCCGCGCTCCGCCTCGTCGCACAGTCCTATGAGGCGCAGGCCCAGGCCGGGCGGCCCGAGAAGCCGGGCGAAACGACCGACGCTCATCGCGCCGCCCATGGACAGGACGCAGACTCCCTCGGCCGCCAGATTCCGCCCGCGGATCGCGGCCAGCGCGTCGACGGCCGCGACATCGCTCAGTCCTTCGAGCAGGACGACGGTCCTGACGGACAGCCGCTCCGCCAACTCGCGCGCCGCGTCACCGGGGCCCCCGGCCGCCCACGCGGTGACGGCTTCCCGGAACGCCCCCATGTCGGTCACGGGACGAGTCTGCGCCCTTCCCGGCGCGGGCGGTACGGAATTTCCGCCGGACCGCCGACCGACTACCCGGATCGAGCGCCGCGCCGAAGCTCCGATCCCCCGCGTCGACCGTGGTCGGCCTCCGTGGCGCTGCTCACGGCCGGCCCGGATGCCTGCCCGTCGGCGGGAACGCGAGTCCGGTCGGTGTGTTGAGGCCCGTCGCGGGAAGCGCGACCTGCCCGCCGCCCGTCTCCCGGACGCGGACCACGCGGTTGTTGAAGCCGTCGGCCACGTAGAGGCCGCCGCGGCCGTCGAGGGCGAGGCCGAGCGGGTCGCTCAGGCCGTCGGTCCGCACCGTGGTCTGCGCGCCGCCGCGCGCGGACACCTTCACGACACGGTTGTTGCCGCTGTCCGCGATGAAGAGGTCTCCGGCGGTGTTCAGGGCCAGTCCGGTGGGCTGGGACAGACCGTCCGTGGGAACCGTGGTCTGGCCGCCGCCGTTCGCGGCCACCTTCACCACCCGGTCGTTGACGAAGTCGGAGACGTAGAGGTCACCGCCCTTCGCCAGTGCGAGCCCCCAGGGGTGCAGGAGGCCCGTGGTGGGGACGGTCTTCTGGCCGCTCCCGTCGGCGGGCACCTTCACGACGCGGTCGTTGAAGCTGTCGGCGATGTAGAGGTTGCCGGGCGCGTCGACGGCGAGGCCCAGGGGGCGGGACAGGTCGGTGGTCGGGACGGTGGACTGCTCCCCGCCGTTCGCGGTGAGCTTGAGCACCCTGTTGTTGCCCGTGTCGGAGACGTAGAGGGTGCGGTGTGCGTCGAAGGCCAGGCCGGTGGGACGGACCACTCCGTCGAGGGGGACGGTGGTCTGGCCTCCCCCGTCGGCCGGGAGCCGGACCACACGGTCGTTGCCGTAGTCGGACACGTACAGCGCCGGTCTGCCGGCCGGCCGGCCGTCCTCCGGTGCCGTGCCCCCCGACGTCGCGCCGGCCGGTCCGATCGGCAGGGCGCACAGGGCGAGAACCCCTGCGGCGGCGGCCAGCCGGCGGCCCCAGCGCCGGGTGCGGCCGTCGGTCGGGGAGGCCTCGTGTGTCCCTGGTTCCGCTGTCGTGCGCTTCACGGTGCACCCATCTGTTCTCGACGGCCGACGCGTCGCCGGGCCCGTCTGCGGAAACGCTTGCCGCCACCCGGACGTACGCCGGCAGGGCCGGTACGCCGAGCGGTCACCCGGGAGCTGCCGGGAGCCTGTGCGGCAACGGCGGCCGAACGGTGGGCCGCATGATCCATGCCTTCCCCCAGGACGCCTGGCATCCCGCTCCCGTCGCCCGCTCGGCCGACCCGCGCGTCCGCCGCGAGGGTCACGCCAGAGGGGCCGCCGGACTGTCGTCGCCCCCGGCGTGAGCCGCCGAGACCTGGTACAGCTCCTTCGACGTGGTGATCAGTTCCTGCCGCTCCTCGCGGGAACCGACCATGGGCTGGGATCCGTTGAGCGGCACCTGTGCGCTCTCCGGCATGAACTTCACGGTCACCAGGCCGATCACGCCGGCGAGCATCAGGTAGTAGGCCGGCACGAGGTCGTTGCCGGTGACGTTGACGAGTGCCTCGGTGACCAGCGGGGTGGTACCGCCGAAGGCCGCGACGGCGAAGTTGAAGCCGATGCCCATCGCCGCGTACCGGATGGCCGTCGGGAACAGCGCCGGCAGGGTGGCGGCACTGGGCGCGGCGAAGAACGCCAGCAGCGTGGCCAGGATCAGCACCCCGCAGAGGGGCGGCCAGAAGCCGTCCATCTTGATCAGCTCGAAGGCGGGAATGGCGAGCAGGATCATGGCGACGGCGGAGAACCCGTAGATCGGACGTCTGCCGACCCGGTCGCTGAGGCGTCCGATGAAGGTGATGAGGACGACGATCCAGACCATGCCGATCAGCACCAGGAGATCGGCGCGACTGCTGGAACGGTTCAGCGTCTCCGTCTGATACGTCGGCAGGAAGCCGGTCACCATGTAGTTGGTGACGTTGTACAGCAGCACCAGGCCCATGCAGATCAGCAACGGACGCCAGTGGTCCTTGATGATGGACCTGAACTCGGTGCCCGCCGACTCCTGCGCGAGGCTCTTGTCGTGTTCGTCGAGCTGCTGCTGGAACGCCGGCGACTCCTCCAGCTTGAGTCGCATGTACAGGCCGATCACTCCGAGCGGGCCGGCGATCAGGAACGGCAGCCGCCAGCCCCACGCGATCATCTGGTCGTCGGTGAGCGCGAGGTTCAGGACGGTGACGAGGGCGGAGCCGAACGCGTAGCCGACGAAGGTGCCGAAGTCGAGCCAGCTGGAGAGGAACCCGCGCCGCCGGTCCGGCGAGTACTCGGCGACGAACGTGGTGGCCCCGCCGTACTCGCCGCCGGTCGAGAAGCCCTGCACCATCCGGGCGAGGAGCAGGAGGATGGGTGCGGCGATGCCGATCGTCGCGTAGCTCGGGATGAGGCCGATGGCGAAGGTGCCCAGCGCCATCATGATCATGGTGGTGGCGAGCACCTTCTGCCGGCCGAGGCGGTCACCCAGCGGGCCGAACACGAGACCGCCCAGAGGGCGGACGACGAACGCCGCCGCGAAGGTGGCGAACGACGAGACGACCTGCGCGCCCGGGGACGCGCCGGGGAAGAAGACCTTGCCGATCGTGGCGGCCAGATAGCTGTAGACGCCGAAGTCGAACCACTCCATGCAGTTGCCCAGCGCGGAGGCCCCGACCGCCCGTCGCAGCAGCGGCCCCTCGACGACCTGTACGTCGTCCTTCCGGAAGGCCCGTTTGTTGCGCCGCAACCGGTGGGTGAGGTCCTCCCGCACCTGCCGTGGCAGCCGGCCCACCGCTTTCGACATCTGAACCGGGCTGGGACGACCGGACGTCTCTCCGGACGCTGACTCGCCCACACCGCCACCCTCTTCCGTGCTTTTCACTCCTGCGAATACTGCGGCAGACACTTCTCCACCGCACGGCAACCCGCCGCGAAGACCGCGCCTACCCCGGGAGCGACGCGTAAACAGTCGCGGGGCACGTCGGTCTTCGCGCAAGAGGGAGACGGAGTGAACAGGTCCCGTGCACTTCTCCGCGCACGGGACCCCTCTCACAAGCGGGTCACAGGAGGTGGGCCACCGCGCGGACCGCCGCGTCGAAGGCGGCATGGGTGTAGCCGAACGCCTCGGCGTCGGAGTTCGCGATCGCGATCCGGCCGACGGGGCGGCGGGCCTTGGCGTACGGTCGCTGCGACTCGGGCTGGAACAGGGCGGCGTCGTCGAGCGAGTTGTACTCGTAGGCGTAGCCGTGGGCCCAGCGGTTGACCGTGACGGCCGTGATGTCGCGGGCCGGGTCGAAGCCGTATTCGCCCAGGGAGCGGGTCATCGAGTCGCGGATCTCGCGCTCGAAGTCCTCGAACGGCATCCTGATCAGGGTCCGCCGGCCCGCCTTGTGCTGATCGCGGCAGACGAGTCCGGGCGAGTTCGGGGTGGCGGACAGCGACACCACCGTGGGCAGTTCGGGGCGGTGCGGCATGGTGAAGTCACCGATGTCGGTGACGGTCGGAAGACCGAAGCTGGAGAAGAACATCGACGGCGTGCTGACGCGGGACACGCGGGCCTGCGCGAAGGCCCGCCAGTCGCGCAGCGCCACCCGGGCGTACACCAGGGGCACCTTGGTGCCGTAGCGCATCGCCGTGACCTGCTCGGCGGGCAACTCGGGCATGACGTACGAGGAGACGGAGTTCCAGCAGGCCATCACCACGCCCTTGGCGCGGACCCGATAGCTGCGGCCGCCCTTCGCGTAGTCGACCACCGCGCCGTGCCGGCCCTCGTTGCGGACCTGGAAGGCCGTGCTCCCCAGACGGATACGGACCGCGTTGTCCCGGTCGTCGAGTCGGGAGTAGTCCGCCCTCGCGGTGACGATCTCCCGCCAGTTGGGGCGGCGTTCGTCGAAGGCGTCGGGGACGAGCCTGCTGACCAGCAGGCGGGCGAGCGACGCGTTGCCCTCGGGGAAGTAGAAGTTGCCGTCCTCCTCGGTCTCGGCGAGGTGCATCAGCGGCGTCCTGCCCGCGCCCGGCCACGGAGTGTGCTCCAGGCCCAGGCCGCCGAAGCCCGGCTGGCCGGTCGCCCACGCGTCGGCGGCGGCGACCCGGTCGACGTTCACGCCCCACAGCCCGTTGGTACCGCGCTTGACGACCTCCAGTGCGTCGTCGTCGAGGCCGAGCTTCTCGCGCAGGTAGGTCTCGTACGGGGTGCGCGCGAGGATCTCCTTCTTCTGGGCGTCCGTCAGCCCGGGGTAGAAGTCCTCGGTCGTGGTGTAGAGACGGACCAGCGCGGCCCTGCTCGTCCCACTCATGGGGAGCTTGGTCGCGTACGACGCCCAGGACTCGCCGGACTCGCGGATGACCAGTTGGTCCTTGCCCCAGCGCTCGGAGTTGAACAGGGTGCCGCTGCGGAGCGCGTAGGGCGTGTAGGCGTCGCTCTTGACGGTGGCTTCCAGTGCCTTCAGGTCGACACCGAGGTCCTTGGTGAGCAGGTCGCGGGCCTCGCGTGACCACGTGCTCGGGGTGTCGATGTTGACGGTGCCGCCGTTGGACAGGAGCAGCGTACGGCCGACGTGGAACTCGTTGCGCCGGGCGTGGCCGCCGAAGTCGTCCAGGGCGTCGAGGATGAGGACGCGGGCTCTGGGACCCGCGTGTCTGCGGTAGAGGTGGGCAGCGGCCAGACCGCTGAGGCCGCCGCCGACCACGACCAGGTCGTAGGTCTCCCGGGTGTCGGATATGTGACCCGGGGCGAACGCCCCGTCGCGGACGGCGTGCGCCACGTCGTACGCGCCCGGTTGCTGGCCCCGCAGGCCGGTCGCGGTGGGCGGGTACGGCGCGTTCGGCCTGCCGTGCCCGTGCCCGTCGGCGTGTCCGTGCGGTGCGCCGGGCGACGCCTGCGCCGCACCCGGAAGGGCCATCGCCGCGGCCGCGCCGGCGGCGGTGACAGCCACCCCGTCGAGGAAGTCACGGCGCGTGATCTTCCGGCTCATACCAAGCTCGTGATCACTGAATCTGGGCATGCGAGACCCCTCACGTGGATCTACGGATTTCGGATCAGAAGTGCGTGGCCGGAATGCTATCCAGCCGTCTCGGTATTTATGAAGCACGAATTCCGTTGCGTACAAGGGAAGTTGCAACGAAATCAGCAATCGCGATCCCTCCTGTGGAGGCCTGCGCGCGGTCCGACCGGCACCGGAGCGACCGGTGTCGTCCCCGCCCGCCGAACGGCACCGGTGAAGGGACCTCCGACGGCACCGCGGGGACAGCCCGCCGTTCGGCGGGAGTTCCCCGCCGGATGGCGCTCCCGCCGCCCGGCGGGCCCGGTGCACCATGACGGCAGTGGTCACAGCGGTGTGACCGTCATGCAGGGAGAACCGATGACCGCCGTACCCTCCGCCGAGAACCAGCCCTTCCGGGTGGGCCCGCCCCCGCCGTTCGACCCGGAACTCGCCGCCGCCCTCGAGGTCATCGGCGAGCACCTGCCGCCCGCCCTGCACCCCGAGATGATTCCGGCGCTGCGCGAGGGAATGGCGACGCTGGAGGGAGCGGATCTCGACCTGACCCTGGACGGCGCCTTCGTCGTCGAGGAGCGCGCGGTTCCCGGACCGCAGGGATCCCCGGACATATCGCTGCTCATCTGCCGGCCCACCGGGACCGATCACGCCGTGCCCGTCGTCTACCACACGCACGGCGGCGGGATGGTCCTCGGCGACAACCGCACCGGGATCGCGGAGATCCTGGACTGGGCGCGGGAGCTGGGCATGGCGGTGGTGTCCGTCGAATACCGGCTCGCACCCGAGCACCCTCACCCGGCGCCCGTCGAGGACTGCTACGCGGGCCTGGTGTGGACGGACGAGCACGCCGCCGAGCTGGGCCTCGACGCACGCCGCGTCATCGTCGCCGGTGCCAGTGCCGGTGGCGGCCTCGCCGCCGCCGTCGCCCTGCTCGCCCGGGACCGCGGCGGTCCGGCGCTGCTGGGCCAGATCCTGCTCTGCCCCATGCTCGACGACCGCAACGACAGCCCGTCCAGCCACCAGATGTCCGGGGTGGGCGTGTGGGACCGCACGGCGAACGACACCGGGTGGACCGCCCTGCTCGGCGACGCCCGTGGCGGACCGGACGCCTCGGCCTACGCCGCCCCCGCACGCGCCGAGGACCTCACCGCCCTGCCCCCGGCGTTCATCGACGTCGGTTCGGCCGAGACGTTCCGCGACGAGAGCGTCGCGTACGCGAGCAGGATCTGGCAGGCGGGCGGGCGCGCCGAACTGCACGTCTGGCCGGGCGGCTTCCACGGATACGACCAGATGGCACCCCAGGCCGCTCTGTCGCAGGACACCAAGGCGGCCCGTCTGCGATGGCTGCGCAGACTGCTCGGGAACTGACGGCACCCGGCGTAAGTTGTCATCGAACGGCTGGGCAGCGGTGCCCCGGGGACGGAACGGGGATGAGCTACCGGCCGGAAATCGCCGGTGCGCCGGCCGCGCACCGGTGCGGTCGGCGAGCCGGTCAGCGCGTCCGGTGACGCCCGTACGAGGTGGCAATGCGGTGAAGGAACTGGCGGGCAGACTCGCTGCGCTCGACCCCGACGCGGGCGCCGCGCTGCGGGTGATCTCCTACTTCGACCGGCTGATCGAGGGCCGGGCCGGACTGGAGTCGCTGGTGCGGGGCGCGGCGGTGCTGGCCGACTGCCCCGCCCGGCTGGTGGACGAGGAGCGCGGTGTCCGGGTCCGGGTCGAACCGGACGGGCTGCGCCGTGACGAGGGTGGGCCGCTCGATCCGGAGTGGGCGTCGGCCTCTTTGACGCCGGGCGGGTCCGCGGCCGTGTGGCTGGAACGCACCGGTCCGACCGCCGGGGTGCACGCGATGGTCCTGGAGCGCGCCGCGGCGGCGGCCCGGGTCGTTCTGGACCGCACCCGCGGACGGGCGCCGGCGGACGCGGGTGTCGGCGACCCCGCCTCGGTCGAGGTACTCCTCGACGCCTCCGCGACGGAACACGCCCGGCACCGGGCCGCCGTCCGGCTCGGCCTGCGCGACGTGGCCGCGGCCCGGGTGGTGGTGACGGCGGAGGGCGGTCCACGCGTGGAAGCGGTCCCCGCCGCCGGTGACGGCTCCCCGAGCACCGGGCGTCGACGAGCCGGAGTCGGCCCGGCGGTGCCGGTGCGCGACCTTCCCGCGTCGTACGCCGCGGCCCGCACCGCCCTGCGCTTCACGGCGGAGGGCACCGATCAGGACCCGGGTCCGCGCACGGTGTACGCGGCCGAACTCGGCGGACTCGCGCTGCTCGCCGAGTCCGCCGACCCGGCCGCCGTACCGGACGTGGCGGCGCTGGACCGTGCCGTCGCCGCCGCACCCTGGGTGGCGAGCACCCTCAACGCGATCGCCTTCAGTACGAGTCTGCGGGCCGCGGCCGCGGACCTGAACGTGCACCATTCGACGCTCCAGGACCGTCTCGCCCAGGCCGAGCACTGGCTGGGCTGGCCGGTGCACGGGCCCCACGGCCGGCTCCGCCTCCAACTGGCCCTCGTCCTGCGCCGACTGCACCGGAATCCGCCGACCGCCTAGGCCGTGCTACTCCGCAGTGGGCTCCGGGTCCAGGGGGCGCAGGAATCGGCGTTCGTAGCGCTTGATGCAACGTGTCCGGCGGGCCAGTTCGAAGGCTTCCTGGCATTCCGGGTCGGTCGCGCTGTCCGTCCGGTAGCGCTCGTAGCGGGCGAGGTCCGGGAAGGAGAACAGGGCGTAGGCGATGTCGCTGTCGCCCTCGCTGGGCAGGAAGTAGCCGTGGTGCGTGCCGCCGAACCGGTTGACGAGGGTGATCCAGCGGCGACCGTACTCCTCGAAGTCGTCGAGGCGGTCGGGGTCGATCTCGTACTTCAGATGAACAGTGATCATGTGGTTCATAGTGCCTGGTCGCCGACGCGCCCTGTCGCCGGAGGGGGGCTCCACTCGCTTCGCCTGCGAGTCCGCCGCGGACACGGTCCGGCGTCCGCCCCGAGTCGGGACGGACGCCGGACGTCGCGTCATCGCCGTACGCACCCGCACGGCCTGCCGATCACGGCGGATCAGCGGTGTCCGGCGCCCCTGCCGAGGGTCTTGACGAGGGCCTGCGCCATGGCCTCCTCGCCCTTGGCGTTGGGGTGGGCGGGAGCGGCCGGTGAGGTCGGGCGCAGCGGCTCGATCCAGCGGTCGGCGGGTGCCTTGCACATGTCGTGGCCCACGGTCGGGCCGTACGTGTCCACGTAGTCGGCCCGGTTCAGCAGCGCCACCGCGCGCAGCATGACGTTGAGGTGCTTCTCCGTGTCGCGCAGGTACGGGAAGTCCTTCGCGGCGAACGGGACGGTGGGGTAGCAGCCGGTGCCGTCGTCGGGCAGCAGGTCCGGATAGCCGACGACGACCACGCGCGCGTGGGGTGCCTTGGCGTGCACGGCCCGCAGCACGCGGGCGACCTTGGGCGCGGTCTGGAGGATCTTCAGCGTCAACTGGTCGTAGCCCGCTGCCCCGTAGTACCGCTGACAGGGGTTGCCGGACAGGTCCTGCGCGCTGAGGCCGGCGCAGGTGCTGATGATCGAGCCGAAGCCGACGTCGTTTCCGCCGATCTGCACGGTCACGAGGTCGGTGTCCCGCTTCACCGCGTCGAGTTGGGGTCCGTTGGTCCCCTGTGCCTGCCACATCTCGGCGGTCGTCGCGCCGCCGCAACTGACGTCCGTGAACGACGTGACCTTGCGCTGGTTCGCGGTGATCGAGGGGTAGTTGTGGTCGGACCGGGCGCAGTTCGCGTCCACCTGTGTGGGGATCAGGGGGCCGGAGGTGTAGGAGTCACCCAGGGCGACGTAGTTGGAGCGAGGTGTTCCGTGGTGCTCCCCCGCCGTGGCGGAGGCCGTTCCGGTGGCGCCGACGGTGAGCGCGCAACTGCTCAGTACAGCAAGCGCCATGGCGGTGCGGCGCTTCGATATGGCCTCGCCCGGACGCGTCCGTTGCATCATCATGCCCCTCCCCTGAAGCCCTGACAGTCCACGGAACGTGGCAACGGCGACCACGGCGCACGGGATGTTCGAACGCACCGGGCCGCGCGGCGGCTCGTGCCCGGCGGACTCAACCTCGCCTGTATACCGGCCAGTAGACCGTTAGACCAGCGGTCGGGCGAACTCTGCTTGCACAAAGACGTGCAGGGGTCCGGCGGGGTGACGTCCTGCACACGTGCGCGTCGGCCCCCTTGGTCACCTGGCGTGACCGGTCGGTGTCAGTGCTCCCAGACGCCGGGCCCGCCGCCCCGCCACTCGATCCAGTCCGCGGTCCTGATGTCGGAGGCCTCGACGTCCTCCATGCCGGCGCGGCGGAGGAACTCGGCGACGTCGAGGAACGTGTAGGCCATCCCGACGAAGCCCTCATGGAGGCGCACTCTTCGGCCGCCGTCCGCGGTGGGCGGGTAGACGACGACGGGCTGATCGCTGGACATGCACCCAGGGTGCGGGCGCCGGGGGCGGCGCGCATCCGGAGTGGTGGTGCCGGGCGGTCGGGCGGCGTCCGATCGGGTGCACCACGGGCTCGGGACGGGCGCGGCGATGAGTTCGGTGCGGGAGATCGGTCGATATGAGGGAGAGGAAGGGAGTTCCCCATGCCGACGCAGGAACCCGCACAGCAGCCCGTCACCGAACTCGACGCCCGGTACAGCTCCGCGCTCAACCCGCGCCCTGGTGCCGAAGAGGTCGCCGCCACCGACTGGGCCGAGGCCCTGCGGGAGCTGGGGGCCGCCGAGATCTTCTGGTTGTCGACGGTCCGGCCCGACGGCCGGCTGCACGTCACCCCCGTGATCGCCGCCTGGCACGACGGGGTGCTGTACTTCTCCACCGGCCCTACCGAGCAGAAGGCGAAGAACCTGGCTCACCACGGTCACTGCGCGCTGACCACCGGGGCGAACTCGCTCACCGAAGGCCTCGACCTCGTCGTCGAGGGCACGGCCGAGCGGGTTGCCGACCCGGCTGTTCTGGAGGAGGTGATCACGGCGTACGAGGGTAAGTACGGAGCGCACATCACCTCGCCGGAGGGCACCTTCCACGGCATCGGCGACGGGTTCCGCAAGGGTGAGGTGGCGGTGTTCGCGGTGGCCCCGTCGACGGCGTACGGCTTCGGCCGGAACGACGGGGTGTTCACCCACACGCGGTGGTCGTTCTGAGGGAGGGGCCGGGACCGGGACGGCGGGTGGGCTGAGCCCGTGGGCCGGACCCGGTCGTCCGCGCGCCTCGGCCCTCTGGAGCGGCCCTGCCCCTGTGACGTCCTGCAGCCCTGCGGCCGGCCGGGTCAGTCACGCGAGGGCGGTGACTGGCCGGTCGGCGCGGGGCCGGACATCGGAGGGCCGGGCATCGCGGAACCGGAGATCGCGCGGCCCACCAGCAGCTGGAGCAGTCCGTTGACCACCAGCCCGAGCAGGCAGCCGATCGCGGTCCCGGCGGTGCCCGCGATCACCGCGCCCAGCCAGCCGTAGCCGCCGGCCAGCAGCGCCACGGTGGCGGCCGGCACCGGCCAGCCGAAGCCGGTCCCCCTCCTGTGCCGCGCGGTCCGCCGTCCGGGCGGCTCGTCCCAGGGCCACACCGGCGTCTCGGTCTCCCGCTCCGTGGGTGCCATCGGTCAGGCCGTGGCGATGCCGTCCAGCTTCCCGGCCTTCGCCTCCTCCACCAGGGAGGCGAACTGGTCGACGCTCATCTGGACGCGCTGGCCGAAGTCGTCCGTGAGCAGCACGCGGCGCTCCGCCGGGGCACCCGGGTCGACGAACAGTTGGGGGCAGCCGCAGTCGCAGTTCCCGCAGAACGTGGCCAGGGGCTCCAGACCGGTGATGTCACTCATCGTCAACTCCCTTTCGCAGGGCTCGCGGCCGCGGGTGTGTCGATCACCTGGGGCCTGTGGCTGCCCTGGGCATACCCGGGGCTCCCAGCGCCACGCGCCGGTGTACGGGGCGCCGGGAGCACGGTCCGCCGGGCCCATGCGCCCGTCCACCCCCGATGCTTCCGCTCCCCCGTGCCGTACGGGAACCAGGTCTGTCGACCGGGCGACCACCTGGGGAGGGCGTGCGACCTCGGGCACCTCGTCCGGAGCCAGGGCTCGACCGATGGCCGGCGCCCCCGCGCGGAGGCGCCGGCCATCACGTCATGCGGCCCTGACGGCGGGGCAGTCCGCTTCGGCGAGCAGGCGTTCGAGGGTGGCCCGGGCCCTTCCCACCCGGGAGCGGACGGTACCGATGGGGCAGCCGATGAAGCGGGCAGCGTCGTCGTAGGAGAGGCCCACGATCTGGGTCAGTACGAACGCCTCGCGGCGTTCGTCGGGCAGTGCCTCCAGCAGGTCCAGCAGCGCGACTCCGTCGTCGAAGCCGGGGAGACCGCAGGGCTGGGCCCGTTCCATGACCGCCTGCCAGTCGTGGGTGTCGGCCTGCCGGGGGCGCGCGGCGGCGCGGCGGAAGCTGTCGGCGACCGCTCGGCGGGCGATGGACAGCAGCCAGGTGCGTGCCGAGGCCCGCCCCTCGAAGCGCGGCAGGCTGGCGAAGGCCCGGACGAAGGTGTCCTGGGCGAGGTCCTGGGCGGTCTGGGGGTCGCCGCTGAGATGGGCGACGTAGCGCAGTACGTCGCCGTGCAGCGCGCGCACGAAGTGCTCGGCGGCGTGGGGGTCTCCGTCGCGTGCGGCCAGTGCCCAGGCGGTGGCGGAGGCGTCCGCCGCAGCGCGTGCCGTGGCGCGGGGAGCGGGCAGGACAGAAGTGATCACGTGATGTCCTTCTCGAGGTCATCCGGGGCCGACGTCCCGTGACGAGGCGTGGGGCTCCGGCACATGGGGTGCGCCGTACGCAATGGGTACGGCGATACCCGGGGCTCGTGGCGCGCTCGACGGACGTCACGGACGCGGTGTGCGTGCCGTCAGGGAGATCCGCCGCACGGGAGGGCGGCGGACGTCGAGAGGTGAGCCCCGGTGGATCCGGCTGTCTCAGGCGACAGCGGTACCCACGGGCGGTCCCCTGGAGGTGACGGCGTAACAGAGAAGGAAGCGGGCGAGGGAGGCCCGGCGCGCGGCGGTGCGGCGCGCGCGGACCGGCGGTCGGCCGCCCGGCACGGGCAGCGCCAGCAGCATCCGCAACGGGGCTGCCAGTCGGGCGGCGGCGGCCCGCAGGAGGCGGAAGACGGCGCGCTCGCCGTACGCCAGCCACAGCCCGCACAGGAGCGCGGCGAGGAGGTGGGCGGCCAGCATCCCGAGGGCGCTCCCGCCCATGCCGAGCATGTGCGCGTGCGGCGGACCGCCCGTGCCGTGTGCCGTGCGGCCCATGGATCCCATGTCCATGCGGGTCATGTCCATCGACCCCATGTCCATGGCGACCCCGTCGGCGGGTGCGAGCGCCGGGCCCGAGGTGGTCGTGGACATCGACTGGCCCAGCGCGAAGGTCTCGTGAAGCGCGGCCTGGGTGGCGACCACGGCCGTGACGATCAGGGCGCGACCGCGTTCACGGCCGGCCAGGAACCAGCCGGCTCCCGCGGTCGCCACGGCGCCGGCTGCCATGGTCCAACCGGGGACGGCGGAACCGGACATCATGGCGTGGCCGAGGGCGGCCAACACCACGCAGGCGGCGGCGAACACACCGGCCCGCAGCGTGCGGCACCACCCTCCGACAGTCATGACGCGCCCATCTTCGCACCCGGGATCCGATCGACATCAGGTGGTACGCGGGGGTGTGCGGGACCACCTCACTGGACTGACGGTGGCTCATGTCACACGCGGTGCCCGGAACTCGACGAGTCTCCGGGACGACTAGGAGAACGAGGCCGTTCCCGGGCGGACCACGACGGCGAACACCTCGATCCTGCCGCCGCGCCGGAAGTCGAGGGTGAAGGGCACGAGGTCGCCCGGACGCCAGCGGGCGGTTGCCGCGGAGACCGTCAGGTCCACCCCGTCGGGCGACATGGCGAGGGTGGTGCCCTCCCGTATCGCGACGGAGTCGATCGTCTCCCGGTGGGCCGCACCGCCGCCGGTCATCCGGTGCCGGGAGAGCGTGACGCCGCCCGGGACGTCGGGTGAGCTGACACTCAGGAGCCGGTCGGCCGAGCCGCCGTCGTTGCCGATGCGGAAGAACACCGCGGTCTCCGGCACACCGGCCGACGGCAGCAGCAACTGTCCCTCGGTGACGGCGACGTGCGCGGGGCTGCCCGCCTCGCCGGTCCGTACCCAGGTCGTCAGGAACGCCAGGGCCATGCTGCACGCGGCGACGGGAACGAGGACCGCGAGGGCGGCGTCCGTCAACCGCCGCCGGTCGCCGCCGAGGACACTCACCGCACGGGTGACCAGGCTCCTCATCGCACACCCGCCCTTGCCGGCCGGGTCGCGTGGCCTCGGCGGGCGGCGGCCGGTCCCCGCCGGGCCCGGGCGGGCTGCCAGGCGCGCAGGCGCAGGCTGTTGGCCACCACCAGGACCGAGCTGGCGGACATCGCGGCGGCGGCGACCATGGGGTTGAGCAGCCCGACCATGGCGAGCGGCACGGTGACGACGTTGTATCCGAAGGCCCACACCAGGTTGGCGCGGATCGTCCCCAGCGTGCGCCGGGCGAGGAGCACGGCGTCACCGAGGGCCTCGATGTCCCCGCGGACGAGTGTCAGGTCGGCGGCGCCGATCGCCACGTCGGTCCCGCCGCCCATGGCGATGCCGAGGTCGGCGCCGGCGAGCGCGGCGGCGTCGTTCACACCGTCGCCGACGACCGCGACCCGTCCGCCCTCCGCTCTCAACCGGCGGACCAACGCGGCCTTGTCCTCCGGGGAGCAGCGGGCGTGCACCTCGTCGATGCCCAGCGCCTCGGCCACGGCCCGCGCGGACGCCTCGTGGTCGCCGGTGGCGAGGACCGGGCGGATTCCGAGCCGGCGCAGCCGGTCGACGGCTCGGTAGCTGCCGGGCCGTAGGACGTCCCCGACCGCGATCAGCGCCTCGGCCCGGCCGTCCACGAGGATCAGGACGGGCGTGTGGGCGGCGGTCTCGGCGACGGTGAGGGCGTCCGCGAGGACCGGCGGCAGCGCACCCTCCGGAACCCGCACCTCGACCGTACGGCCCTCCACCCGGCCCCGTACCCCGTGCCCCGGAGTCGCGGTGAAGCCCTCGACGGCCGGACGCGTCGCGCCGTCGGCCGAGCGAAGGGCGTACGCGGTGACGGCCCGCCCCAGTGGGTGCTCCGAGCCCTGTTCCACCGCCGCCGCCAGCCGGAGCGCCGCCACCTGTCCGATGCCGTCGGGCGTCGCGGTGACCCGGGCGACGGTCATGTGACCGGACGTCAGGGTGCCGGTCTTGTCCAGGACGACGGTGTCCACGTGCCGGAGCGCCTCCAGGGTCCGCGGTCCGCTCACCAGTACGCCCAGTTGGGCCCCTCGGCCGGTCGCCGCCATCAGGGCCGTCGGGGTGGCCAGGCCCAGCGCGCAGGGGCAGGCGACGACGAGCACCGCGACACATGCGGTGATCGCCGCCTGTGGGTCGGCTCCGGCACCGAGCCAGAAGCCGAGGACGCTCACCGCGACGGTCAGGACGACCGGCACGAACACGCCGGCCACCGCGTCGGCGAGCCGCTGCGCACGGGCCTTGCCGGTCTGTGCGTCCGTCACGAGCCGGGTGATACGGGCGAGCCGGGTGTCCGCGCCGACGGCGGTGGCCCGTACGAGGAGCAGGCCGCCGGCGTTGACGGCGCCACCCACCAGGGCCGAACCGGGGTTCACCTCGACGGGCTCGCTCTCCCCCGTCACCAGCGAGAGGTCCAGGGCGGAGCTGCCCTCCGTCACCCGGCCGTCGGTGGCGACCCGCTCGCCGGGGCGCACGACGAACACCTGGCCCACCCGCAGCGCCTCGATGGGGATCGAGCGCTCGCCGTTCGCGCCGCGCACCGACACCTCCTTGACGGCCAGTTCCGCCAGGGACCGCAGGGCCGCGCCGGTGCCGCGACGAGCGCGTGCTTCCAGGAACCGTCCGGTCAGCACGAACAGCGGGACGCTCACCGCCGCTTCGAGGTAGACGTGCGCCGTCCCGTCCGAGGCGGAGGGCAGCAGGCTGAACGGCATCCGCATGCCGGGGTCGCCCGCTCCCCCGAAGAACAAGGCGTAGGCCGACCACGAGAAGGAGGCGACCACGCCCAGCGAGACGAGGGTGTCCATGGTGGCCGCGGAGTGCCGCAGCCCGCGTAGCGCTCGTTCGTGGAAGGGCCAGGCGCTCCACACGGCGACCGGGGCGGTCAACGCGAAACACAGCCACTGCCAGTTGCGGAACTGCAGGGCCGGCACCATGGACAGGGCGAGAACCGGGAGAGCCAGCAGGGCGGTGACCAGCAGTCGTTCGCGCTCCCGCCGGGACGCGGCCTCCGCGGTGTCGCTTCCATCGGGATCCGCGGGCACGTCCTCGCGGACGGGTGGTGCGGGCAGGGCAGCCTGGTAGCCGGCCTGTTCGACGGCCGTGACGAGGTCGTGCGGTGCCACGTCGTCGGGGTGGCTGACGCGGGCGAGGCCGGTGGCCAGGTTGACGGTCGCGGTGACGCCGTCCAGCTTCGCGAGCTTCTTCTCCACACGGCGGACGCAGGCCGCGCAGGTCATCCCGCCGACGGTGAGGTCGGTGACCGTCAGGCCGGTGGTCGGTTCGGTCGTCATCACTCACCGTGCCCCTGGGTCGTCCCCGGCATGTTCTCCATGTCGCCGTGCCCGTCGTCCCCGCCACCGCCACCGCCGGTCCCGTCACCGGTGCCCGACCCGGTCCGCGTGCCGTGCAGGCCGGGCGCGACCGGACCCGCGGCCGACCCCACGGCGAACGACGCCCAGAACGCCAGCGCGAGCAGCAGCAGGAACCCGCACAACGCGGGCGGAATCATGCCGCCCCGCGGGATCGCTCCCGCGGCGCGGGACGGCTGTCGGGACTCGGCCATGGTCGGCCTTCCTGGTTGTCTCGAACCCTGGTGCGGCACGCGGCAGTCGAAGGGCCGCGCCGGTTGAGAAGTCGGACGGCAGGGGCGCCGAGTTCCGACGACGAATTATGACGTGCGTCACACGCGCCACGGGCGTCTCACGCGCCCGGCGGCGGGTGGTGCGGCCAGGGAATCGTGTGTCGGCCCGCGCACACCGGCCGCGTCCGGTGTGCGAGGCCACAGTTCCGGCCAGTGGCTTAAACTTCTTGCCCCTTGCAGACGCTGGGCGTCATCCGGTCCC
>NZ_JBEZHO010000014.1:0-188872 GCF_040650615.1 Streptomyces sp. NPDC048643
CACGCGTTTGCTGTTGTTTTGGGGGTGGGGGGCCCGCGCGCCGCCCCCCCGCCCCTCCTTCGTACCGGCCGCAGCCGGTACGTCCTAGGCGTACGCCCCGATGTCCTTGATCATCGCGAAGCCCAGTCCGTACGCGCTCATGCCCCGCCCGTAGGCGCCCACGTGGACGCCCTCCTGGGTGGAGCCGGCGAGCACCCAGCCGAACTCGGACTCGCGGTAGTGGAAGGTCGTCGGGACCCCGTCCACGGGGAGGGACAGCGTGGACCAGTCCGCGCCGTCCAGGTCGTCGGCCAGCACCCAGGCGGTCTCGGTCTGCTGGTCCAGCCAGTCGTCGCGCAGCGTGTGGTCCATCTGGCCGGGCCAGGTGAAGGACAGCAGCCCCACACCGGCCAGCCAGGCGGCCGAGGAGACCGAGGTGGCCTCCAGCAGGCCCGTGCCGTCGGCGCTGCGCCGATCGGGATTGGCGGCGACCGTGACGACCACCGCGAACCGTTCCTTGTCGTCGGCCGGCTCGGGGCGCACCACCGGCTCGTCGCCGTGGCCGATCGAACCGTGCTCGACCACGCCCTCCGCCGACATACCCACCTGCATCAGCCAGCGCGGCCCCGTGAAGGCCTCGTCGAGGCCGTACCAGGGGAAGGGCGCCAGCAGGTAACCGTCGACCGTACGCCGGGCGGTGGGGACCTGCTGTCCGCCGTCCGCGGCCGGCGCCTGCGCGCCTACCCGACTTGTCGTCTCCATCTGCCGGACGCCTCCTCGCTCTCGGCGGACCGGGTGGCCCGCCCCCCTCGGGCGTCCTTCGGTCCGCACAACAACTGGGCAGCATAGCCACACCGCTGCGAGCAGCGGCGAAAGCGCCCGGCGCGTGGGGCGTGTGCACGGCGGAAACGGGCCGGGCGGGGCATGTTTCCGGCCCCGGCACACCGCCGCGGAGCCGGTGTCGCGGCTCCGCGTCTCGACCCGGTGTCCCGGCTCGGTGGTACGGACGGGTGGTACGGACGGACGCCGTGGATCAGGTGGCGTCGGCGTCGTAGGGCGGGCGCTCGTCCGGGTCGGCCTTCTCGGGCTTCTTCGTCATGTCGACGGAGCCGCCGGCCGAGCCCTTCGAGGAGGCGGAGGAGTCGGACTCACGGCTGTGCACCGCGTCCGTGACCTCGGCCATCTCCTTCTTCAGGTCGAAGCCGTTACGGATCTCCTTGAGCCCCAGCTCGTCGTTGTCCAGCTGCTTGCGCAGGAACGTCTTGGGGTTCAGGTCCTCGAACTCGAAGTCCTTGAACTCGGGGCCCAGCTCGTCACGGATGTCCGCCTTGGCGCTCTCCGAGAACTCACGGATCTTGCGGATCGTGCGCGTGACGTCCTGAATCATCTTCGGGAGCTTGTCCGGACCGAACACGAGCACGGCGAGGACGACGAGCGTCACCAGCTCAAGTGGTCCTATGTCATTGAACACCTGGTAGCTCCTTGCGATGTCCGGGCCTCGGCCCTCGGGAGTGTTCCGTGGTCCGGGCCGTGACCAACGGTACCCGGCGATCCCGTCCGTCCGGAACTGTCCAGGGGCTTCCGACTTGCTGTGCACCTGTGGTTTTCCGTGATGTTTGCCGTCCGGAGCTGCGGTGTCGTCCTCCGCTGTGAGGTTCGTGTCATTCCCGTGCCGGGGCTCGCGGGCCCTCAGTCGCCGTCGGCGGACCCGAGGACGAGGGTCACCGTGCGCTCGGCGCCGCCTCGGCGAAGGGTGAGCCTGAGGTGGTCCCCGGGCCGGTGGGCGCGGGTCCTGACGATGAGTTCCTCGCCGGAGTGCACGCGCGTGCCGTCGACCTCGGTGATCACGTCGCCCGCCTTGACTCCCGCCTCGGCACCGGGTCCGCGCGGGCTGACCGGCGGACCGCCGTCGGCCGCCTTCGCGCCGACCCGCGCGCCGTCGCCCGCGTAGTTCATGTCGAGCGTGACGCCGATCACCGGGTGCGTGGCCCGGCCGGTGTTGATGAGTTCCTCGGCGACCCGCTTGGCCTGGTTCACGGGGATGGCGAAGCCGAGGCCGATGGAGCCGGCCTGACCGCTCTCCAGGTCGGAGCCGTTGTCGGCGGAGCGGATGGCGCTGTTGACGCCGATGACCCGGGCCCGCGAGTCGAGGAGCGGGCCGCCCGAGTTGCCGGGGTTGATCGGGGCGTCGGTCTGCAGGGCGTCCACGTACGAGACGTCGGTGCCGTCGCCCTTCTCGCCGCCCGCCGTGATGGGCCGCTCCTTGGCGCTGATGATCCCGGAGGTGACGGTGTTGGCGAGGTCGAAGGGCGCGCCGATGGCGACGACCGGGTCGCCGACCTGGACGCTGTCGGAGTTCCCGAGCGGCATCGGGGCGAGTCCCGAGACGCCGGAGACCTTCACGACGGCCAGGTCGTAGCCGCTGTCGTGCCCGACGACCTTCGCCTTCGCGGTCTCGCCACCGCTGAACGTCACCGATATCTCGCCGCTGTCGCCGGCGGGTTCGATCACGTGGTTGTTGGTCAGGATGTGTCCCCGGCCGTCGAGGACGAACCCGGTGCCGGTGCCCTCCTCCTCGCTCCCCCGCACATGCAGGGTGACGACGCTGGGGAGCGCGTGCGCCGCGATGCCGGCCACGCTGTCCGAGGGCCGCCCGGGGGCCTCCTTGGCGGCCTGCGGCAGCTCGACCTTCGTCGTCCCTTCGTTGCGCTGCAGATACGCGCCCACGACGCCGCCCACCCCGCCGGACACCAGCGCCAGCACGACGGCCCCGAGGACGAGTGTCTTCCGCGTCCGCTGGCGGCGCTGCGTCACGGTGGGCACGGCGCCCCCGTGCTGCTGGAGCGGCGCCGGAGCTGCCCAGGGGTCGTAGTTCCGCCAGGGATCCGGGGCCGTGTCCTCGGGAGCCTGCGGGTCGCTCGGCCCGGCGGGTGCCGGGGACGTGACGTCCTGGGGCGGGGGGTCGAGGGGCGAGGCCTGGGCCTGCGCCGGGATCGCCGCGGAGAGGTCGGGGCCCTGGGCGTGCGGGGCGGTGGGGTGCTGGACGGGCGGAGCGGGGGCCCAGGGGCCGGGGTGGCCGTAGGGAGGGGTGCGGTAGGGGTCGGACGCGTGCAGGGGCTCCGGACGCGCCTCAGCGGGTCGCGCCAACTCGTAGTCCCCCTCCTCACGGAGGCCGGTGCCGTCACCGGCGAGGGACGATGCGGCGGGGCCTGCGCCGGCGCCGTGGGGCCCCGACCCCGGTGCGGCACCGCCGGGTTCCGCGGAGAGGCCGCCGACGACCTCGCCGCCTTCGGACGCCCTGTCGGAGTCGGAGTCGGAGTCGGAGTCCGGGCCAAGGCCGAGACCGGAGCGGGAGTACGGGGCGGAACCGGTGTTCACGGGGGCAGGCTCCGGCGCCGGGCCGGTATTCACGGGGGCAGGCTCCCGCCCAGGGCCGGCGTTCGCGGAGGCGGACTTCAGCCCCGGGCTAGCGTTCGCCGGGGCAGGCTCCCGCGCCGGGCCGGTGTTCGCGGCAGGCCGCGCCAGCTCGTAGTCACCCGCGTCGGTCTCACGGGCTGCCGGTGGGTGCACGTCACCGTGGGCACCCTCGCCGGCCCCGGCCCCGTGCGCGTCATCGGCGTCGGCGTCGGCGTCGGGCTCACGGATCCCCGGCTGGCCCGACTCACCGGTACCGGTCTCACGGGCTCCCGGAAGGTGCGCGCCGCCGTCGGCCCCCGCTCCGGCCCCGGCGCCATCCGCGTCACCGGCGTCGGACACACGGGCTCCGGGCAGGTGCGACGCAACGGTTTCGTCCTCGGGGACCCCCGGCAGGTGTGCGTCACGGGCCGCGCCCTCTCGGGCCCCCGGCAGGTGCGCCAGGGTCTCAGCCGTGCCCGACTGGGCGGGAACGGCCTCGGAAAAGCCGGGGCGCTCGACGGTGTCGTCCCGCTCGGCCGCCGGTTCGCCGACAGGGCCCTCGGAGTCCGGGTTCGGGTCCGTCAGAGGAACCGGTGCGGTGTCGGGGCCTGGGCCGTGCGGCCGGGGCCTGCTCCACCACTTCGCCTTCGTGGGCTTCCCCTCGTTCATGCTCTCCCCACACATGGCCCGCGGCACAACTCGGCGACGGCCCCCACAGACCGGTCGACGCCACGCCCGGAATCCCTCCCGCGAGCGCGGCCCACCCCGGATTCAACCAGGTTCACGGGCCGCCGCGCAGAGGACGTGGTCAGCGAAGGCTACGAGCGGAGGGGGAGGTCGGGGACGCGGAGGAAGAGGGGGACGGTGTGGCGGCGGGGGCGGCGAGCAGGCCCGGGCTCGTGGTCTCCGAGGCGGCGGACCACGTGTTCAGCGCGACCGGCTGGGCGCTGGTGAGCGGGCGTATCAGCGGGGACATGGCGGCGGCACCGGCGACCACCGGGGTCGTCAGCGTGTGCACGGCGTCCGTGCCGCGGTTCGCCGGAGCGGGGACTCCGGGCAGCAGCGGGGCGGACACCTCGGTCGGGGCGACCGGAGCGTTGCCGAGGGAGCGCTCGCCCTGGGCGAGCAGCGGCCCGACCGACCGGCGGCGCTGAGCCTCGGGGGTCGTGGGAGTGCCGGTGCCCTGGGTCCGCGCCGGTGTCACGTTGCTTCCGAGGCCGGAGCCTCCGCGCGCGTCCACGGTGTCCCCGGCGATTCCGGTCGACACCCCGCCGAGCGCGACGGCGGCCAGCGAGACCGCACCGGCCGCGGCGGCCGCGAAGCGCAACCCGCGCGAGGCCGACCGCTCGGCCTCGTGACGGCTGACGTCATGGATACGGAAGCCGCGCCCGGAGGAGGGAGGCAGCACGTCGGCGTGCGGTCCGGTGGGCACGTATCCGAAGGGCTCACCGCGCACTCCGAAGACGCCGGGCATGCCCGGGCTCGCGGAGCCGCCGGGAAGTCTTCCTCCGAACGCGCCTCCGCCGAAGGGCGAACCGCTGTCGGAGTCCCCTCCCCCGGGCAGCCCCTGGAGACGGGCCAGGAAGCTTTCGGACGGGGGCGGCGGGGCCATTTCGGCGAACACGTTCTTCAGGCGTCGCTGGGCGTCAGCCTCGGCCTTGCACTTCGCGCAGGTGGCGAGGTGGGCGAGGACGCGGTCGCGCGACTCATGACCGAGCTCTCCGTCCACGAGGGCGGAAAGTCGGTCCCCTAGGTGCTGCTCGGCAGGGGTGGGACGGGTTCCACTCACGCGGTCGCGCCCCCTCCCCCCAGCACGGGCACACGGGCCGCGAACGAGCGTCGCTCGGCGCGGGCCTCGGGGGACCGGTGTGCCAGGGCCTTGCGCAGCTGGGAGCGGCCGCGGTGGATCCGGGAGCGGACCGTGCCGAGCTTCACGCCCAGGGTCGCGGCGATCTCCTCGTACGACAGTCCTTCGATGTCGCAGAGGACGACGGCGGCGCGGAACTCGGGCGCGAGGGTGTCCAGCGCCTGCTGGACGTCGGCGTCGAAGTGCGCGTCGTTGAAGACCTGCTGCGGGGAGGGTTCTCTGCTGGGCAGGCGCTCGGCCGCGTCGTCGCCGAGGGCGTCGAAACGGATGCGCTGCTTTCGGCGCACCATGTCCAGGAAGAGGTTCGTGGTGATGCGGTGCAGCCAGCCCTCGAAGGTGCCGGGCGTGTAGGTGGACAGCGAGCGGAAGACGCGGACGAAGACTTCCTGCGTGAGGTCCTCGGCGTCGTGCTGGTTGCCCGTGAGGCGGTAGGCGAGGCGGTAGACGCGGCCGCTGTGGGTGCTGACGATCTCCTCCCACGTGGGCGGAGTCCACGGCTGCGACTCCGCGTCGGTGGTGAACGTCGCGGTCTGCACAGGGGCAGCAGCGTGGGACTGGTCAGCGTTGTCGGTCACGGATTTCGGCTCACCCGCCGATCTGAGCAGGCGCCGGAGCACTCCGCCTCGATCCACAGGCGCAGCCGCACCTCCCCTGTCGGCTCTGGTGGTGTCCAGTGGAGCCCCTACCATAGCCACCTCGCCCGTTAGCTCCGGATAAGCGGTTTTACGAGAATTTGATACGGGCTCATATGGGTGCGTCAGCACCTGCCCGCCACCTCGCCCCGTGCGCTGGTCCATCGTCTTTCCCCCGCTCTGTTTCCCCACCCCTCTAAACGCCCGGTCCCATCAGCAGGTTCCCGGCACCAACGGATACAGTCACGCCCAGGCAACCACGGGGACAGGAGAGGGTCATTACCGGCAACCGGCAGACGAGCTGGGCGTTCGCCGACGCCTTTGTCGCCGAGGACGAGACGCTGCGCTGGGCCCGGGACCGGGCCCGCGAGGCAGGCATGCGCTCGGTGTCTCCCGGCACGGGCGCGGCGCTGCGGATGCTCGCCGCCACCGTGGACGCGAAGGCGGTCGCGGAGATCGGGACCGGGACCGGCGTCTCCGGAATCCATCTCCTGCACGGCATGCGGCCGGACGGGGTACTGACCACCGTGGATCCGGAGCCGGAGCGCCAGCAGTTCGCCCGCCAGGCCTTCCGTGCCGCCGGTTTCGCCAGCAACCGGGCGCGCTTCATCCCGGGCCGCGCGCTGGACGTCCTGCCCCGCCTCGCGGACGCCGGATACGACCTCGTCTTCTGCGACGGCGACCGGCTGGAGTGCCTGGACTACCTCGCTGAATCGTTGCGCCTGTTGCGCGCGGGCGGGCTCGTCGTCTTCGAGGGCGTCTTCGCGGACGGCCGCACCGTGGACTCCGGACCCCAGCCGGTCGAGGTGAGCCGGCTGCGTGAACTGCTGCGCGCGGTGCGCGAGAGCCAGGAGCTGGTGCCGTCGTTGCTGCCGGTGGGCGACGGCCTGCTGTGCGCGGTCAAGCGCTGACCGGTCACGGCCGCCCGCCCCTCACCACGTACCCCTTCGCACACCTCTGACCAGGTCTTACATCGCCGGGGGCGGGCGCCGGGCGGGGCGCCGGGGCAGTGTTCTCTGCCCGAAAAGACAGCGTCCCCGACACCAGGTACGGTGCCGGGGAAGCCGAAAAGGTAGGGTCGCGTTCCGCGTCAGCCGACGACCTTCTTGAGAGCGTCGCCGAGCGCGTCGGCCTCGTCAGGGGTCAGCTCGACGACGAGCCGACCGCCGCCTTCGAGCGGAACGCGCATGACGATGCCCCGCCCCTCCTTGGTCACCTCGAGCGGGCCATCGCCCGTCCGCGGCTTCATGGCCGCCATGCTCGTTCCCCTTCCTGAAACCAGCTCATCGTCGCCGACGGCCCCCTCGGAGGGCACGCACGTCCACTCATAGGACACACGTCACCGGCATCGAACACATTGCTTCCAGGCCATTATCCCGCATCTCAGGACCCGATGACCAACATCAGTCGGCATCGCTTGCGCAACGCGCTTGAGCAAAACCACTCAATTCGGCGATGTGACTGCGATACTGCGCCGCCGCATGGACTTCCAGGGCCCGGAATTCTTTGACGCAGGTCACATGACCGCCCGGCTCCACCGCCGGTGATCTCCGCCATGCTGTCATCGGACAGGACGTACCGGCCGGTACGACGGAGCCGCGACACCGGAGGGGACCCACCATGGCCGACACCGTGCTCTACGAGGTGAGCGACGGACTCGCGACGATCACGCTGAACCGCCCCGAGGCGATGAACGCGATGAACACCGGGACCAAGGTCGCCCTCCGCGACGCGGCACAGGAGGCGGCGGCCGACGAGGGCGTGCGGGCGATCCTGCTGACCGCCGCGGGTGACCGGGCGTTCTGCGTCGGGCAGGACCTCAAGGAGCACATCGGGCTGCTCGCCGCCGACAAGCAGTCCGGCGAGGGCCGGACCATGAGCACCGTGCGCGAGCACTACAACCCCATCGTGCGCGCCCTGACCGGCGCCGCGAAGCCGGTGGTGGCGGGCGTCAACGGCGTCGCGGCGGGTGCCGGTCTCGGGTTCGCGCTCGCCGCGGACTACCGCGTGGTCGCCGACACCGCCGCCTTCAACACCTCGTTCGCCGGGGTCGCGCTGACCGCCGACTCGGGGGTCTCCTGGACGCTGCCCCGGGTCGTCGGCCCGAGCCGCGCCGCCGACCTGCTGCTCTTCCCGCGCAGCATCAGCGCGCAGGAGGCCTACGAACTGGGCATCGCGAACAGGCTCGTTCCGGCCACGGAACTGCACGCCGAGGCAGAGAAGGTCGCTCGGGCGCTGGCCGCGGGGCCGACGCTCGCCTACGCGGCGCTGAAGGAGTCCCTCGCCTTCGGGCTGACCCACTCCCTCGACGAGACCTTGGAGAAGGAGGACGAACTCCAGGCGCGGGCCGGTGCCTCCGAGGACCACACCATCGCGGTCCAGGCGTTCGTCGACAAGGAGAAGCCGAAGTACCTCGGACGCTGACCGGCCGACGGCCGACGGGGAGGGGCGCAAGGGCCTTGAACGGCCCTTGCGCCCCTCCCCGTCCGGCGTCCCACCCGGGCGGCCGGTCACCGTCACCGGCGCCCGTCAGACGGCGTCGCGCGCCCCGCAGTCCGCCAGGTGGTCGTTGACCAGTCCGCACGCCTGCATCAGCGCGTACGCGGTCGTGGGGCCCACGAAGCGGATGCCGCGCTTCTTGAGCGTCTTGGACAGGGCGGTCGACTCGTCGGTGACGGCGGGGACGTCGGAGAGCCCGCGCGGGGCCGGGCGGGTCGCCGGGTCGGGGGCGAAGGACCAGATCAACTCGTCCAGTTCGCCCGGCGCCCAGTCGGCCAGCACGCGCGCGTTGGCGACCGTCGCCTCGATCTTGGCGCGGTTGCGGATGATCCCGGGGTCACCGAGCAGGCGCTCCTTGTCGGCGTCGGTGAACGTCGCGACCTCGGCGATCTCGAAGCCCGCGAACGCGGCACGGAAGCCGGGGCGGCGCCGCAGGATGGTGATCCAGGACAGGCCGGACTGGAAGGCCTCCAGGCACAGCCGCTCGTACAGCGCCTGGTCGCCGTGGACCGGGCGGCCCCACTCCTCGTCGTGGTACGCCACATAGTCCTCGGTCGACAGCGCCCAGGGGCAGCGCAGCACCCCGTCGGGACCGGCCAGCGCGTCGCTCACTGCTCGTCCTCCGGGTGCTTGCGCAGCGAGGTGGGGGCGCTCGCCGCGCGGGCCCCCGCGAGCGCGGACTCCAGGTCGGCGATCCGCGCGTCCCGCTCACCGATCTCGGCGCTGAGACGCCCGAGGACGTCGTCCACGTCCGCCATGCGGTAGCCGCGCACGGCGACCGGGAAGCGCACCGCGTCCACGTCACCCCGGCGCACCGGACGGTCGTACGGCAGCGGGTCGTGCAGCCGCTCGGGCTCGGCGTCGGGAAGCGGGGTGCTCTCGCCGCCGCCCACCACGGACACGGTGACCGCGGCGACCACGACGACGAGCGCGACGACGAGGAACAAGAACATGAACATCGCTGGAGGTCCCCACGCTCTGGTGCCGGCGCGGAGCGCGTCGGCGCGAAGTACGGATGCCGGCGACCGCTGGTGCCGGAGCTGCTGATGCTGCCGAACGCAGTCTGACGCCGGAAGTGTCAGGCTCCGATCGTGCCATGCGAGTCTGACAGTTAAGGTCGCAGGCGGCTCATCGGCGGTAACCACTGGGAGAGGTCATAGGGGATGCTCAGGCTGGGCAGGCGTGAATTCGACCCGCGGGAGCCGGTGATCATGGCGATCGTGAACCGGACCCCGGACTCGTTCTACGACCAGGGGGCCACCTTCCGCGACGAGCCCGCCCTCGCGCGCGTGGAGCAGGCGGTCTCCGAGGGCGCCGCCATCATCGACATCGGCGGGGTCAAGGCCGGCCCCGGTGAAGAGGTCACCGCGGAGGAGGAGGCGCGCCGCACGGTCGGTTTCGTCGCCGAGGTGCGCCGCAACTTCCCCGACGTGATCATCAGCGTCGACACCTGGCGGCACGAGGTGGGCGAGGCGGTCTGCGAGGCCGGCGCCGATCTGCTGAACGACGCCTGGGGCGGGGTCGACCCGCGGCTGGCGGAGGTGGCCGCCCGGTACGGCGTGGGCCTGGTGTGCACGCACGCCGGGGAGTCGGAGCCGCGGACCCGCCCGCACCGGGCCGCGTACGACGACGTGATGGCCGACATCCTGCGGGTGACGCTCGGTCTGGCGGAGCGCGCGGTCTCCCTGGGGGTGCCCCGCGAGTCGGTCCTCATCGATCCCGGGCACGACTTCGGGAAGAACACGCGGCACAGTCTGGAAGCGACGCGGCGGCTCGGAGAGATGGTCGAGACCGGGTGGCCGGTGCTCGTCTCGCTCTCCAACAAGGACTTCGTCGGCGAGACGCTCGACAAGCCCGTCAAGGAGCGGGTCGTCGGAACCCTCGCGACGACCGCCGTCTCCGCGTGGCTGGGGGCGCAGGTCTACCGCGTCCACGAGGTCGCCGAGACCCGGCAGGTGCTGGAGATGGTGGCGTCGATCGCGGGCCACCGGCCGCCGGCGGTGGCCCGGCGGGGGCTGGCGTAGCGGACACGGACGGCTGCCGGGACCGCGGAGGGGCCGGACGCGCAACCCCTCCTCGGTCCCCGGCCTTCTACGGGCCGCGGGCCTACCGGCCGGCCTCCTTCGACACCAGGGCCACCGCTTCGTCCACGTCGTCGGTCAGGTGGAACAGGAGCAGGTCCTTCTCGGAGGCCTTGCCCTGGGCGATCAGCGTGTTCTTGAGCCAGTCGACGAGACCGCCCCAGTACTCCGTGCCGAACAGCACGATGGGGAACCGGGTGACCTTCTGCGTCTGGACCAGGGTGAGCGCCTCGAACAGCTCGTCGAGGGTGCCGAGTCCGCCCGGGAGGACCACGAAGCCCTGCGCGTACTTGACGAACATCATCTTCCGGACGAAGAAGTACCGGAAGTTCAGGCCGATGTCGACGTACTGGTTGAGCCCCTGCTCGAAGGGGAGCTCGATGCCGAGGCCGACGGAGATGCCCTTCGCCTCGCAGGCACCCTTGTTCGCGGCCTCCATGGCACCGGGGCCACCGCCGGTGATCACGGCGAACCCGGCCTCGACGAGGCCGCGCCCGAGGGCGACACCCGCCTGGTACTCGAACGAGTCGACCGGCGTCCGGGCGGACCCGAACACGCTGATCGCGGGCGGCAGTTCGGCCAGCGTCCCGAAGCCCTCGATGAACTCCGACTGGATGCGCAGCACCCGCCAGGGGTCGGTGTGCACCCAGTCCGACGGGCCTCCCGCGTCCAGCAGCCGCTGGTCCGTGGTGCTCGCCTGCACCTGGTCCCGCCTGCGCAGCACCGGGCCCAGCCGCTGCTCCTCCGGTGGCCGCTTCTTGCCCTCCGGGTTGCCAGTAGCCATGTCCACTCCCTCCGCGTACGGGTCTTCCCCGCCCCGGCCGGAGCCGGGTCCTGGGGAAGGTCGTTCCGCCCCAGCGTAGATCTCCGCTGGTTACGGCGGGGGGACGTCGGCATGTCCGCCACGAACCGCCGTCGGGTACGTCTCAGGCGGTGAGCCAGGAGCGCAGTCGCTCCTCGCCCGCGAGGATCTTGGCCGTCTCCACCCGCTCGTCCCGCTTGTGCGCCAAGTGGGGGTTCCCGGGGCCGTAGTTGACCGCCGGAACGCCGAGCCGGCTGAAGCGGGAGACGTCGGTCCAGCCGTACTTGGGCTGCGGAGTGCCGCCGACCGCCTCGATGAACGCGGCTGCGGCCGGATGGGACAGGCCGGGCAGGGCGGCCCCGCTGTGGTCGTCGACGACGAACTCGTCCACGCCGCAGTCGGCGAAGACCGCGCGGACGTGCTCGATCGCCTCCTCCTCGGTGCGGTCGGGCGCGTAGCGGAAGTTGACGGTGACGACGCACTCGTCGGGGATGACGTTGCCGGCGACCCCGCCGGAGATACCCACCGCGTTCAGTCCCTCGCGGTACTCCAGGCCGTCGATGACCGGGTATCGCGGCTCGTACGCAGCGAGCGCGGCGAGGATCGGGGAGGCCGCGTGGATCGCGTTCGAGCCCATCCAGCTGCGGGCGGAGTGGGCCCGCTCGCCGCGGGTCTTCAGCAGCACCCGCAGTGTGCCCTGGCAACCGCCCTCGACCTGCCCGTCGGAGGGTTCGAGGAGGACCGCGAAGTCGCCCTCCAGCCAGTCCGGGTGGGCGTCGGAGACGTGCTTCAGGCCGTTCAGGTGGGCCGCCACCTCTTCGTTGTCGTAGAAGACGAAGGTGAGGTCGCGGTTGGGCTCGGGGACCGTGGCCGCGATCCGGAGCTGGACCGCGACGCCCGACTTCATGTCGCAGGTGCCGCAGCCCCACAGCACGCCGTCCTCGTCGAGCCGGGAGGGCACGTTGTCCGCGATCGGCACCGTGTCGATGTGACCGGCCAGGACGACCCGCTCGGCGCGGCCGAGCCGCGTGCGCGCCACGACGTTGTTGCCGTAGCGGTCGACCGTCAGATGCGGCAGGGCGCGCAGGGCGGCCTCGACGGCGTCCGCGAGCGGCTTCTCGTCGCCGCTCTCCGAGGGGAAGTCGACGAGCTGTGCGGTGAGCTCGGCTGCGTCCAGGGTGAGGTCAAGGGAGGTGTCGGCCATGGCGTCGACCCTAGCGCGCCGGGCCTGCGCCTCCGAAGGGGTCCGGAAAGGGGCCGGAAGGGTTCGGAAGGGGCCGGAAACAGTCGTACGTCCCGGCCGGCCCGAGAGTTGTCCACAGCCACAGGGGGTGCCGACAGGGACCTCCAGTACCTTGTACGCGTGTCAGAGCCGCCCCCCACCCCCGTCCGGCGTCCGCGCCGCAGGTTCCTCCGCTTCGGAGGCGCCGTCGTGGTCCTGCTCGCGCTCGCGGGCTATCTCGGCGTGCAGTACCTCACGGGCGGCACGGGCGCGCCCCGGTGCAGCGTCGTCTCCGGCAAGGGCGACGGCGCGTCGTACGAGTTCAGCCCCGAGCAGGCGGTGAACGCGGCGACGATCTCGGCGGTCGGCACCTCCCGGGGGATGCCCGAGCGCGCGGTGGCCATCGCGCTCGCGACGGCGCTCCAGGAGTCGGGGCTGCGCAACATCCGGCACGGCGACCGTGACTCCCTCGGCCTGTTCCAGCAGCGGCCCTCACAGGGCTGGGGCACACCGGGCCAGATCATGGACCCGGCGTACGCGTCGGGCATCTTCTACGAGCACCTGGCGAAGGTTCCGGGCTACTCGCGGCTGCCGCTGACCGTCGCCGCGCAGCGGGTGCAGCGCAGCGGCTTTCCGCAGGCGTACGCCAAGCACGAGCCGGACGCGACGCTGCTGGCCGCCGCCCTGACCGGCCGCGCCGCCGCGACGCTGACCTGCGAGGGGCGTCCGGGTGCGACACCCGCGGGCGGGGCGGACGCGGTGCGCAGCGCGCTCGTCAAGGACTTCGGGCGTGACGTCCTCCAGGAGGCGGGTGCGACGGTCAGCGCCGAGGGTGTCTCGGCGTGGCCGGAACCCACCGCCTCCGTCTCCGCCGACGCCTCGACCTCGGCATCGCCCTCTCCGGGGGCCGGCGGCCGGACCGTGACCGTGCCGGTGCGCGAGGGCGCCACCTCCGGGACCGGGACGCTCCGGCGCGGCTGGGAGCTGGCGCACTGGGCGGTGGCCAACTCCTCGGCGCTGCACATCGAGCGGGTGTCGTACGCGGGCCGCGAGTGGACCGCCGGACGGTCCGAGGGGTCGTGGCACACGACCGACGCGAAGGGCGCTTCCCCCACCGCGAAGGCCGCGTCCGAGGTCCGGATCATCACCGGGCAGTAGTACGGACCCTCACTCGTGCGGATTACCCCGCCCACGGCGGGCCGGCGTTCCGTACGGCATGTCGGCCGCTCGCTGGACGGCTCGCGAAATCCCTTGAGAACAAAGGGCCGTAAGGATTCGCCCAGCTTTCCCGGCCGACTCCGTTTGCCCGTTTTTATCCACAACTGATTATGCGACGCATTGCCAACTCTTTACGTCGGGTCACCGCAACCTTCGAGGACTTCGAGCGGTAGTCACTGCGTCCGAGCCCGGAACGATCACCGGAGGCACACCAGCAGCCGGTACCCCGGACCGGTCGGACTGTTCACCGTTTTCTCCCGTCTAAGGAGCACCATGTCCCTCCCCCTGACCCGCCGGATCGCCCGTGTCGCGCTGCTCATCGCAGCGGGAGCGGCGCCCGTGGTCGGTGCGGCCGGCTCCGCCGGCGCGGCGGCCGCACTGCCGGCCACCCCCGACCTCGGCGGACTGACCGCCCTGGACGGGGCGAGCGTCGGCAACACCGTCGACGGAGCGACGCAGAACGTCACCGGGACGGCCGGCAAGTCCGGTGGCGACACGGTCAAGAAGGCGGTGCCCGCCGCGGGCAAGGCCGGCGGCAAGGTCGCGAAGACCGTGACGCCCGCCGCCCAGAAGGTGGCCGGGGACACGGCCGGCCAGGCAGGCGGCCTCCTGGGTGACACCGCGAAGACCGCGACCGGCGGCGGCCTGCCGACGGACGGCGTGGCCAAGGGCGGCCTGCCGACCGACCAGCTGCCGCTCAAGGGCCTGCCGCTCGGCTAGTCCGGCCGGGCTGTACGACGACGGGGGTCCGGGGAACTCGCTTCCCCGGACCCCCGTTTCGCTGTTCCCGGCCGCCTCACGTCGCCGCGCCGCGGGCGTGACTCAGGAGGTGAGGCGCTCCACCGCGGCGGCCACGCGTTCGTCCGAGGCGGTCAGGGCGACGCGGACGAACGTCGCGCCGGCCTCGCCGTAGAAGTCGCCCGGGGCCACCAAGACGCCCAGGTCGGCGAGGTGGGCCACCGTCGACCAGCAGGACTCGTCGCGGGTCGCCCAGAGGTAGAGGCTCGCCTCGCTGTGCTCGATACGGAAGCCGTGCCGCACCAGAGCGTCGCGCAGGGCCGCGCGACGGGCGGCGTAGCGCTCGCGCTGTTCACGGACGTGGGTGTCGTCGCCGAGGGCGGCGACCACGGCGGCCTGGGTCGGCGCGGAGGTCATCATGCCGCCGTGCTTGCGGATCTCCAGCAGCTCGCCGAGGACGGCGGGGTCGCCCGCGAGGAACGCGGCGCGGTAGCCGGCCAGGTTGGAGCGCTTGGACAGCGAGTGGACCGAGACGATCCCCTCGTAGGAGCCGCCGCAGACGTCCGGGTGCAGGACGGAGACCGGCTCCGCCTCCCAGCCCAGCTCGATGTAGCACTCGTCGGAGAAGACGAGGATGCCGTGCTCGCGGGCCCAGGCGACGATCCGGGTCAGCTCGGCCGCGGAGAGGACCCTGCCGGTCGGGTTCGACGGGGAGTTCAGCCACAGGAGCTTCAGGTCCGTCGGGTCCAGCTCGGTCGGGTCGTCGTAGGCCACGTAGTCGGCTCGGGCGAGCCGCGCGCCGACCTCGTACGTCGGGTACGCGAGGCGCGGGTAGGCGACCTTGTCCCCCGGGCCGAGGCCCAGCTGGGTGGGCAGCCAGGCGACGAGTTCCTTGGAGCCGACGATCGGCAGGACGTGGCGGTGGGTGACGTCCCGGGCGCCGAGCCGTCGCTCCACCCAGCCCGTGAGCGCGTCCCGCAGCTCGGGCGTGCCCCACACCGTGGGATAGCCGGGCGAGTCCGCAGCGGCCACCAGAGCCTTCTGGATCAGCTCGGGCACCGGGTCGACCGGGGTGCCGACGGACAGGTCGACGATGCCGCCCGGGTGAGCTGCGGCGGTCGCCTTGTAGGGCTCCAGCTTGTCCCAGGGGAAGGTGGGAAGCCGGTCGGAGACTGCGGACACGGGATCGGGCTCACTTTCTCGTACGTACGACCCGTACGGTGTCGTGCTGACGGCCCTGCCCACGGCCCGTTCGGACGGACACGGGCCGCCGTACGGGCCGGAACGGCAAATGCCTCGGTCCCGTACGGCGATCGGAGCGATCGAGGCCGTACGGGACCGAGGCGGCGCTCCTCGAGCTACCGCCGGGGGTGCCCCGGCGGTCCGCTCACCGGTGCTACTGGTTCTGCGGCGGAAGGGCTGCGATGAAGGCGTGGTCGCGCTCGATCAGGCCCAGCTTGCTGGCGCCGCCGGGCGAGCCGAGCTCGTCGAAGAACTCGACGTTCGCCTTGTAGTAGTCCTTCCACTCCTCCGGAGTGTCGTCCTCGTAGAAGATCGCCTCGACCGGGCACACCGGCTCACAGGCTCCGCAGTCGACGCATTCGTCCGGGTGGATGTACAAGGACCGGGAGCCCTCGTAGATGCAGTCGACCGGGCACTCCTCGATGCACGCCTTGTCCTTGACGTCGACACAAGGCTGCGCGATGACGTAGGTCACGCTGTCGTTCCTCCTCGATAGGGCGCTGGCGGGCCTGCGTAGGCTCCGCCGCCTGGCGCGCGGGAGCGCGGCGTCGTCGATGCCCGCCCCTAGTATCTCCGTTCTTGGGCATGATCCGAACAGGAGGGGTGGACCGACCCGTGGAAATCTCTGCTTCCGGCCGACTCGAGGTCCGTATCACCGCTGCTGACGTGGGGAAACGCGTCTCCGTGCGACGCATGACCGACGATGGAGACACGGTGGAGAAGTTCACCGATACGGTCGGTGTTCTCACATCATGGGACGACGGTGTGCTGCTGATCACACGACGGACCGGTCAGCGGGTCCGCATCGCGGAGTCGACGTTGGTCGCGGGGAAGGTCGTCCCGGCCGCTCCGGCGCGGCGGCGCGGTCCGGCCGCGTCGTACGAGGAGCTGGCGCGGGTCGCCGCGCGGGCCTGGCGTCCGGTGGAGAGCGAGCGGCTCGGCGACTGGGAGCTGCGGGCCGCCGGCGGGTTCACCCGGCGCGCCAATTCCGTGCTGCCGCTGGGCGACCCGGGCGTGCCGCTGGACGACGCGCTGACCCGCGTCCGGGACTGGTACGGCGACCGCGGGCTCCCCGCCTACATCCAGACCAGCACGGGCGCCGAGGGCACGGAGGAACTGCTCTGCGCGGAGCTGGAGGCGCGCGGCTGGTCGAACGAGGTGACCGCCGAACTGTGGATCGGCGCCCTCGCGCCGCTCGCCGACCGCGAGGCCCCCGAGGTGACGCTCTCCCGGACGGCGGACGCGTCGTGGCTCGGCCGCTACCAGCGCAAGGGAGTGGGCGAGGTGGCCCTGCGAGTGCTCGGGAGCGGGCCCTCGGTGTGGTTCGCGACGGTGCCGGGCGCGCCGGGTGAGCCGCCGGCCGCGATCGGGCGGTGCGTGGTGGACGGCCGCTGGGCCGGTTTCGCGGCCGTGGAGGTGGATCCGGCACACCGGCGCCGGGGCCTCGCCACCGCCGTGATGGCCGCCCTGGCCGACCGTGCCCTGGCCGAGGGCGCGTCGGCGGCCTGGCTCCAGGTGGAGACGGACAACGCGGCGGCCCGCACCCTGTACTCCGGCCTGGGCTTCTCCGCCCACCACGCGTACCACCACTACCGGTGGGCGGCGGGGACGGAGGCCGCGGAGGCCACCGGCGTGGAGCAGGACGCCTCCGCGGGCGCGCCCCCGGCAGCGGCGGGCACGCCCACGGACGTTCTCGCGGTGGGCGACGCCACCCCGGGGCCGGACGGATCCGGCGGTGCCGAGACGTATCGATCGGCGTGAAGGGGCACGAACCCGCTATGTCTTCCCCGCACCCCCCGGAGAGGGAGCGAGCCGACGAGGTGCGGCGGCGGTTCGCCGAGGAGGCGCGGGCCGAGCGTCCCGACCTCGCGCTGCTCTGTCTGCTGGTCGGAGCCGCCGCGGACGGCACGCTGGACGAGGCGGGGATCGACGCGGCGCAGATCGAGCTGGACGAGCTGGCGGGGCGGTTGCCGTTCCGTCCGGGCGGTCCGCGCTCCTGGGCGACCGCGCTGGCCGAACTGCTCGGCGGGCGCTGCGGATTCCGGGGGTTGCCGGTCGACTACCAGCGACTGGACTCGTCCCTCCTGCACACGGTCCTGCGGCGGCGGCGCGGGCTGCCCATTCTGCTCTCCGTGGTGTGGATGGAGGTCGCCCGCCGGGCCGGGGCACCGGTCTACGGGGTCGCGCTGCCCGGCCATTTCGTGGTGGGCTTCGGACCGCCCGAGGAGCAGGTGCTCGCGGACCCCTTCGACGGCGGGCGGGTCCTGGCCGGGGCGGACGCGGAACTCCTCGTCGCGGGTGCGACGGGCGCTCCGCTGGACCCCTCGATGCTCTCCCCAGCCGAGCCGCTCGACGTGGTCCTGCGCATCCTCAACAACATCCGCGCCTGGGCCACCGCCCGCCCGGAACGCTCCGACGTGGCCCTCTGGGCGGTCGACCTCTCCCTGCTGCTCCCGTCCCACCCGGCCCGACTCCGCTACGAGCGCGCCCAACTCCTCGTCCAACGAGGCGACTTCCTGACCGGCGCGGCCGAACTCGACGCCTACGCGGACGTGGTCTCGGCAGTGGACGAACCAGCCGCCACCCGAGTCCGCCAACAGGCCCTGGCAGCACGGGCGATGCTCAACTGACGAGGGAGGCGAAGGAAGCACTACCGGCGCGGCCGGGGTCCAAAGAACCTTGAACGCGAGCACACCCGCCCCTCACAGCCACCCCTTCTCCCGGGCCGTTCTCACCGCCTCCGCGCGGTTGCGGACCGCCAGTTTCTGGATGGCCGTGGAGAGGTAGTTGCGGACCGTGCCCTGGGAGAGGTGAAGGGCCTTGGCGAGTTCGGCGTTGGTGGAGCCGTCGGCCGCGGCGCGCAGGATCTCGCGCTCGCGGTCGGTGAGCGGGTTGGCGCCGCCGGCGAGTGCGGCGGCGGCCAGGGTGGGGTCGATGACGCGCTCGCCGGCGAGCACCTTGCGTACGGCCGCCGCGAGTTGGGCGGCCGGGGCGTCCTTGACGAGGAAGGCGTCGGCGCCGGACTCCATGGCGCTGCGGAGATAGCCGGGACGGCCGAAGGTCGTGAGGATGAGCAGCTTGATGCCGGGGAGTTCCCGGTGGACCTCCGCCGCCGCCTCGATGCCCGTCATGCCCGGCATCTCGATGTCGAGGAGCGCCACGTCCACGTCGTGGGCGCGGGCGGCCGCCAGCACCTCGTCACCGCGGGCCACCTGGGCGACCACGTCGATGTCCGGCTCCAGTCCCAGCAGGGCGGCCAGCGCCTCGCGGACCATCGACTGGTCCTCGGCGAGCAGGACCTTGATCGTGCGGCTCATGCACCGGATCCTACGGTGTCGTCCGCCGGGCCCACAGGGGCCCGTTCGTCGGTGAGGGGGACGCGGGCGACCAGCCGGAACCCGTGCCGGGTACGGCCCGCCTCCAGTGATCCCGCGGCCTTCTCCAGGCGTTCGGTCAGCCCCGTCAGGCCGTTGCCGGGGGTGCCGCCGCCGGAGCCGCCCGAGCCGTCGTCCTCCACGGACAGTTCGAGGACGGGACCGTCCAGGGTCTGGCGGCGGACGAGTTCCACCGTGCAGCGCCGGGCGCCGCTGTGCCGTACGACGTTGGTGACCGCCTCGCGCAGCGTCCAGGCGAGCGCGGACTCGCTCTCCGTGGACACACCGTGCAGGTCGGGTTCGGCCGGCAGGTCGGCGACGACGCCCGCCGCGGTCAACGCGACCTGTGCTCCGGCGAGTTCACCGGCGAGCCGGGGCCGCCGGTAGCCGGTGACCGCCTCGCGGACGTCGACCAGGGCCTGGCGGCTGACCTGCTCGATGTCGGCGACCTGCTGGGCCGCCTTGTCGGGGTGGTCGGGCAGCATCCGTCCGGCCAGTTCGCTCTTCAGCGTGATCAGCGACAGCGAGTGGCCGAGCAGGTCGTGCAGGTCCCGGGCGAGCCGCAGGCGCTCCTCGTTCGCGGCGAGTTGGGCGACGGTGGCCCGCGCCCGGCGCAGCTCCACCGTGGTGCGCACGAGCTGTCGTACGCCGGTCATCGCGAAGCCGATCAGGACGACGAGGAGGATCAGGTCCCGGGCGTCCTTCTCCCCGGCGTGCAGGCCGACGAGGAGCATCACGACGGCGGTCAGCGGGATGGTCCAGTAGGACACCCGGAGCGGGAACGCCGTCCCGCAGGCCACCGAGACGTACACGAACAGGCCGAGCCAGGGCGGGCCGAGGGTGAGGCAGAGGACGACGGCGAGCGCGACGAGGGCGAGGACCATGAGGGCCACGGTCCGGATGTCCGCGGACGCTCTGCCCATGTTCCGGAAGACCAGCGTCAGATAGATCGCGACGAACGCCGCGAGGCCGACCCAGCCGGCCACGGTGGCCCGCGTGGTGTGGTCGCCGGAGACGAGGTCCTGGACCGGCGAGCTGAGGAACACCAGCCAGATGACGATCCACAGCGACTTGGCCAGGGCGTCGCGGAGGGTGCGTGGGGGCTCTCCCATCTGCACCAGCCGCTCCTTGCGGGCGCCGTCGGGCAGCGGGTCTTCCGTCATGGCACTCACGCCTTCAGCGTGTCCTTCCGGTACAGCCACGCCGCGCCGCCCGCGAAGAGGGCGAAGAAGACGACGAGGATGGCGATGTCCTTCGCGTGCGGGGCGTCGCCCAGTTCGATGGCCTGCCCCAGGGCAGCGTACGCGTGCGTGGGCAGCCACTTCGCGATGTTCTGCAGCCAGTCCGGGAAGGTCGTCGAGGGGATCCAGAGGCCGCCGAGCATCGAGAGGCCGAAGTAGACGATCATCGTGATGGGGCGGACCGCGTCACCGCTGGCCACGTATCCGATGGCCACGCCGAGCGCGGCGAACACGAAGCTGCCGGCCCAGATCACGCCGGTGAGCGCGAGCCACTGCCAGGCGTCCAGGCGTACGTCCTTCACCGCGGCGGCGACCACGAAGACGATGACGATCGACGGCAGGCTGATCACGGCGGCGCTCGCCGTCTTGGCGAGGACGTAGCCGCGGCCGGGCAGCGTGGTGAGCCTCAACTGCCGTACCCAGCCGCTCTCGCGTTCCTTGGCGATGCGCTCGCTGTTGCCCATGAGCACGGCGGTCAGGGCGCCGAAGGAGGCCATGGAGACCATGAAGAAGGTCGGCAGGGTGAGTCCGGTGCCGTCCACCTTGGTCGTGCTGTCGGCGTTGCCCGCGATCAGCAGGAACAGGGCCGAGGGGTAGATGACCGAGAAGAACAGGAACTTGCGGTTGCGCAGGGCGCGGGTGATCTCCAGCTTGATGAGACTGTTCACTTGGAGGTCGCCTCCTCGGCGGCGGTGCGGTTGGCCTCTTCGGCGGCGGTGATGGCGACGAAGGCCTGCTCGAGACCGAGCCCGGCGACTTCGAGGTTGCGGGGGTAGACACCGAGTCCGTACAGCGCGTGGACGGTCGCGTCGGCGTCGGCGGACTGGATGCGGACGGTCTGCCCGGACACGTCGATCGAGGTGAGGAAGGGCAGGGCGCGCAGCGGGGTCTCGTCGATGGGGCCCTCCAGGTCGAAGGCGACCCGGCGGGCGCCCGCCCTGGCCTTGATCTCCGCGGCCGTGCCGTCGGCCAGCAGCCGTCCCCGGTGGAGCACGAGGACGCGGTCCGCGATGGCGTCCGCCTCCTCCAGGTAGTGCGTGGCGAAGAGGACCGTGCGGCCCTGGTCGGCCTGTTCGCGCATGGTGGCCCAGAAGGCCTGGCGTGCCGTGACGTCCATGCCGGTGGTCGGCTCGTCGAGGACGATCAGGTCGCTGTCGCCGGCCGTGGCGAGGGCGAAGCGGACGCGCTGTTCCTGGCCGCCCGAGAGCTTGTTGACCTTGCGGTCGGCGATCTGGGTGATACCGGCGCGGGCGAGGACGTCGGTGACGCGGTAGGGCCGGGGGTGCAGGTCGCAGGCGAGCTTGACCAGTTCGCCGACCGTGACCTCGTCCATCAGGCCGCCGCTCTGGAGCATGGCGCCCACGCGGCCGGCGACGATCGCCTCGCGCGGGGTGGTGCCGAACACCCGGACCGTGCCGCTGTCGGCGTTCTTCAGGCCGAGCAGCAGGTCCAGCGTGGTCGACTTGCCCGCGCCGTTCGGGCCGAGCAGGGCGACGGTCTCGCCCGGGTGCAGGTCGAGCGTCAGGGCGTCGACGGCCCGGACGTCGCCGTAGCTCTTGGTCACCGATTCGAACCCGACCACCGAGGTCGTGGCCGCCGCGGTCGCAGTGGTTGTCATGCGATCCATCGTGGCGGTGGAGGAGGTCCCGGCGGCAGTGCGGTGTGTCCTCGGTCCCGGATGACAGATGTCATACGGCGAGAGGGCATCCTGCCGGTACGAACCCGGCAGGATGCCCTCTTTGCGCCTGATGTGGCCTGCGGCCGACGCTAGCTGGGGTCGGTGGGGATGGTCACGACGCGCTCCGCGGCCGTCTTGCCGACCAGTGCCCTGCCGACGGCGGAGGCCACCTCCTGGGGGCTGACAGGCTTCTTGCTGCCGTCGCCCTTGGTGACGGTGACCCCGTCGAAGACGCCGCCGTACAGCGACTTGAGCACCTTCAGGTCGTAGTGCTCGACGAGCTTGCCGTCGACCGGTTCGACGCTCAGGAACCTCCAGATGGACTTCTGAGGGCTGAACGGGACGGAGTGCAGGTCGTCCGTCCGGATCGTGATGTTCGCCGACATCGCAAGTGTCGCGAACGACGCCATCTTCTGGTCCACCGCCTCCTTCGACACGGTCGGCTGACGCGTCGTCGTGGCCACCTTCACCGGGGTGGTCGCGTTCGTCTCCACCTGGGCGCGGTAGCCGTCCTCGACGGCCTGTATCGACGGCGTGATGTCGATGCCCTTGCCGACCTTGCCGTAGACGGGAACGGCCTTGCCCGGCTGGAACTTGATCGTGCCGTCGCTCGCCGACCCGGAGCCGCTCGCGGCGCGCTCCAGGGCGGCCTGGAGCTTCTCCTCGTCGACCGGCATGGCCGGCTCCACCACGCGCCGGCGGCCGAACAGCGAGCCGATCACGGAGACCGGGTTGTAGTCGCTGCCCGCGGCGGCGCGGACGGTGGCCTGCGTGTCGAGCTGGAGTCCGGCCTGGTCGGGCTTGAGGGAGACCGTGTCCCCGTCGACGGACAACTTGAGCGGCTTGTTCGTGCGGTCGCCGAACGCGTCGTCGAGCTTCCTGACCGCGTCGTCGCGGGTGCCGCCGCCGATGTCGACGCCGAGCACGGTGGTGCCCTTGGGCACGTCCGAGTGGTTCATGAGCAGGCCCGCGCCGTAGGCGCCGCCGGCCAGGACCACGACGAGGGCGCCGAGGAGCGCCGGCTTGTTGCGGCCCTTTTTCTTCTTCGCCTGCTTCGCCGCGGCGGGCGGCTGCTGGACCGGCTCGGGCAGCTTCGGCGGGGTGTGCGGCAGCGGCCCGTCGGGGTGCGAACCGGGCCCGAACGGCGAGTTCTGGCCGGGGTTGATGACGGGGATGCCACTGGTCAGGGTGTGCCCGGAGACGTTGTCCACGGGGGCTCCGTAGCCGCCGGGGCCCGGGTCGGGTGCCGGCTTCTGCGGGGTGAGGATCGCGGTGTCGTCGCTGAGACCGCCGCTCAGGCCGCCGCCCGGATATCCCTGGCCCGCGCCCGGGTTCGGGTTGCCGGGACCGGAGCCGTGGCCCGGTGCCGCTGCGAGGCTGCCGGGTGCGACGCCCGGGCCGGCCGGGGGCAGCAGCGGGCCGTCACCGGTGACCGGACCGCCGGTCGCGCCGGACGGGCCGCCCTGGCCGCCCTCGGAGAAGTAGGGGAGGTCGTCGCGGCGCGGTTCGCCGGAACCGCCCGGACCGCCGGGTCCGCCGTGCGAACCGACGACCGGGAACGAGCCCGTGTCCCGCAGCGCGCCGGAGACGTCGAAGGATCCCGTGCCGCCGCCGTGGCCGGGAGCCACGGGTCCGGCGCCGGTGGCGCCGGGCAGCCCGGCGCCGTTGGTGCCGCCGCCGTTCGTCCCGCCGGGGCGGACCCCGCCGGTGATGCCCAGCGGGCCCGCGCCGCCGGACGGCGTCGGCCGTCCGGTGCCGGGCCGGTTGCCCGAAGGCCCGCCCTGGCCCGCGGGGCCGGCAGTGCCTGCGGGCGCGGAGGGAGCCGAACCGCCGGGCAGTCCCGCCCCGTTGGTCGACCCGCCGCCCTGGCCGCCCTTGGGGGCACCGGACTTGCGCGGGGCGAACCAGTCGCTGGTCTTCTCCTCGGGCCCACCGGGCTGGTCCCCGGGCGGCGCCGACGCGGGGGCCGGCACGGAGGGGGCCGCGGTGGTGGTGACCGCCGCGGAGGTGCCCGTGGGCGCGCTCGCGCCACGGGACGGCTGTGCCGCACCGGTGTTCGCGCCGTCGCCGCTGCCGGCGGGCGCGTCGGAGTCCGCGACGGGTGTGCGGACGACCACGGGCGGGATGGGCCGCGATCCGGGGATGTTGATCCGGATCCGGGTCGTCAGGGTGGTCTCGGTCTTGCGCTCCTCCGGCGGCTTGCCGGCGGCCGAACGGCCCGCGTCGGCACCGCTCTCGGAAGCCGCGGGGGTCCCGTACGGCGGCGTCCCCGACGGGTACGCGGCTCCACCGCGCCCGTTGGGCCCGGAGGACGAACTGTCAGTTTCACGACTCAAGGCAGGTTCTCCCGGTTGGCTCCGCCGCCCGTTTCCTCGACCTCATCTCGGGCAGCTCGGCGGCGCGCACCACCATACTGGCCGTGTCCGGCGCGCAAACCTCGCCCGATGAGGAAACTCGCACGGGACCCGCACCTGACCGATACGGCGAAGTGGTACGTCACTTGCCAAGTCGGGCGCCGGAGCCGCCCGGTTGCCGCCCCTGACCCAGGGTGGCGCACATCACAGCGACAGCCATCCCTCCGAGGAGGAAGAGGTAGGAACCGATCCCGGCGCCGAAGAGGAAGTCCCCCTCCGGCCGGCTGGCGGTGAGCAGGACGACGGCGAGCACCCAGCCGGCCGCGGGTGCGACGGCCCCCGCCCGGGTTCCGGTGGCCCTCGATCCGCCGAGGAAGAGTCCGGCGCCCCCCGCGAGCGCGAGCAGCAGCCCGAGCGGGAACCAGCCGGGCTGCACCAGCGCCCCGGCGGCCCCGACGACCGCGCCGAGCAGGAAGAGCCCCAGGTAGGCGGCGATGCGCCCGCCCGAGGGCCGTGTCAGTGGCTGCGCGAGCATGCTTCCGCCGCCGCGCTGTCCCGTCGTACTCATCACAGGTCCGTCCCTTGCCTGGTCGTGCTCGTCGCTCGTGCGTCCCTCACCGGGCGGTCCTCCCGGCCCCGTCGATCCCCTCGAAGAGGTCCGTCTCCCGCGCGGCGGGGCGCGGCGCGTTCACCAACTCGTAGTACTCGGTGGTGAAGAGGGGCTGGGCCAGGTCGTTCGAGAGGGCGAACCAGGGGCCGTCCACGGTGATCTGGGTGGTGTGCGCCCGCATCGCGGCGATCTTGGCGGCGGCGAACGCGGTTCCGTCGATCTCGGTGGTGACGCTCGCCTCGTCGACCACGCCCGGTACGTCGTCGACGGCGGCGGCCCGCTCGAACGGCAGCTCGGGGAGCGCCGCGCGCAGCCGGGCGAAGGCCTCCTCGGCGACCGGACGCGGCATGCGGTTCCAGTAGGTCTTGGTGATCCGCCAGGCGTCGCCGAGGTCGGGGCGGTGGGCGGGGTCGGCGGCCAGTTCGGCGGCGCGGGTGGCGACGCGGTGGGCCTGGATGTGGTCGGGGTGCCCGTACCCCCCGTCCGGGTCGTAGGTGACGAGCACCTGGGGGCGCACCTCGCGGACGACCTCCACGAGGCTGTCGGCGGCCTCGTCCAGGTCGGCGGACCAGAAGGCGCCCGGGCGGTGGTTCTGCTCGACGCCCATCATCCCGGAGTCGCGGAATCGCCCCGGTGCGCCGAGGAAGCGGTGGTCGTGGACGCCCAACTGCTTCATGGCGGCGCTCAGCTCACCCGTGCGGAACGTACCGAGTCCGCCTTCGCGGTCGGCGGCGAGATGGGCGAGTCCGGGCGGGATGACCTCACCCTCCTCGCCGAGGGTGCAGGTCACCAGCGTCACGTGGGCGCCCTCGGCCGCGTAGCGGGCCATGGTCGCGCCGTTGTTGATCGACTCGTCGTCCGGGTGCGCGTGCACCAGGAGCAGACGCCGGTCGGGCAGTTCCGTCATGGGGCCAGCCTACGAGGCACCGGCCGGAGCGGGCTCGGGCAGGCCCGGGCCCCGGGCATCAGGCGGCGCTGCCGAAGGCTGGGGTGCAGTCGCGGCAGTGGCCGGGTGCGGGGGCTCTGAAGGCGCGCTCGCAGCCGTCGCAGGTCTGGAGCGGGTGTCGGACGTCCGCCGGTGGAGCGGGAGCGCGGAACGGCGGCGGCGGAGGCAGTTGCGCCGTCAGGCGGTGGGCCAGGAGCGCTGCCGGGCGCCTGAGCCCCTCCGGCGGCAGGTCCCTGGTCAGGGCCAGGGTTACGGACCCCGCGTCGACGTCCCGCTCCAGCCAGGCGGCGACACCCGGGGCGAGGTGGGCGGTGTCGTCCCCGGACAGCAGCAGGCGCGGGTCGCGTCGGTGGAGGCCCGCGAGCAGGTCGGTGGCGGTCCGCAGGAGGTCGGCGGCGGCGCAGGACGGGCGGGGCACCTCGGGGAGAGACGCCCGGGCGGTACGCCGCTCGCGCCGTTCACGCGGCTCGTACGGGACCGGGTGCGGGCCCCGGTCCGCCGCCGGGCGGCCACGAGCGGGGCCCTCGGGGTCGAACCCGCCCTGACGCACCGGCTCCTCCCCCGCGTCCCGCCGCGCGGCCTCTGTCGCCCTCCGGGGCCCGCTGCGGGCCTCGCCTCCGCGACCCGGCTGGTTGCAGGAGACCGTACGGGTGACGATCCGGCCGCTGCGGACGCGTTCGCGGGTGCGCCGGAGATAGCCGTGGGCTTCGAGTTCGCGCAGGGCCGCCGCGATGCGGGTCGCGCCCTCGGGGAACCGGGCGGTCAGGGTCCTGATGTCGACGGGCGCACCGGCGGGGAGGGACTGGATGTGGACGCCGAGTCCGATGGCGAGCCCGGACAGTTCCGGGTGCTGGGCGAGGTGGTTGCCGATCACCGTGAAGCGGGCGGTGTGGCGGGTGTTGTCGTGGATGACACCACCGGCCCGTACGGGCTCCCGGTTCGGGTGGCCGTTGGCGGCAACCCGGGACCGGGCGCGCGGGGGCGCGCTAGGGTTCTGCGTATCCATCGGGAAGCTCCTACTTCCTCGGTGGTCAGGCCCTCGCACTGGGATTGGCGTCCCGGCGAGGGCCGTCGCATGTCTGCTGTTGTGTTGCGCCGAGCGTAGGGCAGCCAACGGCCCCCGAATCCAGCCGAGTCGGTGATGTTCACTCGCGCGAGTGAGTGTGCGCCGGGGGCGGGAGGGGTGGGGCTTGGCCGGGTCATTTCACCCTTGTGTTCCTTGGGAAGGACCGCTTCCGGCACCGCAGCACGGGCGGGCGGGTTCCGGTGGGAGGTCGATCTCCGCCCACACGGTCTTACGGGGACGCGGCCCCGGTACGGTCCCCCAGCGGTCGGCCAGGGCGTCGACGAGGACGAGCCCACGGCCGGACTCCGCGTCCCCCACCGGGTGTCGCATCTCCGGGACCCGGTCGCCCCGCGTGTCGGTGACCTCGATCCGCAGGGTGCCGCCGACGACGTAGAGCGTGAGCCGGAAGTCGCGGCCCGGAACCCGGCCGTGGGTCGCCGCGTTGGCCGCCAGCTCGGCGACGACCTGCGGCGCCCGGTCCAGGGGCAGCCCCCAGGAGCGCAGTTGCTCGGTGGCGAGCAGCCGGGCGAGACGAGCACCGCGTGGGGTCGGCGACAGCAGAACGCTGGAGTTCCTGACGGTCCCCGGCAGCTGGACCGCGGGGTCGGCGATTTCTTGGTTCACGTCACTCAGCGTGGCGGCTCACACCTACCGTGAACAGTGACGACGCCGGTACGTACGGTGACTGTCCGGAGCTTGTCCGGTCGTGTCCGGGCTGTCCGGGCTGTCCGGAACCGTCGTACGGGTAGGGCGCGTTGAGGTTCAGCGGTACGGCGGAGGGGTGCGGGATGTCGGTGGACGACGTGAGGCGGCTCAAGAGCGAGGCGGACGAGCCGGGCTGGGAGGTGGACCCGGACGACGACTGGGGCGTCGCGGTCGTCGCGACCGTCGGGCGGCAACTGAGGCTGCGGCGCGAGGCGGTGGGGATACGGGCCGCCGAGTTCGGCGAGGCGGTCGGGTACGGCGAGGACATGGTCTACAAGATCGAGGCGGGCAAGCGGATCCCCCGCCCCGAATATTTGGACCGGGCTGACGAGGTGCTGGGGGCAGGCGGGTTGCTCTCGGCCATGCAGGAGGATGTGAAGAAGGTCAGCTACCCGAAAAAGGTGCGGGACCTGGCGGCGATGGAGGCCAAAGCCGTCGAGATCGGGGTGTACGAGTGCAACACCCTCCCCGGCCTGTTGCAGACCCCCGACCATGCACGGGCGTTGATCGAAGCTGCGCAGCCACCGTACTCACCGGACGACGTGGAGCGCATGGTGGCGGCTCGCCTGGCTCGGCAGTCGGTCTTCGAGCGAGAACCGTCACCGTCGATCAACTTCGTACTGGAAGAGGCCGCACTTCGCCGGGAGGTCGGGGGCACAATGGCGTGGAAGCAGCAGCTCGAACGTCTCCGGAAGGTGGGACGAGTGCGTCACGTCACGCTTCAGGTGATGCCGACGAAGAGCGACGCCCATCCCGGGTTGGACGGCAGGATCGAACTGCTGAAGTTCGGGGACGGAGCCGCTGTGGGGCGTGCCGATGGCGTGTTCAGTGGCCGGCCAGTCTCCGAGCTGAAGCAACTCCGGATCCTCGACCTGTGGTTCAGCACCATCCGGGCTCAAGCTCTCCCACCAAGGGAATCTCTCGCCTTCATCGAACAACTGCTGGGAGAAACATGATCCGCACCACCTCAGCCCAGGACGCCTCTGAACTGGCGTGGTTCAAAAGCAGCTACAGCGGCGGCACCAGCGGCGAATCCTGCATCGAGGTCGCCACCACCCCCGGCACCGTCCACGTCCGCGACTCCAAGGACGCCGCCGGCCCCCGGCTCACCGTGACGCCGGGAGCCTGGGCCGACTTCGTGTCGTTCGCGTCCGGGGGCTGACCGGTCAGAACTTGATGCTGCCGATCATCCCCGCGATGTTCGTCGTCAGATCGTTGATCGTGGGCGCGATCGTCGAGGAGGCGAGGTAGAACCCGAGCAGGACACAGACCAAGGCGTGGACGGCCTTCAGTCCTGACTTCTTCACCAGGATGAAGACGATGATCGCCAGCAGCACCACCGCCGAAATCGAAAGTGCCACGGCGGCTCACCTCCAAAGTTCCCAGGGACCAGGGGGGTTGTACGGGTGACATACAGATCCCCGTACGAGGCTCGTACGGGGTCGGGTACGTCGTTGCAGCAGCCAGCAGGTTCTTACCCACGCAGCGCTAGTGATCATAACTATCCGTACGCGCGCATCGATCGGCGCACGGCCGCACAAGGGGGCGCATGGCCAATATGGTCGGGGGATGACGAACGAGCCTCTGTCCTTCCCGCGCCGGTCCGCCCGGACGCAGCGGTTCACCTCCGGCGCACCACGGGCGTTCACCGTGGCGCCGGACGGTTCCCGGGTGGTGTTCCTGCGGTCTTCGTCCGGTACGGACCGGGCGAACCAGCTGTGGGTTCTCGACGTGGCGGAGAACCGGGAGCGGCCGGCCGCCGACCCCGCCGCGCTCCTCGGGGGCGCCACGGAGCGACTCCCGGCGGCGGAGCGGGCGCGCCGCGAACGCAGCCGCGAGGGCGGTGCGGGGATCGTCGGATATGCCACGGACACGGCCGTCGAGCTGGCGTCTTTCACTCTTTCGGGGCGGCTGTTCACGGCGGAGCTGCGGGCGGGGACGGCACGGGAACTCCGCGTCCCCGGTCCGGTGATCGATCCGCGGCCGTCGCCCGACGGACGGCTCGTGGCGTACGTCACCGGGGGCGCCCTGCGGGTCGTCGGGGCGGACGGCGCGGACGACCGGGCACTCGCGGAGCCGGAGCCCGTGAAGGGGGCGGGGTCGGTTTCGTACGGTCTGGCGGAGTTCATCGCGGCCGAGGAGATGGGGCGTTCGCGCGGTTTCTGGTGGTCGCCCGAGAGCGACCGGCTGCTGGTCGCGCGCGTCGACGACTCCCCCGTGCGGCGCTGGTGGATCTCCGATCCGGCGCGTCCGGAGAGCGAGCCGCAGCGGGTCGCGTACCCGTCGGCGGGCGGCGCCAACGCGGAGGTGCGGCTCTTCGTGGTCGGGCTGGACGGCGCGCGCACCGAAGTCTCCTGGGACCGGTCCCGGTACCCGTATCTGGCGCATGCGCACTGGTCAGCGGCGGGTGCGCCGTTGATCCTCGTGCAGGCACGGGACCAGCGCAGCCAGCTCTTCCTGGCCGTGGATCCGGACTCCGGTTCGACTCGGATGGTGCACGCGGACGAAGATCCAACTTGGCTTGATCTTTTCCCCGGGGTGCCGTGCTGGAGCCCCGGTGGACAGCTCGTGCGGATCGCCGACGAGGGGGGCGCGCGGGTCCTGGCGTTCGGCGAACGGCCGCTGACCGGGGCGCAGTTGCACGTCCGGGCGGTGCTCGACGTGTCGGCCGACGACGTCCTGGTCGCGGCGTCGGCGGGCGAGGCGGCGGCCCTCCCGGAGACCGGCGAGGTGCACGTGTACCGCGTCAACGAGCTGGGCGTGGAGCGCCTCTCGCAGGAGCCCGGCGTGCACTCGGCGGTTCGCGCCGGGGGCGTGACCGTGCTCGTGTCGTCGGCGCTCGACCGGCCGGGCACCCAGGTGCAGGTGCTGCGTGGCCCCAAGAGCCCGACGACCGTCACGTCTCACGCCGAACACCCCGGTTTGTCCCCGCGCGTGACACTCACACAGGGGGGCGCACGGAAAATCCCATGCGCCGTGCTTATGCCGACCGACTACGACGGCGACAATCCCCTGCCCGTCCTGATGGACCCGTACGGCGGTCCGCACGGCCCCCGGGTGCTGGCCGCGCACAACGCCTACCTCACCTCCCAGTGGTTCGCCGACCAGGGGTTCGCGGTGGTCGTCGCGGACGGCCGCGGCACCCCGGGGCGCTCCCCCGCCTGGGAGAAGGCGATCCGCGACGACTTCACGGTCACGCTCGACGACCAGGTCGAGGCGCTGCACGGGCTCGCGGAACGCTTCCCGCTGGACCTGTCGCGGGTCGCGATCCGCGGCTGGTCCTACGGGGGTTGGCTCGCGGGTCTCGCCGTGCTGCGCCGCCCGGACGTCTTCCACGCGGGCATCGCGGGCGCCCCCGTCACGGACTGGCGGCTCTACGACACCCACTACACGGAGCGGTACCTCGGCGATCCGGCCACGAACGCGGCCGTCTACGCGGGGAGTTCGCTCGTGACCGACGAGGGGCTGTCCGCGCCCGCCGCACCGCACCGGCCCCTGATGCTCGTGCACGGGCTCGCGGACGACAACGTGGTGGCGGCGCACACCCTGCGGCTATCCTCCGCCCTGCTGGCCGCCGGCCGCCCGCACGAGGTGCTCCCGCTGTCGGGCGTCACCCACATGACCCCTCAGGAAACGGTGGCGGAGAACCTGCTCCTCCTCCAGGTGGACTTCCTGAAGCGCTCACTGGGCCTCGCCTCGCCCGGCGCGACCACCGTCTAGGCAGCAACGAGCCGGGGTGACATGGCGCACCCCGGCTCGTTTACGGCACCCGCACGGCCGTACGGTGTTCACCTTGGCGTGTCCGTATATCGGTACCGCTTCCGCCAAGTTGCCTGTGTGTTAACGACGTTCGCTCACATTTATGCCGTTATGCCACCCCGCCGGGAGGCTCCTCCGGCGGGACGACCTGCTTCTCCTCGGCGAAGTGACAGGCGGAGTCGTGGGCGGCCGGACTGTCACCGATCCGGAACACGGCCGGCACCGCGAGCAGCGGCACCTCCAGCGCGCAGCGCTCCTGCGCCTTCCAGCAGCGGGTGCGGAACCGGCAGCCCGAGGGGATGTTCGCGGGCGAGGGCACGTCCCCGGAGAGGATGATCCGCTCCCGGTGCTCCCGGGCCTCGGGGTCCGGCACGGGCACGGCGGAGAGCAGTGCCTGGGTGTAGGGGTGCGTCGGATGGTCGTAGATCTCGGCGTCCCTGCCGGTCTCGACGATGCGTCCGAGGTACATCACCCCGACCCGGTCGGAGATGTGCCGCACGATCGACAGGTCGTGCGCGATGAAGACGTAGCTGAGGTCGAACTCGTCCTGGAGCTTCTCCAGCAGGTTGATCACCTGGGCCTGCACGGAGACGTCGAGCGCGGAGACGGGTTCGTCGGCGACGATGATCTCGGGTCGCAGCGCGAGGCCGCGGGCGATGCCGATGCGCTGGCGCTGGCCACCGGAGAACTGGTGCGGATAGCGGTTGATGTACTCGGGGTTGAGCCCGACCACGTCCAGCAGGTCCTGGACCCGCTTCCTGCGGTCGCCCTTCGGAGCCACCTCGGGATGGATCTCGTAGGGCTCCCCGATGATGTCGCCGACGGTCATCCGGGGGTTGAGCGAGGTGTACGGGTCCTGGAAGACCATCTGGATGTTGCGGCGCACGGCCTTGAGCGCCCGGCCGGACAGCCGGGTGATGTCCTCGCCCTTGTACTTGATCGTTCCGCCGGTCGGCTTCTCCAGGTTGACCAGCATCTTGGCGACCGTCGACTTGCCGCAGCCGGACTCGCCGACGATGCCGAGTGTCTCGCCGCGTCCGAGGGCGAAGTCCACCCCGTCGACGGCCTTGACCGCGCCGACCTGCTTCCTGAACAGGATTCCCTGGGTGAGCGGGTAGTGCTTGACCAGCCCGCTGACCTCCAGCAGGGGTTCAGTGGCTGTCTGTGCCATCGAGGCATTCCCTCCAGAAGAAGCAGGCGCTCCCGCGGTCCGCGTCGACCTCCGCGAGCGGCGGCACCTCGGTGCGGCAGATGTCCTGGGCCATCGGACAGCGCGGGTTGAAGGCGCAGCCCGGCGGGATGTGCATCAGGTTGGGCGGCAGTCCCTTGATCGCGTAGAGCTCGGACCCCTTCTGGTCGAGGCGCGGGATCGAGTCCAGCAGCCCCTTCGTGTAGGGGTGGGCGGGCGCCTTGTAGATGTCGTGGACCGGTGCCGTCTCGACGATCCGTCCCGCGTACATCACCGCGATGCGGTCGGCGACGTCGGCGACCACGCCGAGGTCGTGGGTGATGAGGATGAGCCCCATGCCGAGTTCGCGCTGGAGCTCGGCGAGCAGGTCCATCACCTGGGCCTGCACCGTGACGTCGAGCGCGGTGGTCGGCTCGTCCGCGATGATCAGGGCGGGCTCCAGGGCCAGCGCCATGGCGATCATGATGCGCTGGCGCATACCGCCGGAGAACTGGTGCGGATAGTCGCGCACGCGCTCGGCGGCGGCCGGGATGCGCACCCGCTCCATCAGCTCGATCGCCTTGGAGCGGGCCTCCTTGCGGGACATCCCGCGGTGCACGGTGAACATCTCGCCGAGCTGTTCACCGACGCTGAGCACGGGGTTCAGGGACGACAGCGCGTCCTGGAAGATCATCGCCATCTCGGCGCCCCGCACCTTGCGCCGCTCCTCCTCCTTGAGCTTCAGCAGGTCGCGGCCCTGGAAGAGGATCTCGCCGCCGGTGATCTTCCCGGGCGGTGTGTCGAGGATGCCCATGATGGCCTGGGCGGTCACCGACTTGCCGGAGCCGGACTCGCCGAGGACGGCGAGCGTCTCGCCCTCGTCGACGCTGTAGTCGACCCCGTTGACGGCCTTGGCGACTCCGTCCCGGGTCCGGAACTCCACGTGCAGGTCGCGCACTTCGAGCAGCACGTCGGTCACCTCAGCTTCGGGTCGAGGGCGTCGCGCACCGCGTCGCCGAGCATGATGAACGCGAGCACGGTGATCGCGAGCGCGCCGGCCGGCCACAGCAGCATGTGCGGGGCCTGGCGGATGTACGCGGAGGCGGAGGAGATGTCGATCCCCCAGCTGACCGTGGGGGGCTTCAGACCGACGCCCAGGTAGGACAGGGTCGCCTCCAGGGAGATGTACGTGCCGAGTGCGATGGTCGCCACGACGATGACGGGGGCGACCGCGTTCGGGCTGATGTGCCGCAGCAGCAGGCGGGAGTTGGAGGCGCCGAGGGCGCGGGCCGCCTGGACGTAGTCGTTCTGCTTGGTGGTGATGACGGAGCCGCGCGCGATACGGGAGATCTGCGGCCAGCCGAGCAGCACCATGAAGCCGACCACCGGCCAGATCGTGTTGCTGGTCACCACGGACAGCAGGACCAGACCGCCGAGGACGACGGGGATGGCGAAGAAGATGTCGGTGAGCCGGGAGAGCAGGGAGTCGCTGATCCCGCCGTAGAAGCCCGCGAGCCCGCCGAGCAGCGAGCCGAGGATCGCGACCCCGAGCGTGGCGAGCACACCGACGCTGATGGAGATCCGGGTGCCGTAGACCGTCCGGGTGTAGACGTCGCAGCCCTGGCCGTCGAAGCCGAAGGGGTGTCCGGGCTGGGAGCCCTCCTGGGCCTTGGAGAGGTCGCACTGGAGCGGGCTCTGGGAGGTGATCAGTCCGGGCCAGATGGAGATGACGACCAGGAAGAGGATGACGAGCCCCGAGATGATGAAGACGGGGTTGCGGCGCAGGTCCCGCCAGGCGTCGGACCACAGCGAGCGCGGCTTCTCCCGCGGTCCGGTGCCCTCGGGGCCGCCGGGTGTCCGCTCCAGGGTCTCCGCCTCGCTGGTCCCGAGGTCCATCGGGCCGCCGAAGCCCGTCCCGGCGATGGCGAGGTCCTCCTTGGGAGGGCCCTCGGGGCCGTGGTGTGGCTGTTCCTCGTACGGCGGCTGCTCAGGCATAGCGGATCCTCGGGTCGAGTACGGCGTACAGGAGGTCGACGAGGAGGTTGGCGACCAGGAAGACGAGGACGAGTACGGTCACGAAGCCGACGACGGTCTGGGTGCTCTGGCGGACGATCCCCTGGTAGAGCTGGTAGCCGACACCGTGGATGTTGAAGATCCGCTCGGTGACGATCGCGCCGCCCATCAGCGCGCCGATGTCGGTGCCGATGAAAGTGACGACGGGGATCAGCGAGTTGCGCAGCAGGTGCCGGATGGTCACCCGGCGCCGCGGCAGGCCCTTGGCGACGGCCGTGCGGACGTAGTCGGACCGCCGGTTCTCCGCGATGGAGGTACGGGTCAGCCGGGTCACGTAGGCGAGGGACACCGACGCGAGCACCAGGCCCGGCACGATCAGCTCGCCGAAGGTGGCCTCGGGGGAGACCGACGGTTTGATCCAGCCCCATTCGACGCCGAGGAGCAGCTGGAGCAGCAGGCCGGTGACGAAGGTCGGCACGGAGATGACGACGAGGGTCAGCAGCAGGACACCGGTGTCGACGGGCCGGCCGCGGCGCAGGCCGGTGATGACGCCGAGCGTGATGCCGATGATGATCTCGAAGAGGATCGCGATGATCGTCAGCCGGATGGTGACCGGGAACGCGGACTTCATCAGTTCGATGACCGGTTGTCCGTTGAACGCGGTGCCGAAGTCGCCGGTGAAGATGTTGCCCAGGTAGGTCAGGTACTGCTGCCACAGGGGCTTGTCGAGGCCGAACTCCGTGCGCAGCTGGGCGGCCGTGGCGGGGTCGCACTGCCGGTCGCCGCACAGGCCCGCGATGGGGTCGCCCATCACGTTGACCATCAGGAAGATGAGCAGTGTGGCGCCGATGAAGACCGGGATCATCTGCAGCAGACGCCGGATGACATACCGTCCCATGAGTGCTCCGGAGGTAGTGGGGCGGGCCCGCGCGGCGGGCCCGCCCCGGGCGGCTCAGTTGACGGTGATCTCGTTGTAGACCGGGACGCTGAACTGGTTGAGCGCCACGTTCGAGACCTTGTCCGAGTAGCCGGCGCTGCCGTTCTGGTACCAGAGCGGGATGGCGGCCATGTTGTCCCGCACGACGCCCTCGGCCTGCTGGAAGAGCTTGACGGCCTTGCCGGTGTCGGTCTCCGCGTTCGCCTGGTTGACGAGGTTGTCGAAGTCCTTGTTGGTCCACTGGCCGTCGTTGGAGGAGGCGTTCGTGTAGTACAGCGGCTGCAGGAAGTTCTGGATCAGCGGGTAGTCCATCTGCCAGCCGGCCCGGAACGGACCGGGCATCTTGTGCTGCCCGATCTGGTTGCGGAAGTCGGCGAAGGTGCCGATCGGGTTGCCGACGCACGCCTTGTTGTTGCCGAGGGCGTTGTTGATGGAGTTGCAGACGGCGTCGACCCACTCCTTGTGGGAGCCGGTGTCCGCGTTGTAGCTGATCTTGACCTGGCCGCCGGGCAGGCCGCCGCCCTCCTGGACCAGCTTCTTGGCCTGGCTCGGGTTGTAGTCGCAGGAGTCGCCGCACAGGCCCTTCTGGAAGCCGCCCTTCTCGCCGAGCACCGGTGACGTCCAGTCGCTGGCGGGCGTGCGCGTCTTCTGGAAGATCGTGTCGGTGATCTGCTGGCGGTTGATCGCCATGGAGAGACCCTGCCGGACCTTCTTGGCGCCGCTGGTGTTCCACTTCTTGTCGTAGAAGGGGAAGGCGAGCGTCTGGATGATGCCGGCCGGGGTGTTGATGTACCGGCCGGACAGGTCGCTCTTGGCGTTCTTGAGCTGGGCCGCGGGCACGTCGTCGACGAGGTCGAGGTTGCCGGCGAGGAGGTCGTTGTAGGCGGTGTTGTTGTCCGTGTAGACCTTGAGGTTCACGCCGCCGTTCTGCGCCTTGTCGTCCCCGGAGTAGTCGTCCCACTTCACCAGGGACATCTGCGAGCCCTTGGTGTACGAGCTGATGGTGTAGGGGCCGTTGCCGACCGGCTTCTGCACCCAGGCCGCGTGGTCGTCGAAGAACGCCTTGGGCAGCGGCGAGTAGGCCGCGTAACCGAGGGTGTCCGGGAAGGTCGAGAACTTCTGGTTGAGCTTGACGGTGAAGGTGTTCGTGCCGGTCACCTTCAGCCCCGAGAGCGTGTCGGCGCTCTGGCTGCCCGACTCGGGGTGGACCTTGTCGTAGCCGTCGATGTAGCCGAAGAAGTACGCGTTCTTCTGGTTGTTCTTCAGGCTGGCGCCGTAGTTCCAGGCGTCCACGAAGGACTGGGCGGTGACCGTCTCGCCGTTGCTGAACTTCCAGCCGCTCTTGATCGTGATCGTGAAGTTCTGCGAATCGGTGGTCTCGATCTTGTCGGCGAGCATGTCCTCGGCGGCGCCGGTCTTGGCGTTGTACCGCTTCAGCCCGCGGAAGATCATGTCGAGGACCTTGCCGCCCTGCACCTCGTTGGTGTTGGCCGGTTCGAGCGGGTTCTGCGGGTCGCCCCAGGAGGAACTGACCGTGCCGGAGCCGTCGCCGCCGCCGCTGTCACTCCCTCCGCCCCCGCAGGCGGTCGCCGCGAGGGCTACCGCCACCGCACATGCGGCCCATCTGGCGTGCGTGGCTCCACGCATGGAGTGCCTCCTCAAGAGTGCGCTGTGCCGCCGGCGCCGGGGTCGTGCGTTCGGCTCCGGTGCGTCGTGCCTTTACGGCCCAATATCTGTCCATATGAGCCGTATCGCACATTCACTCCACCCTTCCGGGTGGCAACTCCATCCGGATGGATCGATCCGGATGGATCTGGACCGAATCCGGGAGGAGGCGCTCCGGACGCGGCGTCAGAAAGATCCAGCAAAGGATCTTGAAGATCAGCGCAATGGATCTACACCGTTCGATGCCGAACCGTTCATTTGCGCGCACCACATGTACGCATTCCGAGACTCCACCGTCCGGTTATCGAACTCATTGACCGTTTCGCGCAGTTGGTCCGAATCTGGACACGGAACGGCCACAGTGCGCTACCCGCGTAGTTACGTTCCAGTCAAGTGGAGGTAAAGAGAGTAAAGAGAAACCCAAGGCGACCGAGATTTTATTGACCTTGCATGAATTGCGTTGAAAAAGTCCGGCGTAGCCCGTAGGGAGCGCCCTGCGGATGCCGTTGACCCCATCGGGCATGGAGCACCATGACACTCCCCACTCCTTCCGCGGCCGCATCGCTTGAGGTGACCGACGAGATCGGATCGATCCCGGATTCGTCCATGAACCCCAAGGGCTCGGAGAGTCGCTCCCCGGGACGACTCGCCTGGAAGCGGTTCAAGCGTGACCGCACCGGTGTCATATCCGCGTACATCGTGATCTTTTTCTTTGCGATCGCGATTCTGGCCCCGCTCATAGCCAAGCTGTACGGGAAGAACCCGTACACGACCTACGCGAGCGAGCGCCCGGAACTCCTCGACGCCTTCTCCTACCCGGCCGGCGCCAACGGCGGGATGAGCTCGGAGTTCTGGTTCGGCATCGAGCCCCAGCTGGGCCGGGACGTCTTCACCTTCCTGCTCTACGGCATCCGCACCTCCCTGGGCATCGCCGTCGCGGCGACCCTGGTCACCACGATCGTCGGCGTCATCGTCGGTGTCACCGCGGGCTACCTCGGCGGCCGCACCGACTACTTCGTCGGCCGGGTCATCGACATCCTGCTGTCGTTCCCCTCGACGCTGTTCTTCATCGCCTTCATGCCGGTGGTCTACGGCCTCTTCGTCGCCCCCGACGAGAACATCCCCACCTCGCTGCGGGCCATCTCCCTGATCGTGGTCCTCTCCGGCTTCGGCTGGGCCTCCATCGCGCGTCTGCTGCGCGGCCAGGTCCTCGGCCTCCGTGAACGCGAGTACATCGAGGCCGCCAAGGTCACCGGCGCCTCCTCGCGGCGGATCGTGTTCAAGGAGCTGCTGCCCAACCTGTGGACTCCGATCATCATCCAGTCCACCCTGATGCTCCCGGCGTACGTGACCGCGGAGGCGGGCCTGGCCTTCCTCGGCGTCGGCATCATCGACCCGACCCCGGACTGGGGCGTCATGATCCAGCGCGGCGCCCAGTTCTACACCGAGGACCTCACCTTCATGCTCTTCCCGGGCCTGTCCATGGTGATCTTCGTCCTCGCCTTCAACCTGCTCGGCGATTCGGTGCGCGACGCGCTCGACCCGAAGTCCAAGCGGTAGCCACCACAGCTCCACCCGGCCGGTTCAGTGTCGTGCGGCCGGATCATCCGTCTCGATCGTCCCTATAAGGCAGGATTCTCCATGTCTTTCTCCCGTAGAAACTTCCTGATCGCGACCGGCGTGGTCGCGGCCTCGTCGTCCGTGCTGACCGCCTGTGGCGGCGGCAGCGACAACAAGTCGGGCCGCAAGGTCCCCTCGGTCAGCGGCTCCAAGACCCAGGAGATCCTGGTCGGTACGAAGGCCGACTCCACCGGCCCCGCGCCGGAGGTCCCGGGAGCGGTCAAGGGCGGGACGATCTACTCGCTCGACCAGTTCGACATGGACCACCTGGACCCGGCCCAGATCTACGTCTCGACCGAGGGCGCCATCACCCGGCCGATCCTGCGTGGACTCACCGGCTACAAGATCGACAACAAGGGTGGCGCCACCCTCGTCGGTGACGCGGCCACGGACGCCGGCACCACGAAGGACGGCGGCAAGACCTGGACCTTCACGCTGAAGGACGGTCTGAAGTGGGAGGACGGCTCGGACATCACGGGTGACGACCTCCGCCACACCTTCGAGCGCCTCTTCGCCTCCTTCGTCACCGAGGGTCCCCGCTACGTCCAGCAGTGGCTGGTCGGCGGCGACAAGTACAAGGGCCCCTACAGCGGCAAGAAGCTCGACTCCATCGAGATCGACGGCAAGACGGTCACGTTCCACCTCAACGAGGCGCGTGCCGACTTCAACTTCACGCTCGCCATGCCCGGCTACGGACTGGTGAACAAGAAGCACGACACGAAGGAGAAGTACGACAAGCGTCCCTTCGCCTCGGGCCCGTACAAGATCGGCAGCCGCAGCATCGGCAAGTCGCTCACCTACGTGCGCAACGAGCACTGGGACCCGGCGACGGACTCGATCCGCAACAACTACCCGGAGCAGTTCGTCTTCCAGTTCGGCTTCCAGCCGCTGGCCGCCACGGACCGCTTCATCGCGGACTCCGGCAAGGACCAGCACGCGATGGCCATCTTCAACGAGGTCGCGCCCGAGCGCATCGCCCAGGTGCTCACCAACGCCAAGCTGAAGAAGCGCGTCCTCACCGAGGTCGACACGGTCACGTACTACTGGCCGATCAACATGACCCGCGTCAAGGACGTCAAGGTCCGTCAGGCCATCAACTGGGCCTGGCCGCACCAGCAGCTCCAGACGATCCGCGGTGGCGCCTCCACCAGCGAGCTGGCCACCACGGTCCTCTCGCCCGTGACCCCGGGTTACCAGAAGTTCGACCTGTACGGCGTGACCAAGAAGCCCGGTGGCGACCCGGCCAAGGCCAAGGCGCTCCTGAAGGAGGCCGGCAAGGTCGGCCAGAAGCTGGTCATCGCGTACCAGCAGTCGGACAACGCCCAGAAGCAGGCCGTCGCGATCAAGAACGCCCTGGAGGCCGCCGGCTTCGAGGTCGTCAACCAGCAGATCGACAAGTCGACCTTCTACACCCAGATCGGCAAGGTCGACAACGACTTCGACCTGTTCGCGGCGGGCTGGAGCCCGGACTGGCCGAACGGCTACTCCGTCTTCTACCCCTGCTGGAGCGGCAAGAACATCGGCGACGGCCGCAGCAACTACGCACAGCTGAACGACCCGAGCATCAACAAGGCGATCGACGCCGCCGCCAAGATCACCGACGCCAAGGCCGCGAACAAGGCCTGGGGCGACGTGGACCGCCAGATCATGGAGACCTCCGCCGTGGTCCCGGACTACCACTCGATCCGTAACTGGATGTACGGATCCAAGGTCGGAAACGTCATCTACGACAGCGGCAACACCTGCATCGCGCTCACCAAGCTCTACGCGATGAAGTAAGCCGTACGACCCAAGGGGGCGGCCGTTCGCCCGGCCGCCCCCTCAGGCCCACCCCCCTTCACGCCCCGGCGACGGCGCCCCGTCCGGAAAGTCACGCCCCCATGCCCCGCTTCCTCATCCGCCGAGTCCTCGGCGCACTGGTCATCCTGCTGATCATCAGTGCCATCACCTTCGGCCTCTTCTACGCCATCCCGCGTGACCCGGCGATGATGTCCTGCGGCAAGAACTGCACGCCCGACATGCTCGCGCAGATCCGGCACAACCTGGGCATCGACCACCCGATCCCCGTGCAGTACTGGGACTGGCTCAAGGGCGTGTTCGTCGGGCGCGACTACGGCAGCTTCGGCAACTGCAACGCGCCCTGCCTCGGCTACTCCTTCGCCAACCGCGAGCCCGTCCTCGGCACGATCCTGGACCGCCTGCCGACGACCCTCTCGCTCGCCTTCGGCGCGGCCGTGGTCTTCCTGATCTTCGGTATCGGCGCGGGCATGCTGGCCGCTCTCAAGCAGGGCAAGTTCCTGGACAAGTTCGCCAGCTCCGCCTCGCTGTTCGGCTCCTCGCTCCAGATCTACTTCGTCGGCTACGTCGCGATGTTCTTCCTGGTCTCCAAGGTCCACCTGTTCTCGCAGCCCTCGTACACGCCGCTCACCGAGGACCCGGTCAGCTGGTTCTCCGGAATGCTGCTGCCCTGGCTGACGCTGGCGATCATCTTCACCGCCAACTACACGCGTATGACCCGCTCGCAGCTCGTCGAGCAGCTCAGTGAGGATTACGTCCGCACCGCCCGCGCCAAGGGCCTCTCCCGTGCGAACGTCTTCTTCCGGTTCGCCTGGCGCGGTGCGATGGGCCCCATCGTCACGGTCTTCGGCATCGACCTGGGCACCCTGATCGGTGGCGCGATCATCACCGAGTCGGTCTTCAGCATCCAGGGCATCGGCCGCCTCGCGGTGGACTCCGTGAGCAAGAGCGACCTGCCCATGCTGCTCGGTGTCACCGTCCTGTCCGCCGGCGCGATCGTGTTCTTCAACATCATCGTCGACGCCGTGTACGCCCTCATCGACCCGCGGATCCGGCTCGCCTGACCCCGGGCACCCCGCCCCCGACAGCAACCCCGGCATCACCCCCCTCAGGAGCGTCCCCGTGACGAGCACCGATCAGCAGCCCTTCCTGTCCGTCAGGGATCTGAAGGTTCACTTCTCCACCGAAGACGGCGTCGTCAAGGCCGTCGACGGTCTCACCTTCGACCTGGCCAAGGGCAAGACGCTCGGCATCGTGGGCGAGTCGGGCTCCGGCAAGTCCGTCACGAACCTGACGATCCTCGGCCTGCACGACCGCGACCGCACCGCCATCGACGGCGAGATCCTGCTCGACGGCAAGGAGCTGCTGACCGCCTCCGAGCGGGAGATGGAGCGGCTGCGCGGCAACAAGATGTCGATGATCTTCCAGGACGCGCTGGCCTCGCTGTCGCCGTACCACACCATCGGCAAGCAGATCAGTGAGACGTACCGCAAGCACACCGGTGCCTCCAAGAAGGAGGCCCGGGACCGGGCGATCGAGATGCTGCGCCGCGTGGGCATCCCGCAGCCGGACATGCGCGTGGACGACTACCCGCACCAGTTCTCCGGCGGTATGCGCCAGCGCGCGATGATCGCCATGGCGCTGGTCTGCGACCCCGAGCTGCTCATCGCGGACGAGCCGACCACCGCGCTCGACGTGACCGTGCAGGCGCAGATCATGGACCTGCTGAAGGACCTCCAGCAGGAGTTCGGCACCGCGATCATCTTCATCACCCACGACCTCGGTGTCATCGCCGACATCGCGGACGACGTGCTCGTGATGTACGGCGGCCGGTGCGTGGAGCGCGGGACCAAGAAGGAGGTGCTGCGGGCGCCGCAGCACCCGTACACCTGGGGTCTGCTGGGCTCGATGCCGAGCCTGGACGGACCGGTCGACGTACCGCTGTCGCCGATCCCCGGTTCGCCGCCGTCGCTGCTGAACCCGCCGTCCGGCTGCCGCTTCCACCCGCGGTGCACCTTCAAGGAGAAGGTCGAGGGCGCGCTCTGCTCCACCGAGCAGCCGCTGCTCCAGGTCACGGACGGGCGCGGTGCCGCCTGCCACCTCACGGCGGACCAGCGCCAGGAATACTTCGCCGACCTCGCCGCGACCCGGTCGCACTGACGTAACTGAGACGGGACTTCACGATCATGAGCAACACGAACCCCCTCCTGGACGTCACCGGGCTGACCAAGCACTTCCCGGTGATGGGAGGCTTCCCCTTCAAGCGGAAGATCGGCGCGGTGCAGGCCGTCGACGGTCTCGACTTCCAGGTGGCCGAGGGCGAGAGCCTCGGTCTGGTCGGCGAGTCGGGCTGCGGCAAGTCGACGACGGGCCGGCTGATCACCCGGCTCCTCGAACCCACCGGCGGCCGGATCAGCTACCGCGGCCAGGACATCACGCACGCCGGCCGCAAGCAGCTGGCGCCGGTCCGCTCCGAGATCCAGATGATCTTCCAGGACCCGTACGCCTCGCTGAACCCGCGGCAGACGGTCGGCAAGATCATCTCGGGCCCGATGGAGATCAACGGGATCAACCCGAAGGGCGGCCAGGAGAAGCGCGTCCGCGAACTCCTGGAGACGGTCGGTCTCAACCCCGAGCACTACAACCGCTTCCCGCACGAGTTCTCCGGCGGCCAGCGCCAGCGCATCGGTGTCGCCCGCGCGCTCGCCCTGGAGCCCAAGCTGATCGTCGCGGACGAGCCCGTCTCCGCCCTCGACGTCTCCATCCAGGCGCAGGTCGTCAACCTGCTCCAGGAGCTGCAGAAGGACCTGGGGATCGCGTTCCTGTTCATCGCCCACGACCTCGCGATCGTGCGGCACTTCTCGCAGCGCGTCGCGGTCATGTACCTCGGGAAGATCGTCGAGATCGCCAACCGCGAGGACCTGTACGACAACCCGCGTCACCCGTACACCCGCGCGCTGATGTCGGCCGTGCCCGAGGCGACCGCGGACGACGTCCCGGCCCGCGAGCGCATCCTGCTCAAGGGTGACGTGCCCTCGCCGCTCAACCCGCCGTCGGGCTGCCGGTTCCGCACCCGCTGCTGGAAGGCGACGGACAAGTGCGCCTCCGAGGCTCCGCCGCTGGTGCAGATCTCGGGCAGCAACGCCGGTCACCTGACGGCCTGCCACTACCCGGAGACGACGGGGACCGTTCCGGCCCCGCGTTTCTCCAAGGACCCCGAGGCGGCGGTCTGACACACCCCAATTCGTCAGCCGCCCCCTTTCGGAACCGACCTTCACCGGCCCATTGACCCGAGCCCACGAACGTCCTGTTCCAGGGGAACGAAGGCCCGCGCCCTCCAGGGTGCGGGCCTTCTTCGCGGGCCGGGACCCCGAGGGCGTCCCGCCCGCGGGCGCGGGCCTCAGCCCAACTCGCCCCGCTCCACGCAGAACTCGTTCCCCTCCGGATCCGCGAGGACGACCCAGCCACCGCCGTCCGGGCGGGTGTGGTCGGCGATCCGGCGGGCGCCGAGGGCGACGGCACGCTCGACCTCCGCGGCACGGGTCCGGCCGTGCGGCTCCAGATCGAGGTGGACGCGGTTCTTGGCCGACTTGCCCTCCTCGACGTGCACGAACAGCAGGGTCGGGCCGCCGGACGCGTCGGTGATCACCGCCTCGGGATCACCCGGCTTGTCGTCGTCGGCGAGCGGACGGCCGAGCAACTCGCTCCAGAACAGCCCGAGATCGTACGGGTCGCCGGTGCAGTCGAAGGTGATGGTGCGGATGGTCGGGTTCAACGCCCCTGTCTCTCCCATGATCTAGTCTCCGGTCCGGCCGTCGGCCAGTTCGCGCAGGATGTCGATGTGGCCGTTGTGCCGCGACGTCTCCTCCACGAGGTGCAGCAGGATCCAGCGGAGATCGACGTGCCGGCCGTCACGGATCGTCCGCTCGGCCTTCGCGTCGAGGTCGTGCGCGGCGACCAACTCGCGGTAGCGCGCGCTCTGTTCCTCGTACGCGTCGAGGATCTCGGCCGACGGGATGTCGACGGCGATGCGCATCTCGCGGTCGGGGTCCTCGTCCGTCCAGGGCCCCTTGTCCTCCTCGCCGAGGAAGACGACCTGGAACCAGTAGTACTCCACCCAGCGCAGGTGGTTCACGACCCCGCTGAGGGTCATCAGCGGGGACCCGGGCAGCGGCGCCTTGCGGGCGTCCTCCTCGGAGAGTCCCTCGCACTTGGCGCGGGCGGTGGCGCGGGCGTAGTCGAGGAAGGTGGTCAGCTGGGTGCGCTCGTCCCAGGCCGCGGGCGTGTCCGTACGTGTCTGCGAAGTCGAAGTCATCGGGGTGAAGCATCCCGGTCGGGCCGGGCGATGTCGACCGATTAACCGGGCGCCGGACGAGCGCACTTGCCGGGCTCGGGCGACCCCGGGCGGACGGTCGCGCCATGGCCTACCACCTGCGCGGAACGATCCTGTCCGACGACGACGTACGCGACCTCCGGACGCTCGGCGACCGGATCATCCGCTGACTCCCCGTACCACCAGCTCGACCTCGAAGCCGTCGGTGTCCTCCAGGTACGCGGCGCAGTGGCCGGGCCCACCCGCGTACGGGTGACGGTCCGGGAAGAGCAGGGTCCAGCCGAAGGCGGATGCTTCACCGACAAGGGCGTCGAGCTCGGCACGGCTCGGTACGCACAGGGCGAGATGGTTCAGTCCCGGGCGCGTCCGGTCGACGCCCCCGCCGCCCCGCCCCTCCAACCTTGCTGAATCTTCACCTACTTGAGCGCTGGATTCCTTGGTGATCACTGTTTCGGACGGACCCGTTGGCTGAGAGACTGCTCCGATGGCTGATCGTTCGTTCAGTGACGTGTCGCTCGCCGCCCTGTACGACCAGCTCAATCCGTGGGGGGCCGGCGACGACTTCTATCTGGACCTGGTGATGTCCGCGCGGTCCGTGCTCGATGTCGGGTGCGGGACGGGGCGGCTGTTGGCGAGAGCCCGGGAGGCCGGGCACGGGGGGCGGTTGTGCGGGCTCGATCCCGCCGCGGCCATGCTGGTGCAGGCGCGCCGGCGGGCCGCCGCCGAGTGGGTGCTCGGGGATCTCGGATCGGCGCGCTGGGAGCGGGAGTTCGACCTCGTGGTGATGACGGGGCACGCGTTCCAGGTGCTTCTCGGCGACGACGAGGTGCGCACCGCGCTGGCCGCCGTACGGCAGGCTCTCCGGGACGGGGGCCGGTTCGTGTTCGAGACGCGCCATCCCGCCGCGCGGGCGTGGGAGACGTGGACGCCCGACCGGGCGCGCGAGGTGGGTGACACGCGCGGGGGCGTCGTGCGGGTCAGTAACCGGGTGGAGGGGCCCGTGCTCGGGGACCGGGTCACGTTCAGCGAGACGTTCGAGCACCCGGACTGGGAGCGGCCCCAGGTCAGTCGCAGCACCCTGCGGTTCCTGGGGGCGGAGGCGCTGTCCGGGTTACTCGGGGACGCCGGGTTCGTCGTGCGGGAGCAGTACGGGGACTGGGGCCGGGAGCCGCTGTCCCCCCGCTCCCCCGAGATCATCACCGTCGCCGACGCCGTCTGAGACGAAGAAGGGCGGTGCCCGGCCGTGCGGCCGGGCACCGCCCAGGCACCGGAGGGGTGCCTCGCGCTCTGTGTGCCCCCTGTGGCGCTACTCGGCGCTCCCCAGGTCGTCCTTCTCCAGCGCGGCCAGCGCGGGGTCGAGGACGATGTCCTCCGCCCGCGCGGCGACCGACGGCTCCTCCGGGAAGTGGCAGGCCGTCAGATGGCCGTCGGAGTTGCCTCCGAGCCGGACGAGCGGCGGCTCCTCCTGGGCGCACTTGTCCTGCGCCTTCCAGCAGCGGGTGCGGAACCGGCAGCCGGACGGAGGAGAGATCGGCGACGGCACGTCGCCCGCCAGCCGGATCCGCTCGCGCCGGGCCTCGCCCGTCCCGTCCAGTTCGACCTCGGGGACCGCGGACAGCAGGGCGTGCGTGTAGGGGTGCCGGGGCCGGGTGTAGATCGATTCCCGGTCGCCGACCTCGATCACCTTGCCGAGGTACATGACCGCGACGCGCTGCGAGAAGTGCCGTACCACCGCCAGGTCGTGGGCGATGAACAGGAACGCGATGCCCATCTCCCTCTGCACCTGCTGGAGGAGGTTGACGACCTGCGCCTGGATGGAGACGTCCAGGGCGGAGACCGGCTCGTCCGCGACGATCAGCTTCGGCTCCAGGGCGAGCGCGCGGGCCACCCCGATGCGCTGGCGCTGGCCGCCGGAGAACTCGTGCGGGAAGCGGTTGTAGTGCTCCGGGTTGAGACCGACCGTCTCCAGCAGCTCGCGGACACGCTTCTCCCGGCCGCCCTTCGGGTTGATCCCGTTGACCTCCATCGGGCCCGAGATGATCTTGCCAACCGTCTGCCGCGGGTTCAGCGACGAGTACGGGTCCTGGAAGATCATCTGGATCTCGGAGCGGACCGGCGCCAACTGCCTTCGGCTGGCGTGGCTGATGTCCTGGCCGCGGTAGCTGATCCGGCCGCCGGTGGGTTCGAGGAGCCGGGTGATCAGCCGGCCCGTCGTCGACTTGCCGCAGCCCGACTCGCCGACGAGGCCGAAGCTCTCGCCCACGTGCACGGTCAGGTCGATGCCGTCCACGGCCTGTACGGCGCCGATGGTGCGCCGGATCGGGAAGCCGCCCTTGACCGGGAAGTGCTTGACCAGTTTCTCGACCACCAGCAACGGCTCGTCGGAGCCGCCGTCCGTGGCCGCGCGCGGAGCGGGCAGCGTGGCATCACCCGTCGGGACGTCCTTCGCGACGTCTTCCTTCATGACGCTGTTCTCCCTAACGCAGCCGGGGCTTGATCTGCTCGATGAAAATGGCCTGCTTCTGCTGGGCCGTGAGGTGGCAGGCGCCTCCCCGGCCCGCCGGGAGCAGCGGAAGTTCGTCCACGCAGCGCGTGCCCCCGACCTCGCCCTGGAAGGTGCAGCGGGGGTGGAACCGGCACCCGGACGGCGGCCTCAGCAGGGAGGGGGGCGCGCCGGGAATGGGCGCCAGCGGCGTGTCGATGTCCGAGTCGAGGCGCGGCATCGAGTTCAACAGGCCCCAGGTGTACGGGTGCTGGGGTGATCGGAGCACCTCGCTCACGGAGCCGCGTTCCACCGCCCCGCCCGCGTACATCACCATGATGTCGTCGGCCATGTCGGCGATGACGCCCAGGTCGTGCGTGATGAAGATGATCGCCGAGCCGAACTCCTGCTGGAGGTCCTTCAGGAGGTCGAGGATCTGCGCCTGGACGGTGACGTCGAGCGCGGTGGTCGGCTCGTCCGCGATGAGCAGGTCGGGGTCGCAGACCAGGGCCATGGCGATCATCGCGCGCTGGCGCATACCGCCGGAGAACTGGTGCGGGTAGTCCTTCGCCCGCTCCCTGGGGTTCGGGATGCCGACCTTGCCGAGCATCTCGACGGCCCGGTCCCAGCCGGCCTTCTTCGACGCCCCGGTGTGCTTCATGAACGGCTCGGCGATCTGCCGGCCCACCGTGTAGTACGGGGACAGCGCCGTCAGCGGGTCCTGGAAGATCATCGCGGCCTTGTTGCCGCGCACCTTCTCCAACTCCGACTCGCGGGCGGTGATCAGCTCCTGCCCGTCGAGCACGATCTCGCCCTCGATGGTGGTGAACATCGGGTTGTGCAGGCCGAGGACGGTCAGGTTGGTGACCGACTTGCCGGAGCCCGACTCCCCCACGATGCCGAGGGTCTTGCCGCGTTCCAGGTCGAAGGAGAGCCCGTCGACGGCCTTGACGACACCGTCCTCGGTCTTGAACCGGACGTACAGGTCACGCACCGAGAGGAAGGCGCCCGAGTCCGCCGGTACGCCGGCGCCCGATTCCTTGGTCAGAGTGGTCACGGAATGCTCCTAGGACAGCCGCACGCGCGGGTCGATGAAGGCGTAGCAGGCATCCACGATGATGTTGAACAGCAGGATCATGGCGGCGGAGAAGAGCATCACGCCCAGCAGCAGCGGAAGGTCGCTGAAGAAGACCGCCTGGACGGCGAGTTGGCCGAGTCCGGGCAGGCCGAACGTGTACTCGGTGATGATCGCGCCGCCGAGCAGCGAGCCGAGGTCGATGCCGAAGATGGTGACGATGGGGATGAGGGAACCGCGCCAGGCGTAGCGGAAGAAGACGTACTTGCGTGACATGCCCTTCGCGCGCGCGGTGCGGACGTGCTCCTCCTGGAGCTGCTCGATCATCGACGACCGCGCCATACGCGTGTACTGCGAGGCGAAGATCGTGGAGAGGATCACCCAGGGGATGAACAGTCCGCTGAACCAGGTCGCGGGGTTGGCCAGGAAGTCGTTGTACGCGGGCTTGGAGAACAGGTGGGTCTGGTAGACGAGCGCCGCCAGCGCCAGCGGACCCAGGAAGTAGATCTGCATCGAGCTGAGGATCATCGCCCCGGCCGTCACCGACTTGTCGAAGAGCGTGCCCCGCTTCCAGGCGGAGAACATGCCCGTGCCGAGGCCGACGATGAGGAAGATGACGGCGGCGCCCAGCGTCAGCGAGACGGTGGTGGGCAGCCGGTCCATGAGCGTGCCCCAGACCTGCTCGTTGGTGTGGTACGAGTACCCGAAGCAGGGCGCGGGGCACGGCCCTTGGGTGAAGTCACTGCTGCCCAGCACGAGGTTGTGCAGGAAGATCCCGTACTGCTCGGGGATGGACTTGTCGAGCCCGAGCACGTGGTGGATGTTCTCGAGGTTGGCAGGCGTGCATGTCTTGCCGCACATCAGCAGCCCGGGGTCCCTCGGCATCCCGAAGAACAGCAGGAACGCGACGATACTCAGCAGAAACAGGATGACGACGGCGCCGAGTGAGCGGCGAACGAGGAAGCGCAGCATGACAGGGGCAGCTCTCAGACGTCAGCGGGCCCGGCGGGGCCCGGTGCGTGCCGCTCGTCGAGCGGCAGGTGCACCGGGCCCCGTCAGAGCGACGGTTACTTGACGAACAGGCGACGCGGGTCGACGCCACCGATCACGTCGTCGTAGACCAGGCCGCCGACCTTGGAACCGGCGATCTGAGTCTGCTTGTAGTACGCGGTCGGGACGACGTTGACGACGTCCTTGACCAGGTACTGGTCGACCTTCTCCCACGCGGCCGCGGCCTTGACCGGGTCGGTGATCTTGTTGATGCGGTCGATGTCCGCGTTGACCTTGGGGTCGTTGACCTGCGAGTAGTTCTGCGCGCCGTCGGCGATTCCGCGGCCGTCGTACAGCGGCGGGATCACGGTCGAGGCGGACGGCCAGTCGGCACCCCACGCGGTGTGGAAGATGTCGTAGTTGTTGTCGAGCTTGCTGACCTGGTCGTAGTACGTCTCGGCCGGGATCTCCTGGCGCTGGACGTCGAAGCCGGCCTTCTTCAGACCCGCGGCCATGGCGGTGGAGTACTGCTGGCCCTCGGGGGTGTTGATGTAGCCGAAGGTCAGCTTCATGCCCACCTTGCCCGCTTCCTTCAGCAGGGCCTTGGCCTTGTCCGGGTCACCGGCCGGCTTCTTGCGCTTGCCGAACGGGTCGAACGAGGCGTCGTAGCCGCTGACGGTCGGGCTGATGAGGCCGCCGGCGACCTCCATCGCGTCGTTGCCGCCGAAGGCACGCACGAACGGCGTGATCGGCAGGGCGTAGGCGATGGCCTCGCGGATCTTCTTGTCCTTGAGGGCCGGGTGGCTCATGTTGATGTTCATCTGACCGACGTACGGCTGGAAGCCGGAGACGGTGCGCGACTTCATCTTCGGGTCGGTCAGGACCTTGGACAGGTTGCCCGCGTCGACCTGGTTGTTGAAGCTGATGCCGGCCTGGTCGGCACCCGAGTCGGCCAGCAGCGTCTTGGTGGACGCCTCGTACTGCTGGTTGAACGTGAAGTTGAACTTGTCCACGTACTGGTGACGGATCGGGTCGGTCTTCGGGTCCCAGTTGGTGTTCTTCACCAGGACCATCGACTTGCCGGACTTGAACGACTGGATCTTGTACGGTCCGGCCGCCACCGGCGCCCGGTCGTACTTCTCCTTGGTGTCACCCTTGGCGGAGACGATCGCGTAGCCCGCCATGGCGAGGGCGTACGGGAGGTCGGCGTGCGGCGACTTGAACTTGAAGACGATGGTCTTGTCGTCCGGCGTCTGCAGGATGCTGTCCGGCAGGTGCTTGCCCTTGTAGGGGCCGTCCTTCAGCAGCTTGCGGTAGTCCGCGCCCGGGCTGTCCGCGAGCCACTGCTGGACGTAGGGCGGGCCCTGGTTGATGAACGGCGCGAAGAGGCGCTCCATGGTCTGACGGACGTCCTTGGACGTGATCGGCGTGCCGTCCTGGAACTTGATGCCGTCCTTGAGCGTGTACTTCCAGGTCTTGCCGCCGTCCGTCGTCGTGCCGGAGTCGGTGGCGAGGTCGCCGACGACCTCGTGCTTGGAGCCGTCGTCGCTCGTGGCCTTGTAGCCGGTCAGGCCGCGGTGGAGCAGCGTCGCGAGGGAGCCCTCGTCGGACACGTAGATCTGGCCCGGGTCCAGGTGCGCGTAGCTGTCACGCTGGAGGACCTCCATCGTGCCGCCGCTCTTCGCGCCGGGGACCTCGGCCGCGGGGCCGGTGGAGTCGGCGGCGTCGCCGAACTTGATCGACGCCTGCTGCCGCTGCGCGTTCTCCTTGTCCTTCTTGTTGTCGTCCTTGCTGTCGCTGCCGCCCTTGCTGCAACCGGTGAGCACGAGAGCTCCCGCCGCGAGCACGGAGATCGCGGCGTATGCGTGGCGTCCGCCCCTACTCATCACTCAGATTCCTACCCATCTGTGTATCACCAGTGCGAACAAGTGCACCTGCGGTGCTGGTGAGTCGCTTTTGGTCGACCAGTGAAGTGCCGTTGATGTGCTGTGGAAGTGCCGTTCGAAATCGGGGCGAAGGCGCCCACAACTCTGTGGTCAGCGAGCCGTCTTGGGATCGAAGGCGTCCCTGACCGAATCCCCGAGCAGGTTGAACGCGACGACGAAGATGATCATCGAGATGCCCGGGAAGAACATGTAGGTGATGTCGTTCTGCAGGACGAGTTCGGTCGAGGCCTTGGAGAACATCTGTCCCCAGTCGGGCGTCGGTTCGACGATGCCGACACCGAGGAACGACAGGCCCGCCTCGATCGTCACGAAGTTCGGGAGCAGGTAGGTGGCCTGCACGAGGAGCGGTGTCACCACGTTGGGCAGCACCTCCTTGCGGATGATCCGCCAGGGCGGCGCGCCGCTCACCTTGGCCGCCTCGATGAACTCCCTTTCCCGCAGGGCGAGTGCGGTGCCCCGCAGGATGCGGGCCAGACTCATCCAGCCGAGCACCCACTGGACCGCGATCAGCGCGACCACGCGGACGTAGGTGGGTGTCTCGTCGCGGGGACTCACGAAGAGCGAGACCACGACGGGCATGCTCGCGATGAAGAAGAGCTGCGAGGGGAAGGCCAGCAGGAAGTCGATGACGCGGCTGATGCCGTAGTCGACCTTGCCGCCGATGTAGCCGGCGGTGACTCCCAGGAGGATGCCGGTGATCACGACGGCGATCGTGACCGCCACGGAGATCATCAGCGAGGTCCGGATGCCGAAGATCAGCTTGGTGAAGACGTCGTAGCCGTTGCCCGGCTCGAGGCCGAACCAGAACTCGCTGCTGATACCGCCGTTGGGCTGGATCGGCACGCCCGCGCTGTCGAAGAGCTCGGGACGCTCGTCCGCGTACACGGTGTACGGGTTCTTGCCGTACAGCTTGCCGATCAGCGGTGCGAGTATCGCGATCAGGAAGTAGAACCCCACGACATAGGCGGAGATGACCCCCGAGCGGTCCCGCTTGAAGCGGATCCACATCAACTGGCCGGGAGACCGGCCGACGAGCTGATCGGCCTCGGGTCGCGCGGCCGCCACCTGCCCGTCGTCCACGGCGACCGGTCCAGCGCCGTCCTCAGTCTCGATAGGACTCGTCACAATTCGCCCATTCCGCAAGTGTGGGTGTGCCGTACCCGGACGCGGCCGGTCCGCAGGAGCGGATGAGGCTGCGCCGAGTCGGCGGCCGTCACCTGGTGTGCCAGGCCGCCGTTCGGTTGAGAAGAGACGTCAATTACCCGGTCGCCGACCGGAACTCCCAGTCGGACGCGCGTAGTTGGAACCACATCGGGGTCCGCCGCCAAGGACGGGGAACCGGGTGGTGCTCAGCGACGCACCGGGCCGGGCCTGTGCCCGGGCCGCGGCGTCAGCGCACGCGGGCACAGAGTCGTGATCGGAACTCCGCCTCGTCGCGGATCGCGGGGGACGATGCGACCCACATGGTGCTGGTGACACCACACATGGGTACCTCCTCATGACTCAACCGGTGCACGGACAGGAGGGGCACTGCTGACCTCCGACACCCCTGACGGAGGATCAAGCACCCCACTGTGCTCGTGAGTCGGCACTGTCCCCACAGCGCATGACCCATTGACCCGAGCGTTACGCGGCTAACTATCTGACATGAGCCAGATAACCGACCACAGCCTTTAGGTCTCGGTTCCATCACAGCTACCGCGTACATCTTCCAAAATCTGGACAAAATGATCTGCCGGAGAAGCCCCCGAAACGGACGTGTTACATGCGTATCGGTCGAGGGGCTCCGCATTTCGGACATGGCGGGGCGGAAAACGGGTTGCAAAAAGCCCGGGTGCCCCCATGCTTGGGGGCACCCGGGCTCGGTTGCCGGTGGATCCACTCGTCACGACGGGTGGATCGGCCCGTCCCGACCGGCCGGCTGAACGCCGGCGCGGCGGGTCGGACCGGGCGCTACGGCCGGTGGATCAGCCGTGCTTGGCGCGGCTCGCGGAGCGACCGCGCTCCTTCTGGTCCAGGACGACCTTGCGGATGCGAACGGCCTCCGGGGTCACCTCGACGCACTCGTCGTCGCGGCAGAACTCCAGGGACTGCTCCAGCGAGAGCTTGCGCGGCGGAACGATCGCCTCGAACGAGTCGGCCGCGGCCGACCGCATGTTCGTGAGCTTCTTCTCCTTGGTGATGTTCACGTCCATGTCGTCGGCGCGCGAGTTCTCGCCGACGATCATGCCCTCGTACACCTCGGTGCCGGGGTCGGTGAACAGCACGCCGCGCTCCTGGAGATTCGTCATCGCGAACGCGGTGACGGCTCCGGAGCGGTCGGCGACGAGCGAGCCGTTGTTACGGGTCGTCAGGGTGCCGAACCAGGGCTCGTGGCCCTCGTGGATGGAGTGGGCGATGCCCGTGCCGCGCGTGCCGGTCAGGAACTCCGTACGGAAGCCGATGAGGCCGCGGGACGGGACGACGAACTCCAGACGGACCCAGCCGGAGCCGTGGTTCGACATGTTGTCCATCCGGCCCTTGCGGACGCCCATGAGCTGCGTGACCGCGCCCATGTGCTCCTCGGGGACGTCGATCGTCATGCGCTCGACCGGCTCGTGGACCTTGCCGTCGACGATCTGGGTGACGACCTGCGGCTTGCCGATGGTCAGCTCGAAGCCCTCGCGGCGCATCTGCTCGACCAGGATGGCGAGCGCGAGCTCACCACGGCCCTGGACCTCCCACGCGTCCGGACGCTCGGTGTCGAGCACGCGCAGCGAGACGTTACCGATCAGCTCGCGGTCGAGGCGGTCCTTGACCTGGCGGGCGGTGACCTTGCGGTCCTTGACCGCGGCCTTGGCGTCCGCGCCCTTGCCGGTCGCACCGCGGCCGACCATCGGAGAGGTGTTCGTACCGATGGTCATGGAGATCGCCGGCTCGTCGACCGTGATCAGCGGCAGCGCGATCGGGTTCTCGGGGTCGGCGAGGGTCTCGCCGATCATGATGTCCGGGATACCGGCGACGGCACAGATGTCACCGGGGCCCGCCTTCTCGGCGGGCTTGCGGGTGAGCGCCTCGGTCATCAGCAGCTCGGTGATGCGGACGTTCGCCATCGTGCCGTCGCGCTTGATCCACGTGACGTTCTGGCCCTTGCGCAGCTCACCCTGCTCCACACGGAGCAGCGCGATACGGCCGAGGAAGTTGTCGGCGTCCAGGTTGGTGACGTGGGCCTGCAGCGGCGCGGTCTCGTCGTAGGACGGGGCCGGGACCGACTCGAGGATCGTCGTGAAGAACGGCTCCAGGCTGTCGCTGTCGGCCGGGACGGTGCCGTCCTCCGGCTTGGTCAGCGAGGCCACGCCGTCACGCGCACACGCGTAGACGATCGGGAACTCGATCTGGTCCTCGTCGGCGTCCAGGTCGAGGAAGAGGTCGTACGCCTCGTTCACGACCTCGTCGATGCGCGCGTCCGGGCGGTCCGTCTTGTTGATGCACAGGATGACGGGCAGCCGGGCGTGCAGCGCCTTGCGCAGCACGAAGCGGGTCTGGGGCAGCGGGCCCTCGGAGGCGTCGACGAGGAGCACGACGGCGTCCACCATCGACAGGCCGCGCTCGACCTCACCACCGAAGTCGGCGTGGCCGGGGGTGTCGATGATGTTGATCGTGATGGCTTCGCCGCCATCCTTCGGGTGGTACTTGACCGCCGTGTTCTTCGCCAGGATCGTGATGCCCTTCTCACGTTCCAGGTCGTTCGAGTCCATCATGCGGTCGTCGAGCGACTCGGCGGCGTGCGCGGCGAAGGCACCGGCCTGCTTGAGCATGGCGTCGACCAGAGTGGTCTTGCCGTGGTCGACGTGGGCGACGATGGCGACGTTGCGGATGTCGTGGCGCGTGGCCATATTGAGGCGCTTCTCCCGGAGTGAGTGGACGGCCTCCGCGTCGCGGGGCCTGCCGGGCTGAACACGCCACGGCCTTACCCCATGGTACGTGGCCCTGGCGGAGGCAACCTCCGCAGGGCCACGGGGGGCGGGTCCGCGCGAGCCCGCCGCATGGCGGGCCCGCGCGGTTCATCCGCAGGTCATCCGGTCTTCGACGGGCTCGCCACGGGGTGCGCGCCCTTCTTCAGGAAGCCCATGTCCTCGTACACCGGGGTCTGGAAACCGAAGGCTCCGGCGTTGGCGAGACCGGTGCGGACGGCGGTCAGCTGGGGGCGCTGGTAGAGGGGGATGGAACCGGCCGCGGCCCAGATGCGGGCGTCGGCCTTGCGGACCAGGGAGCGCTCCTCGCCCTCGTCCAGCGTCGACAGTGCCTGGTCGAACAGCTGATCCACCTGGTCGGTGCCGACGCGGGTGTAGTTCTGCTCCACGCTCAGCGAGCCGTCGGCCCCCGGGACGGGCTTGGAGTAGATCGGGCGGGCGTCGGTGGCCGGGTAGGCGGAGCCGGGCCACGAGTAGAGCGCCAGGTCGTACTGGCCCGAGGCGATGTGGTCCTTGAAGTAGCTCGCGTCGGAGACCTTGGAGATGTCCGTGCGGATGCCGATGCGCTGGAGCATCCGCGCGATCCTGTCGGCGACGGCGCGCAGCGACTCGGAGCCCTGTCCGGAGGGCAGGACGAAGCGGAGGGTCAGCGGCTTGCCGTCCTTGGCGAGCGCGCCCGACGCGGCGCCCGCGGGAGCGGCCGTGCCCTTCGGCGCGTACGCGCCCTGGGCCCCGCCCTGCTTGGCGTACTGCTTGCCGGCCTGCTGCTCGTCGGCCTGGATGCCGGACTGCGCGCTGGTCCGCTCGTGCGCGCCGGTGTGGTCCTTGGGGTCCTTGCGCAGGTCCCGCTCGGCCTCGGACGGCTTGTTGTCCTCGCCGACGATGTACGTCCCGTCGTCGCCCGGGCTGTCGTCCGTGTCGGCCTTCTTGCCCTTGGACCCGGCGGCCTTCTCCGTCTTCTTCTGCTCGGTGACCGGTCCGCCGGGCACCCAACCGGCGTCCGCGAGGAGCGCCCGCGCCTCGGCGGTGTCCTGGCCGCCGAGCGCGCCGCTGTTGTCGGAGTACGCCGCCTGTCCGATGAGGGCGAGGTGGCTGCCGACCGGCTCGGCGGGCAGACCCAGCGGCTTCAGGACCACCTTGGCCAGTTCCTTGCGGTCCAGGGCACGGGCCACGGCGCGGCGGACCCGCTCGTCGGCGAGGGGGCCCTCGGACCCGTTGAGGGCGAGCTGGGTGTAGGCGGGTTCCAGGGACTTGCGCACCACGAAGGCGCTCAGCGCGGCCTGCTGTTCGGCGGCCTTCGCCTTCGCCTTGCCTGCCTTGGTGCCGGTGGTGTCCTTCTCGTCGGCGTCCGAGCCGTCCGAGGACTCCTCGCTCCGGCGCTTGCCGTCGTCCTCGGCGTCCTCGCTCTTTCCGGATTTCCCGCCGGAGTCGCCCTTCTCTGCCTTCTCGCTCTTGTCGCCCTTCCCGGGGGTCGCTCCCGCCGACGGCGTGCCCGTGGCGGACGCGTCCTTCAGCGGGCCGGACCTGCCGCGGGCGGCGGTGATGCGCTCGGCGTCCGCGGGGTCGATCTCGGCCATGTCGAGCTCGTCGGCGGCGAGCGCGGCGGCCCGCTTGTCCCGGGCCACGGCGACCAGGTCGATCTCGGAGAGCTTGGTGGGGCTGCCCCACCAGCGCGGGTTGCGGGTGAGCTGGACCTGGCCGTCCTTGACGTCGACCTTCTTCACCGCGAAGGGACCGGCGGAGACCTTGAGCTTGCGCCGGGCTCCGTCGTTGAAGGAGTCCGCGGTGCCCATGACGCTCTTCGGGTACAGCGGACTGAACAGTGACTTCCAGTCGGCGTAGGGCCGCGCGAAGGTGACGCGGACCTCCAGGTCGTTCTTGCCCCGCTCGATCTTCTCGATGCGGTCATAGCCCGCGTTGCGGGCCGTCCAGTACGCGGAGTCCTTGCCGGACAGGGCGCGCCACTGGGCGGCGAAGTCGGCGGCGCCGATCTCGCGCCCGTCGCTCCAGACGGCCTGCTGGTTGAGCTTGTACAGCACCACCTGCTTGGGTTCGGTGCCGACGACCTTGGCCGACTCCAGGTAGTCGGGGTTGATCTGCGGCCGCCCGTTCGCGTCGAGCCGGTACATCGAGGGCAGGACGGCGCCGGCGACCCGGGAGGTGGCCGCGTCCGCGTCCGCCTGGAACGCGTTCAGCGTCTCCGGGACCGCGTCCACCGCCCAGCGCAGGGTGCCGCCGTCGGCGACCTGGTCTCGGGACGCGGGAGCGATGTCCTGCGCGGCCGCCGGCCTGTCCGCCTCGTCGTCCGCGCTGCACGCGGAGAGGAGGGGTACCGCGAGCACGCCCGCGGTGAGGAATGCGGCCGAGCGCATCACCGCGCGCAGTCCGACGCCGTCGTGGGACATCACTGCAACCTCCGGGGGACGCTCCGCTGTCTGGGTCACGTACTGCTTCTGATCACCATTGGGCTTATTTGGAGCTGATCAGATCTATGCGTCCACTGAAGGTGAGCGAGGGCGGCCGGAGGGGGCGACACGGCGGCAGCGGTACGGAACCCCACCCGTGCGGCGCAATCCCGGGCTCGGCGCCAGGGGGATCCGGCCGGCGAGCGGGGCCGGGGCACCCACCGCACGGGCCGCGGGTCCTCGACGCGGGCCCTCGGCGGTTCCTCGGCGGGGGCGTGCGGACGGCACACGGGGCGCGCGGGCAGGTGCACGGGTGAAGATCCCGGCGCGCACGGCGCGATCTCGGGCGGATGAGCCCTCAATCCGTGCACACGCCTTCACACGGGTGTGTGTGACGCGCAACACTCGCAGGCGCATGAACGTTGCCGCCTGGGGCCGCGGGGCCCGGAAGTGAGGGCAAGTCATGTCCGTGCACGACGACCTGACATCGGTCCAGCGCTGCCTCGACGACCTGCAGCGGTCGGTGCGACGCCTGGAACAGCACATGGGCACCGGCCTGGAGATGCGCCGCGTCCGCGCCGACGCCGACCACCTGCGCGAGAGCGTCGCGCTGCTGCGCGAGGCCAGCACGGGCCCAGCCGGGCTCCCGGCCGTTCCCGGACCGGCGGGACCCGCGTCCGGGCTGCGGCCCGACCTGGTGCGGATCCCCGACACCCCGTACGACAGCTCGCTGTGGACCGACTCCGACGACGAGGGTCTCGGCTCGCCCCACGGTCCCACCCACTGAGCGCCCTCGACACCGGCGCGCCCCCGAACCCGACCGGAGTGCGAAGTTGGCCACTGGTACGGAACCCCATCTGAACAGCGGCGGTGTACGCGCCGGCACGCGCGCCGCGATCGCCGCACCGCATCTGCGGACCGACCGCTGGTGGCTGGCGCCCGCCGTCACCGCGGCCGGGCTGCTGGCCTTCGTCGTGTACTCGACGTGGCGGGCCTTCGCGGACACGGACTACTACGCGGCGCCGTACGTCTCGCCGTTCTACTCGCCCTGTCTGGCGGAGCGGTGCGGGACCATGCGCGCCGGGCCGAACGCCGACCTCTTCGGGAGCTGGTGGGGCATCTCGCCCGCCATCATCATCCTGGTCTTCCCGCTCGGGTTCCGGCTGACCTGCTACTACTACCGCAAGGCCTACTACCGCGGCTTCTGGGCCAGCCCGCCGGCCTGCGCGGTCGCCGAGCCGCACAAGAAGTACTCCGGCGAGACCCGCTTCCCGCTGATCCTGCAGAACATCCACCGGTACTTCTTCTACGCGGCCCTCGTCGTCGCCGGCATCCTCACGTACGACACCGTTCTGTCGTTCCGCGACGAGCACTACGCCTGGGGCCACATGGGGCTCGGCACGCTGGTGTTCCTCGTCAACATCACGCTGATCTGGGCCTACACCCTGTCCTGCCACTCCTGCCGGCACATCGTCGGCGGAAAGCTGAAGCACTTCTCCAAGCATCCCGTGCGCTACCGGATGTGGCAGTGGGTCGGGAAGGTGAACGCCCGTCACATGCAGCTGGCCTGGGCCTCGTTGATCAGCGTGGCGGTGGCCGACTTCTACGTGTACCTCGTCGCGTCCGGCGCCTTCGACGATCCGCGCTTCTTCTAGATTGGGTGGAGCCCCCTGATGTCCGTGGTCGACCGACAGGAGTGGGACGTCGTCGTGGTCGGTGCCGGTGGCGCCGGACTGCGCGCCGCGATCGAGGCACGCGAGCGCGGCGCCCGTACGGCGGTGATCTGCAAGTCGCTGTTCGGCAAGGCGCACACGGTGATGGCCGAGGGCGGCATCGCCGCCGCCATGGGCAACGTGAACTCCGGCGACAACTGGCAGGTCCACTTCCGCGACACCATGCGCGGCGGCAAGTTCCTCAACCAGTGGCGGATGGCCGAGCTGCACGCCCGCGAGGCACCCGACCGGGTCTGGGAGCTGGAGACCTGGGGCGCCCTCTTCGACCGCACGAAAGACGGACGGATCTCGCAGCGCAACTTCGGCGGCCACGAGTACCCGCGCCTCGCGCACGTCGGCGACCGTACCGGGCTCGAACTGATCCGCACGCTCCAGCAGAAGATCGTGTCCCTCCAGCAGGAGGACATGCGGGAGACCGGCGACTACGAGTCCCGCCTGAAGATCTATCAGGAGTGCACCGTCACCCGGATCCTGAAGGACGGGCAGCGGGTGTCCGGGACCTTCTGCTACGAGCGCGAGTCGGGCCGCTTCTTCGTCCTCGAAGCACCCTCCGTGGTGATCGCCACCGGCGGCATCGGCAAGTCCTTCAAGGTGACGTCCAACTCGTGGGAGTACACCGGCGACGGGCACGCCCTCGCGCTGCTCGCCGGGGCGCCGCTGCTCAACATGGAGTTCGTGCAGTTCCACCCGACCGGTATGGTCTGGCCGCCGTCCGTCAAGGGGATCCTCGTCACCGAGTCGGTCCGGGGCGACGGCGGGGTGCTGCGCAACTCCGACGGAGAACGCTTCATGTTCGACTACATCCCCGACGTCTTCAAGGAGAAGTACGCGCAGTCGGAGGAGGAGGGCGACCGCTGGTACGAGGACCCGGACCACAACCGGCGCCCACCGGAACTGCTCCCCCGCGACGAGGTCGCGCGGGCCATCAACTCCGAGGTGAAGGCCGGTCGCGGATCGCCGCACGGCGGGGTCTTCCTCGACGTGTCGACCCGGATGCCCGCCGAGGTGATCCGACGCCGACTCCCCTCCATGTACCACCAGTTCAAGGAGCTTGCCGACGTCGACATCACCGCCGAGGCGATGGAGGTCGGGCCCACCTGCCACTACGTGATGGGCGGCATCGCGGTCGACTCGGACACGGCGGCGGCGCGCGGTGTCCCCGGGCTGTTCGCGGCCGGCGAGGTCGCGGGCGGCATGCACGGCTCCAACCGGCTCGGCGGCAACTCCCTCTCCGACCTGCTGGTGTTCGGGCGGCGCGCGGGACTGCACGCCGCCGAGCACGCGGCCGGGCACACCGGCGACCGGCCCCCCGTGGACGAGGTCCAGGTCGACACGGCCGCCGCGGAGGCGCTGCGGCCCTTCTCGGCGGAGGGCCCGGTACCCGGCGAGGACAACGGCCGTCCGCCGGAGAACCCGTACACCCTGCACCAGGAGCTCCAGCAGGCCATGAACGACCTGGTCGGCATCATCCGGCGCGAGGCCGAGATGGAGCAGGCGCTGGAGAAGCTCGCCGACCTGCGGGTCCGGGCGCGCCGGGCCGGCGTCGAGGGGCACCGGCAGTTCAACCCCGGCTGGCACCTCGCGCTCGACCTGCGCAACATGCTGCTCGTCAGCGAATGCGTGGCCCGGGCGGCGCTGGAGCGCACGGAGTCCCGCGGCGGGCACACCCGTGAGGACCATCCCGCGATGGAGCGCGTCTGGCGCCGGGCCAACCTGCTGTGCCGGCTCACCGACCCGAGCGGCGGGCTGGCCGCCACCGATCCCGTACGCGGCCAGATCGACCTCACCCGCGAGAACACCGAACCCATCCGCCCCGACCTGCTCGCCCTCTTCGAGAAGGAGGAGCTGGTCAAGTACCTCGCCGAAGAGGAGCTCTACGAGTGAGCAGCTATGAGGCCCGCTTCAAGGTGTGGCGCGGGGACGTGAAGGGCGGCGGCCTGAAGGACTTCGAGGTCGAGGTCAACGACGGCGAGGTGGTGCTCGACATCATCCACCGGCTCCAGGCGACGCAGGCCCCCGACCTCGCGGTGCGCTGGAACTGCAAGGCGGGCAAGTGCGGTTCGTGTTCGGCGGAGGTCAACGGCCGGCCGCGGCTGCTGTGCATGACGCGGATGTCGGTGTTCACCCGGGAGGAGACGATCACCGTCACCCCGCTGCGGGCGTTCCCCGTCGTACGGGACCTGGTGACCGACGTCGGCTTCAACTACGCCAAGGCGCGCGAGGTCCCGGCCTTCGTGCCGCCCGCGGACGTCGGGCCCGGCGACTACCGGATGATGCAGGAGGACGTCGACCGCTCGCAGGAGTTCCGCAAGTGCATCGAGTGCTTCCTGTGCCAGGACACCTGCCACGTGGTCCGTGACCACGAGGAGAACAAACCGGCGTTCGCGGGTCCCCGCTTCCTGATGCGGGTGGCTGAACTGGACATGCATCCGCTGGACGCGGCGGCGGACTCCGGGCTGGACCGCAAACGCACGGCCCAGGACGAACACGGCCTCGGCTACTGCAACATCACCAAGTGCTGCACCGAGGTCTGCCCCGAGGGCATCAAGATCACGGACAACGCCCTGATCCCGCTGAAGGAACGAGCGGTCGACCGCAAGTACGACCCGCTGGTGTGGCTGGGCTCGAAGATCGGGCGCCGGCGGGGCTGAGGCCCCGGGCAGGCGGGGCGGGGAAGCGTGTCCTCGCCCCCGAGGCTCCCGGCGCGACAGGCCGCTGCCTCAACTCGCCTTTTCTTCAGCCGGCTTGATGACGCGGCCCGGATACTGTCCGAGTATCTGGAGCGCCTGGCCCACGAGGAACAGGGCCATGCCGGTCATCGCGTACGGCGTCATGTCGGCGTCGGGGCCGTGGAACGGCCCCAGGAGCATGAACAGGGACATGCCCACGGACCCGCTCAGCGCGCCCCAGCCCCACAGCCTCGGCCGGACGATCCGGCGGCGGATCCACGGCGGCAGCCAGGAGGCCGCGATCGCCGCGACGCCGAGTCCGGCGCCGCCCGTGACGGCCAGTACCGCCAGTCCCACGAGGTACGCGTGCATCCGTCCCCCCACCCCCGTTTCCCGCGCTGCCCCGGCCCGCGGGACGTGCCCGGATCATGGCACGCCGGGGCGGGGACGTCACTCCTTGCCGACCCAGCCCTCGCGGTACGCCGTCCAGTCGGTCTCCGTGGCCGCGAAGTCGACGTAGAGGGCGACGCCGAAGTGTTCGCGGGAGCGGTCCGTGCGGGAGAGGCCGAGGCGGGTTCCACGGACGGCCGCGGCGACCGTCTCGGCGTACGCGCTGTGTCCCATCTTGTTCTCGTGGAAGAACGGCAGACCCATCAGCAGGTCGGTCGACTTCGGGGTGACCTCCAGGGCGAGGGCGGTCTGCTGGGCGACGTAGCCGCCGTACAGGCTCTGGAGGGGCATGGCGGTGTCGTACGACATGACGGCGATCTGGTCGACGCGGCGGGCGACCTGCCCGAAGTACGCCTGGGACCACCACTTGGGGTGTCCGGTGAGGGCACCGGCCGCCGAGTGCAGGCCGGGGAGCGGGTCGATCTGGTGGGAAGCGACGGAGAGCGGGACGTGCCGGGCGCGGGTGAGGGCGTGCAGGCGGTCCAGGAGCGCGAGGTAGTGGGCGTCGCCCGAGTGGAGGGGTTCCAGGTCGAAGTGGACGCCGTCGAACCCGGCGTCCAGGATCCGGCCGGCCGAGCGCACGACGGCGTCGCGGGTGCCGGCCCGCCGCAGCCGCATGCCGTCCGGCGTCTCGGTCGCGAGTTCGTCGCCGAGCCAGGCCTGGACCCGGACGCCGGGCAGGTGCTCGTGCACGGCCGCGATCAGCCGCCCCGCCGACGGGTACGCCGTCGCCGGGAGTGAGCCGTCGTGCTCCAGCGGCCCCGCGTGCACGTACAGGTCCCGTATCCCGGTGCCCCGCAGCCGCTCCGCCAGCGCGTCGAGGTCCGCGTCGCTCTTCCGGCCGTCCACCCAGGCGTGCCCGAGCCACAGCGCGTCCCGGTTCCGGGTCTGGGTGCCGGCGGCCGGGTCACCGGCGTAGTTCACCCGCAGGGCGATGCCCGCGGCGAGGAGGGGGAGCAGCAGGAGCAGCACCAGGCCGAGCGCGATCCGCCGGGGTGTCCGCAGGCGGGGATGACGCCAGGCGCGGAGGAGCCGGCGGTACCGGGAGGGCCTGTCCGGGCGCGGGTCGGTGTCCGGGCGCGGGTCGGTGTCCGGGCCCGGGGGTGCGTCCGGGCCCGGGGGTGGCGGTGGCGCCCCCTCGGGCCGCATCCCTTCGTGGGGCGTCGTCTCGGCGAGGCCCGGAGCCGCGGAGCGCGGCGGCTCGGGTGAGGTGTGCGCGGCCGGGTCGGGCGGACCCTCCTGGGGCACTGTCGCCCCGGCGCGTTCCCGCTGCCCGTCCGGCCCGGTGTCCCGTCCCGTGTCCATCCCCCGCACCCCTCCCGTACGCCCCCGTATCCCTCGTACCTTAGGCGTCCCCACCTCGGTGGATCCGGGTCGCGGAGGCGGTCGGGCGGCCATACGCTCCCAAATGTGACGTCGTCCTCGAGTCGAAGCCGGTCGCCCCGGGCCCCGTCGCACAGAGCCCTGCGGGTGGCGCACGCCGTGCTCGGGGGGCTGGTCGCGGTGGGGTGGCTGGTGCTGCCGCTGGCGCGCGCGGAGGGCGGAGGGAGGGGGGAAGGCGGTGGGACCGGGGCCACGGTGACCGTCGCGCGGAGCGAGGGCGTCACCGCTCCGGCGGCCGCCTCCTCGGAGGCGGTCGGGGCGACGACCGGGGATCTGGTGCCGCCGCTCGTCGCGGCCGGCGCGGCGGGAGCGCTGGCGGCCTACGGGTACGGGCGGCGCAGACGGCGCGTGACGACACGGACGACACCCGGCGGCAGCGGGCACCAGCTCATATCCCTGCCGGAACTGGACCTCCAGACGCGCCAGTTGCTCGTCGACCTGGACAACTGCGTACGCGCCTCCGCCGAGGAACTGGTCTTCGCGTCCGCCCGGGCGGCGCCCGACGCGGTGACTCCCTACGCGGAGGCGTCGGCGTACGCGGAGGCCGAACTGCGGGCCGCCTTCCGGCTGCGGCAGCGGCTCGACGACGCGGACACCGCACCGGACGGCGACGACCGCCGGGAGGTGCTGGAGGAGATCGTCGCCCGGTGCGAGGACGCGGGCCGGCGGCTGGACGCGGCGGCGCCCGGCTTCGACCAGCTCCGGGCGTTGGAGCGGGAGACACCGGCCGCCGTGGAACGTGCGGAGACCCGCTTCAGGAAGCTCGCCGCACGGACCCCGGCCACCGAGGCCGCGCTCGCCGCACTGCACGAGCGGTACGCCCCCACGGCCTCGTTCCCGGTCACGGGTGACGTCGAACAGGCCAAGGACCGGCTGGTGTTCGCCACCCTCCGGCTCAACCGGGCCCGCCAGTGCGCGGACCGGGGCGAGGCCACGGAGGCGGCCGCCTCCCTGCGCGCGGCCGAGGCGGCCGTGGCACAGGCCGGTGTCCTGCTCGACGGTGTGGACCGGCTGGCGGCCGAACTGGCAACGACGGCAGCGCGGTTGCCGGGGGCACTCGCGTCGACGGAGACCGCCCTCGGCGCGGTCCACGGCCGTCCGCCGACCGCCCGGGGTACCGAGCCCTTCCCCCTCGGCGGCGACCCACGGCTCGCCCGGGCCGGGGCGCTCCTCGCGAGCGTACGCCGGGAGATGACGTCCGGGCCCCACGATCCGCCGGACGCGTTGCGCCGGGTGGTGGAGGCGGGCGCGCTGCTCTCCGAGGCGGGCGAGGGTGAGGTTCCCGACCTGCGCGACGACGCGCTGCTGCCGGCCCACGCCGCTGCCGCCGCAGCGACGGACTTCGTCGGTACGCACCGAGGAGCCGTCGGCTGCGCGGCCCGTACCCGGCTGGCGGAGGCGGAGCGCCTGCTCGGGCCGGGTTCCTCCGTGGCGGAGACACGGCGGGCCGACGAACTCGCCCTGGAGGCACGGCGGCTCGCCGAACAGGACGTACGGGCGTACGGCAACCCCTCGGGCGGCGAAGCCGGTGCCGGGACGGGCGGCGCGGTGCTCGGCGGGATCCTCCTCGGCGACGGCGAGGGCCCGGTGAGCTACGGCGGCCCGCGCACCCGGGGCCGCCGGTCGACCTCCGCGGTCTGACCCGACCGCCCGCAGGGGCGGGGGCGGCGGCCGGGTTACGGGACGGGCGTCGGTCTCAGAACAGGCTCAGCAACGCCTCGGCCGGATCGGTGAGGCTCGTCTCCCCGTCCGGCAGCGGGAGTTCGAACCAGACGGTCTTCCCGCGCGGGGTCCGGCGTGAGCCCCATGCCGCGGAGAGCAGGCCGACCAGTTGGAGACCGCGTCCCCCCTCGTCGGTGTCGCGGGCGCGGCGGCGGCGCGGCTGGACGAGTCCCGCGTCCCAGACCTCGCAGACGAGGGTGCGGTCGAGCAGCAGTCGCAGTCTGATCTCGCCCTCGCCGTACCGGAGGGCGTTGGTGACCAGCTCACTGACCAGCAACTCCGTCGTGTCGACGAGCGGTTCCAGGTCCCAGGCGACGAGCTGGGTGCGCGCGTACTCACGGGCGCGGCCCACACTGCGCGGCTCGCGCGGCAGGGTCCAGTCGCCGACGGAGTCGGCGGGCAGCCCCTGGACGCGGGCCATCAGCAGGGCGATGTCGTCCTCGCCGTGGTGGGTGTCGAGGGTGTTGAGGACGTGGTCGCAGACGTCCTCCAGCGGGCTGGTGGGGTCGGTGAGCGCGCCGACGAACGCCTGGAGCCCCTCGTCGAGCGGGTGGTCGCGCGATTCGACCAGTCCATCCGTGTAGAGCGCCAACAGTGCGCCTTCGGGCAGTTCGACCTCCACCTCCTCGAAGGGCTCGCCGCCCACCCCGAGGGGCATGCCGGGCGGCACGTCGAGCATCAGCGCGGTCTCGCCTGGCTCGACCAGCACCGGCGGGAGGTGGCCCGCGTTGGCGAAGGTGCACCGGCGGGTCACGGAGTCGTAGACCGCGTAGACGCAGGTGGCGAGGTACACCTCGGAGAGGTCGGCGTCGCGGGGCTGGCGGGCCGTGCGCGTCGCCTGCTGGACACCGCCGGGGGTGCCGAGGCCGCGGGCGATCTCGTCCAGGGCGGAGAGGACCTCCGCGGGTTCGAGATCGAGCAGCGCCAAGGTGCGTACGGCCGTGCGGAGTTCACCCATCGCCACCGCGGCGCGCAGACCGCGGCCCATCACGTCGCCCACCACGAGGGCCGTGCGGTGGCCGGGGAGCTCGATGACGTCGAACCAGTCGCCGCCCACCTCGGTCGCGGCGTTGCCGGGCAGATAGCGGCACGCGATGTCGAGCCCCGAGGCCTCGGGGTCGCCCGGGGGCAGCAGGGACCGCTGCAGGATGAGGGCGCGTTCGTGCTCGCGGCGGTACAGGCGGGCGTTGTCGATACAGACGGCCGCGCGGGCGGCCAGTTCCACGGCCAGGGAGCGGTCGCGTTCGCCGAACGGTTCGCTGCCCTTCGTCCGGGAGAACTGGGCGAGTCCCACGACCGTGTCGTGGGCGACCATCGGGACGGCGAGCGTCGACTGGATGAGGCCGCCGTCGTCGGCGGGGATGTACTGCGGCTTGGCGGTGCGCAGGGCGTCCGCGCACGGCGAGTTGAAGGGGTAGTGGTGGACGGCGCCGACGGCGACGGGTGCCTGGCCGCCGGCGAACGGCGCGTCGGACACGGCGCTGGCGAACGCGACCCGGCGCAGTTCCGCGCTGCCGTCCACGAGACCTGGCGGCGCCTCGTCCCCGGCCAGCAGTCCCTGGTACAGGTCGACCGTCGCGAGGTCGCAGAAGCCGGGGACCACGACGTCGAGGAGTTCACGCGCGGTGGTCTCCAGGTCGAGGGAGTTGCCTATGCGGGCGCCCGCCTCGTTCAGGAGGGCGAGATTGCGCCGCGCCGCTGCCGCTTCCCGGGCGGCCGCGCGACGGGAGGTGATGTCGGTTCCGAGCCAGGCGATACCGATCGGCCGGCCGCTTCCGCTGTGGACGCGGTAGAGGTTGACGGACCAGTGGCGGCGCTCCTCGGAGCCGGGCACGTAGCCCGTGACGTGCATGTCCGTGATGGAGTCGCCGGTTTCGAGGACGCGGCGCAGGACGGCCGTGACGCGCTCGGCCTCCGGGTGCGGGAGGTAGTCGTGGACGCCCTTGCCGTGGTGGTCGTCGACGTGGCCGCCGAAGATCGAGGCGAACCGCTCGTTGGCCCGTCGGACCCGCAGGTCCGTGTCGATCAGCAGGAACCCGAACGGAGATTGACCGAAAATCGCCTGCGAGGCGGCGAGGTCCGTCTCGATGCTGCGCAGGGTGCGGACGTCCACGACGATGCACACCGCGGCCCGCTCGCCGTCCTCGGTCGTCGTCGGCATCACATAGACCTCGGCGAGGCCCTCCACGGGCTCGGCGGTGCCCTCGGCGGCGGGCACCCGGAAGGGCACCACGCCGGTCCACTCGCGGCCGTCCAGGATCTCCGCCATCTTGCGCTGACCGAACTCGCGCCGGTCGGCGGCGACGAACGCCTCGATGGGGTCCATGCCGACGGCCCGCTCCGCGGGGATCCCGAAGATCTGCTCGGCGCGCAGACTCCACTGGTCGACCAGCCCGTCGGCGCCTATCGAGAAGGACGCGACCTTGATGTAGTCGTAGATCGAGCCGGGTGGACTGGTCTGCCACATCGCGTCGCCCGGCGCCTCGCCGGCCGTCTCACCGACCGGGCCCGGCGCCGCGCCGTCCGCCCTTTCGCCCGAGGTGTCACCCGCGTCGTCGCCGGGGGCCGTGCGCGCGGAATCGCTCGCCGCATCAGCCCTCGCGCCGCCCGACGGGTCCTCCGACTCCGTGGCCTTCGCTGGTATCTCGCTCACGCGAACCGTCCCCTCCAGCTCACCGCGTCCGGCACCGGTCACCGGGGGCGGCTGCCCGCAGTATCCAGCACTACGGCGCCGCACAACACGGTGTTCACGATCACAGCACGGTCCCGATGGTTTTTGGACCGGCCGCGACATACTCCCAGTCTTCTAACCAGGTGGCGCCCCGTCGAATCAAAGAATCCGACACCCGCCAGTGGCCTGAACCAGTCGAGCGCCGAGCGCACGCCCCGTCCCCCGGTCCCACGACCCGGCGCGGCGGGCCGATCCCGGCCCCGAGCAGCCGCTTCGGGAGCGGACGGGTGTCCCCCGCGGGCCCGGCCGAAACCCCGCTGCGGGCCCGGTCCGAAACCCCCGGGCCGCGACGGTCCGAGACGGTCGGGCGGTTCGGACGGTCGGGCGGTTCGGACGGTCGGGCGGGCGGTTCGGCGTGGTGGTGGGAATCCCGGTGGACCGTCCGTCCCGGCGGGTTCACCTCACCTCACCCCGGCACCGCCAGTTCGAACCAGACGGTCTTGCCGTTGTCCCCGGGCCAGGTGCCCCAGCTTCTGCACGAACCGGCCACCAGCTGGAGTCCGCGGCCGCTCTCGTCCTCGGCGGCGGCGGACCGTTCACGCGGCGGGTCCGGCAGGGGGTCGGAGACCTCGACGCGCAAGGCGCGCTGTCCGTCCACGGGACGCACCAGGCGGACGCCGATCGGGCCCGTCGCATGGCGCAAGGAATTCGTCACCAGCTCGCTGACCAGCAGCACGGCGATGTCACCGACGGAGTCCAGCTCCCATGCGCGCAGCTGTCCCCGGACGGCGGCACGCGCGGTGCGGACGGCACCCGGATCCGCCGGAAAGGTCCACTCGGCACAGTCGCCTTCGGTGTCGATCAAGTCGATCACTTCCCAGACCAGGAACTCTCACCCATGTCCGGTTTCGTGGGATTAGTGGTCACATACCCGATATCGACGCCGGTTTACCGCACTGGGCCACCTGCTGTGGGGCGAACGGCGTACGCGTCGCACACGGGGCGCGTCACGCCCTCGGACGGGACCGCGCTTCCCGCGCGGGCGCAGCCGGGAGCTCACCCTCGCGGGGGACCCAGCAACGGCAGTGCGTCCTTGACCGCGGGTACGTCCTGGTCCAGCCAGTCCACGTCCCAGATCTCCTCGGGCGTGAGCCAGCGCAGTTCGTCGTGGTCCTCCAGCGGACGGGGGGCGACGGAGCCGGGGAGCAGCCGGGCGGCCCAGACCACGAGGACGTAGCCGGGCTTCAGCGGCCACTCGCCGGGGACGCGCTCCAGCGGTTCCGTTTCGACGCCGAGCTCTTCGCGCAGCTCGCGCACGAGGGCCAGCTCGGGGGTCTCCCCCGGCTCGACCTTGCCACCCGGCAGTTCCCAGCGCCCGGCGAGCTCGGGGGGCGCGCTGCGGCGGGCGGCGAGCAGGCGCCCTTCGTGCACCAGGGCGCCTCCGACCACCACGATCCGTTCCGTCATGCGCCGGAGCCTACGGGAGCGGAGTGGGGGTCCCGGCGCGCCGGATCACCGGGTGCCGTTCTGTCCGATCCGCTCGACCCAGTAGAGCTGTTTGTGGCCGCGGGCGTCGAGGCTGTCCGCGATCTTCTGCGCCTCTGCGCGGGTCGCGTACCTGCCGACGCGGTAGCGATTGCCGTTGTCGTCCTGCCGTATGACGAGCCAGGGAAGAGTGATCGTGCCGTCGTTCATCCAGCCCCTCCGCTTCCCGCCCCGGGCCCCCGTCCTGCCCCGCCCTCTAACGAAACCGCACTCCGCATATGCCCGAGCCTACGCCTAACCTTCACGCAGCGAATACGGCTTTTCACAAAGAGGTACGCAACCAGCCAGGAGGGGGCGCCGCCGTGGGGGGCGCACGCCGCCGAACACGCCGTCGGCCGCCCCCCACGCGCCCGCGAACAGGGCGAAGGCCTTTCCGTACGCGGCAGTTGAGAACGGCCAGATTCCAACCGGCCCGGCCGCCCGTCCACTTGGACCTCCGGCTCACGTCACCGGCAGGTGGGCACAACCCGTCTCAAGGGCAGGTCACTTCACCGGCAGGTGGTATGCGATGCGGTACCGATCCGCCGGGACCACCACGTCCGCCGTCTCGACCGGGCGGCCCGAGGCGTAGAAGGTCCGCTGGATGACGACGACGACATGGCCGGGGACGCCGCCCAGGGCGAGGAGCTCCTCGGCGAGGCCGGGGCGGGCGCCGACCTCCTCGGTGACGTTGTCCACGATCACGTCGATGGCGGCCATGCGCTCGACGACGCCCATCCCACCGAGCGGACCCTCCTCGGGGAGCATCACCGGCGTACGCCCGGTGACGGCGAGCGGCTCCCAGGACGTGGAGAGCATCATCGCCTCGCCCCCGTCCCGGTAGACGTAGTTCGTGCACATCACACGGTCGCCGGGCCGGATGGCGAGCCGCTCGGCGATCGCGCCGCTCGCCTCGACCTGCCGGCTGTGGGACTCCCACGTGCCGCGCGCTGCCATGTCGGCCTGCTCCTGGCGGAATGGGGTCGCGCCGCTGTCCGGCCGGTATCCCGAGCGGGCCACCCGGCGCGGCACCGGGCGCTCACGCACATAGGTGCCGGAACCGGAACGGCCCTCCACGAGCCCCTCCGCCATCAGGACCTTCCGCGCCTCCAGGGCGACCGTGTCCGACACCCCGTACTCCTCGCGGATCCTGGCCTGCGAGGGGAGACGGGTGTGCGGTGGCAGTGAACCGTCGACGATCTTCTTACGGAGATCCCCCGCGACGCGCAGGTAGGCCGGCTGTTCACCGAAAGTCACTTAGCCGCTCCCATCAGGTTGTACAGACAGCAACAGCGTGGCAACCGTGGGTTGTCCTGTGCAAGCAAAGGCCAGAGAATCACTCGATGTGATGACGTGAACCCCCCAAGGGCTTTACGCAGGCACTTTCTCCCCGCTATAGGCGCCGTCACACCTCCATGCCGCTGCCGCCTTCACCCTCGTCATCACCGCCGCGGGAACCGCCGCCCGTCGGCGGGGTGGTGGCGAGACCCAGAGCCTCGCGGGTCGTGACCGTCGTCTTGCCGTCGATGAGCTCGGCGCCCTTCTCGTAGTGCTCGTAGAAGGTGTCCGCGTCCCGTGCCTCGGCGGCCTTCTCCCACTCCTTCTGCGACCGGTCGAGGTTCTTCAGCAGGGCCTCCACCTTGTCGCTCGCGACCGGGTCGAAGGTGTGCCGGCGCAGCTGCCCGGTCTGCTCGACGAGCGCGTCGGAGACCCTGTCGGCCCACTTCTTGTGGCCCGGCAGGTCGTCCTCGACGTACTCCTCGTCGGGCGCCGACTCCATCGCCGTGTTGAGGAGGCGTGCCGCGCTCAGGTAGGCGAACTGGTCGCCGTCGAGCGTCGTCGCGTCCTTGCGCAGCGAGCCGGTCAGAGTGCCCTGTTCGTCGGTGTTCCCGAACATGCAGCTGATCTCGCGGTCCCCGGCACGCCAGCTCTGCCGGGTCGGCGTGAAGTAGTAGACGTCGACGTCGTCCGGGACGGCCCAGACGTCCATCGCGTACGTGTCCATGAGCGCGTAGCACGTGTTGTCGGCCTGGTCGGTGACCTCGGAGTCACCGGGGAAGGAGTCGCCGGCCACGGGGACCGAGGCGAACACCTCGGCGTCGTGCTTCCCGGCGCAGGGCACTTTGTCGACGTCGTAGGCGAGGCCCTCCAGGGTGTCGCCCGGCGCGTCGAAGCACTCGCCCTTGTGCAGCGAGAGGGTGTTTCCGGCCGTCCCTTCGCTGAAGCCCTCCCAGAAGTCGTCCGCTCCCCCGGTGGCGAACATGAGCGCCACCAGCAGTGCGCCGATCGACGACATCACGATGCCGCCGATCGCCATGCCCTTGCCGCGCTCCCCGCGCTTCCCGATCTGGACGAGCGCCACGATCCCGAGCACCAGCCCGACGCCGGGCAGGAAGCAGAGGACGCCGAGGACGAGCGCGGCGATCGCGAGCCCGTTGACGGGCGCGGGCCGGTTGTACGGCGAGTAGCCCTGGCCCCAGGTCTGGTACGGGCTTCCGTGGGGCGCCTGCTGGTACGGGCCCTGCTGGTAGGGGCCTTGCTGGTAGGGGCCCTGGTAGGGACCCTGCTGGTACGGGTCCTGGGGGTGCGGGACGTGCGGGTTCGGGGGCGGGTAGGGACCGGGCGTCCCCGGAGCACTCGGCGGTGTCCCTTGCGGCGGCTGCCGGCCCTCTGGTTGTTGCGGCCCGGGCGGCGGGGGTATGGCCACGAGTTCCCTTGCTCCTAGTCCACGCGCGGTGGAATCTGCGTACGGCTGCCGGATGGCTGCGCGCATCGTAAAGGGGGCGCGGGTGGGGGCGTGACGGAGGGCGGGAGTACGGACGGGGAGAGGTCGGGGGTGCGGTTCGGGGAGGCCGGCCCGTGGTGCGGGGCCGGGACGGAACGGGGGCGGCGCCGCGGCCGTAACACGCCTTCGGCCGACGGTCGGTGACACTCCATCACCCGCCGACCGCGTCTAACCTGCGCGTATGACTGCACTGCCGGACTGCTTCTGCCCGACGGACGGCACCCGTGTCCCCTCCGGTTCGCTCGCCTGGTGCTGCCCGGTGTGCCGCGGGCCGCTCGATCTGGACTTCTCCCCGATCCCGGCCCCGCTCTCGTCGCTGACCGGCCGGGTGAACTCGCTGTGGCGGTACGCGGAGTGCCTGCCGCTGTCCTCACCCACCGTGAGCCTGGGCGAGGGCCGCACCCCGCTGGTGTCCCTGCGCGAGGGGATCTCCGCGAAGCTCGACTTCCTGACGCCGACGCTGTCGTTCAAGGACCGCGGGGCGGTGCTGCTGGCCGAGCTGGCGCTGCGGCTGGGCCCCCGCCAGGTGCTCGCGGACAGCAGCGGCAACGCGGGCACGGCGGTCGCCGCGTACTGCGCCCGGGCCGGCCTGCCCTGCACCGTGTACGTGCCCGAGGGCACCTCCCCGAAGAAGCTGGAGCAGATCGAGGCGCACGGGGCGCGGCTGCGGGTGGTCGAGGGCGACCGCGAGGCGACGGCACGGGCGGCGCGCGAGGCGGCCGACGAGGAGGGCGTGTTCTACGCCTCGCACGTCTTCAACCCGTACTTCCTGCACGGCACGAAGACGTACGTCTACGAACTCTGGGAGGACCTCGGCGGGCGGCTGCCGGAGGTCATCGTGGTGCCGGTGGGCAACGGCACGCTGCTGCTCGGTGCCGCGCTGGCGGTGGCCGAACTGCACGGAGCGGGGCTGATCGACCGCAGGCCCGCGCTGTACGCCGTCCAGTCGGCGGCCGTCGCACCGCTCGCGCACGCCTGGTCCGAGGGAGCCGAGGACCTCGTCGGTGTCACCGTGTCGGCGCCCACGTTCGCCGAGGGCATCGCGATCCCGAACCCGCCCAGGGCCCGCCAGATCCTGCGCGCGGTACGCGCCTCCGGGGGCGCCTTCCTGACCGTGACGGAGGACCAGATCCGGCACGCCCAGTCGGACCTGGCGGGCCGCGGCCTGTACGTGGAGTCGACCGGGGTGGCCTGCTGGGCGGCGGTGCGGGAGGGCGCGCTCGGCGGGCGCGAGGCGGTGGTCCCGCTGTGCGGCGCGGGGGTGAAGACGGGGATGGCGCGGGAGTGAGGACGGCAAGGGGGAGGGGCTGAGGCCGACACGGGGGGGGAGGGCAGGGACCGGTGGCCTGGAGGTGAAGGCAGGGCCCGGTGAGGTCGGACCTCGGGTTCGGCCCTCTGGTTCAACCCTCGGTTCGGCCTCAGATTTCGACCTCGGGTTCGGCCTCGGCCTCGGGTTCGTTCTCGGCCTCGGGTTCGTTCTCGGCCTCGGACGTGGTCGCGAGTCTCTGCTGCTCCTCCTCGACGATCCGGCGGGCCAGGCCGCTGTCCGACACGTCGACGGCGTCCGGGGTCGCCTCCGCCATGTCGCTGCGGCGGGCGTAGGCGTCGAAGAGCAGGGCCTTGTTCTGCAGGATGCTCAACAGCCGGTCGTCCACGCTGTCCGCGACGAGCAGCCGGTGGACCTGGACGGGACGTACCTGTCCCATACGGTGGGCGCGGGCCACGGCCTGGTGCTCCAGGGTCGGTTTGACCTGCGGTTCGCACAGGATGACCACGGAGGCCGCCTGGAGGTTGAGGCCGATGCCGCCGGCCTCGATCTGGCAGAGCAGCACCGCGTGCCCGTCCGCCTCGGTGAACGCGTCGACCAGGCGCTGCCGGTCGGCCGCGGGCACGCTCCCTGATATCGGCCCGAACACCCTTCTCCCCGGCGCCTCCTGGTCCACGGGCCGCAGCGCCTGCTGGACGGTGGCGAGCACGTCACGGAAGTACGAGAACACCACCACCTTGAGTTCGTTCGCGGCGGCTTCGGCGGCCAGCTCGCGCAGCCGCTGGAGCTTCGCGGACCTCTCGGGGTCGGCGTAGGCGGCCCGGCGCATCGCCATGAAGTTCCCCGCCGCGACGGCCCTGCGGTAGGCCTTCCGGTCGGCCGGGCCGAACTCCTCCCACTCGTCGACCTGGACGAGCGCGGGCAGTTCGGTCAGCACGTCACGCTGGTTGCGCCGCAGGTAGGCGGGGGCGACGGCCGTACGGAAGGTGTGCGGGCCCGCGGCGGCGCTGCTGTTGTGGATCGCGGGAAGCAGGTCGGGGCGCAGGTGGCGGACGAGGCTGCGGAACTCCTCGACGCGGTTCTCCATCGGCGTACCGGTGAGGAAGAGCACCCGGTCGCAGCGGGCGGTCCAGGCCGCGACCGCCTTGGAGCGGCGGGCGTCCGGGTTCTTCACGTAGTGGGCCTCGTCGACGACGAGCATGCCGGGCGGCGCCCCACCGACGGCCCCCGGCCCGGTGCCGTCCGGCACCGGCAGGGTGCGCAGCACGTCGTACGTGGTGATCGCGACGCCCCCGCGCTCGCGCCACTCGGTGTACGCGTCCTGCCGGTGGGTCCCGTGCACGGGGAAGGCGCGCAGGGTACTTCGGGTGCCGACCTCCCGGGTCCAGTTGATCAGGACGCTGGCCGGACAGACGACGAGGAAGTGGGTGTGCCCGTCGGCCGCGAGATGGGCGAGCGCGGCGATGGCCTGGACGGTCTTGCCGAGGCCCATCTCGTCGCCGAGCAGGACGCGGCGCTGGGCGAGGGCGAACCGGGCGCCGAAGGACTGGTAGCCGCGCAGCGAGACCCTGCGGTGGGTGTCGTCCAGGCGCTGCGCGTGCACGCGCTCGGCGACCTCGGACGGCAGGAACCCTTCGGCCGCCTCGACGTCGGCGGCGCCCGCGGGGTGGTCGGCGATCTCGGCGAGCTGGCTGTAGTACTCCGGGGAGCGCAGCTCGAAGTCGACCCAGGCCTCGATCTCGGAGGCCGGTTCGCGCAGCAGGTCGGTGGAGGCCTGGGCGAGCAGCAGGCGTACGTCTTTGGCGGCGGCGTCGGCCGTGAGGTCGCGCAGCGCGACGATCGCGGCGAACGCGCCCTGGCGGCGGCGCCTTCCGGTGACCGCGAGCCGCAGCCAGCCGGCGGCGGGCGCCGCTTCGGGGAGCAGGGCGCCGATCCGCTCGTCGAGCCGCCGGGCGGCGTCCACGGCCCGCCGCAGTTCGGGACCGGCCTCGACGAGCCGGCGCAGCGCGACGACGAGGGCGGTGGTCCGGGGCTCGGGGTGGTCCACGTCGATCCGTACGGAGACGGTCTCCTCGACGGCGCGGGCGATCTGCCGGGCAGCGGCGAGCGCCTGGTCGGCGGTCTGGGCGCCGACGCCCGGGATCTGCCGCAGGTCGTAGCGGCTCGCCTCGTACACGGCGCGCACCGAGGCGAGTCCGGCGGCCTCGACGGCCGCGAGCCGCAGCCGGCCCTCGGTGACGTCCTTCAGCCGGGAGACGGGGATGGACTCCAGCTCCCGGGCGACGAGTTCGTCCCTGAGCGGCGTGAGGGCGGAGCGGACCGCCTCGACGGCGCGGGTGTGGTCGGCGAGCACCGTGCGCGCGGCGTCGTGCAGCCGTCCGGCCTCCGCCAGCAGAACGCGCGCCTGCCGCCCGACGGGCGGCTGCGCCACGGGCACCTGCCCGCCGGCACCCCGCCCGCCCACCGCCTCCTCCGTACCCGCCATGACACCCCTCACGTGCCGCCCGGCGCGCGCCTGCCGCCGTCCGATGCGCGCATCCTTCCACGCACCGCTGACACCGGTCCCGGCCGAGCCACCGTGCCCCGCCGAGCCGCCCACAGCGGTGCGACCGACGAAGCCGTGCCCTCCGTCTGCCCGCCGCCCGAGCCGAAACACCGGCACCGGCACCGGCACCGACGGCAGCACCGGCATCGGGCCCGGAACTCCTCGCCGGCCCTCCACACCCGGCCGACCGGGATGTGTCGGAAGAGGGGCAACCTCCGGTCGGGCAGGGGTCGCCTTCGGCCGTGATCGTCTCTTTCCCGCCAGGTCCGAACCAACGGAAGATCCGGTTCCGTCCCGATCCGTTCCGATTCGGGTGTCAACTCGCCCCGTTTCGGGGAGATTTCAGGAATGGCTGCATCATGCAGACGTCCCCGTGGGCGGCAGCGGCATCCTGATCGCACCCCCACGCACCACCTCCCCCGCGACGTCCCCCCACTCCTGTCCGGCACCACCCGCACGACCGCCTCCACGGTCGGCCCGACTGCCAGGAGTTCACGGTGACCGCCCACACCGCCACCACGTTCGCCCGTCACCTCGGCCGCCTCCTGTGCCTGCACCTCGCCCTCGCGATGGTCTGCACGGCCGCCTTCACCGTCCGCGGCGGACACTCCCACCGCACGGCGCTCTACGCACTGTGGGCGGCCCTGCCCCTTACCGGCGTCGCGTGGGCGCTCGCGCGGGCCGCCGAGAAGCGCGAGTCGCGGCGCGAGCGGGACGCCAGCACCGCCGACCCCACCGACTGGACATCCGCGGCCTGAGTCCCGCCGTACCGCCGCGCGGGGTTCAGGCTCCCCGACGTGCGGCCCAGACGGTGCGTTCGGTGCGTACCACCAGGTCGTCGCGGCGCAGGATGCTGTGCGGGCCGTCGGTGTCGAGCAGCCGGTCCAGCGCGGCGAGGTCCTCGGCCGGAAGCCCGTCGGCGACGGTGCCGCGCAGGCGTAGCAGACTCTCCAGGGCGTAGGCGCCGACCGCCGCGTCACGGGAGCCCTCGATGTTCACGGTGAGGGCGCGTTCGGCTTCGACGGTGAATCCTGCGGCGGTGAGCTTCGGGCCCCAGTCGGCGCCCCGGTGGGGCACGTGCTCGGCGTGGTACCGCTCGCTCGCGGTGTGGCAGCGTTCCTCAAGACCGGGCCGTTCCTCCGGGGCGTCCTCGGGCAGGAATCGGGGGAAGCCGGCCAGTTCCAGGACCGCGAACAGCCCGCCGGGCGCGAGGACGTCGTGGACCGCGCGCAGGGCCCGGTCCGGGTCGGCCATGTGGTGCATCGAGGCCGACGCCCACATCAGGTCGGGTGCGCCGAGGTCGGGCCAGACGGTGTCGTCGAGGTCGGCCTGCACGGTACGGACCCGCCCGTCCACGCCCCGGGCGCGCGCCTTCTCCCGCAGACGCTGGAGGTGCGCGGCGGAGGTGTCGACGGCGGTCACGTCCGCCTCGGGGAAGCGGTCGAGGAGAGCGAAGGTTCCCGCTCCCGTCCCGCAGCCCAGGTCCACGATCCGACGCGGGGACGCCCCGACGGGCAGCCACCGCGTGACGCCGGCGAGGTGCTCGGCGAGGACTTCGGCGTCGAGGTCGAGTATCTCGGCCTGGGCATGGGCTTCGTCGGAGTGGGAGTGACCGTGGTGTCCGCCCTGACCGGTGTGACGGCCATGACCGGACGAGGACGCGTGCGGGTGCGGGTGCGGGTGCTGGGGAGCCATACCCCCACGCTAGAACGTCCGTGCGCTTACAGCACCCTCGCTTGCCGTTTCCGCAAAAGGAACGTCGCCGGACTCGTGGCTCGGTCCCCGCACGTCCACGTACTCGACGAGCCGACCGCCACCTATGTGGCCGTCGGCATCTTCAGGGACTCACTCCACCGTCCGGTGCCCTTCGAGATCAACCTCGACCTGCGGAAACTCGCTCCGCCACACCGAGGCCGAGCCGGCACGGGAAGAGGGAAGGGCCGGACTCATCGGAGCCCGGCCCTTCGACCACGTGCTGGACGGAGCTACGCGACACACGACATGCGCGCAGCTACACGTTGAAGCGGAACTCCACCACATCGCCGTCCTGCATCACATACTCCTTGCCCTCCATGCGGGCCTTGCCCTTGGCGCGGGCCTCGGCGACCGAGCCCATCTCGACCAGGTCGGCGAAGGAGATGACCTCGGCCTTGATGAAGCCCTTCTGGAAGTCGGTGTGGATGACTCCGGCGGCCTCGGGGGCGGTCGCGCCCTTCTTGATGGTCCAGGCGCGGGATTCCTTGGGGCCGGCCGTCAGGTAGGTCTGCAGGCCGAGGGTGTTGAAGCCGACGCGGGCCAGCGTGGCGAGGCCCGGCTCCTCGGCGCCCACGGACTCCAGGAGCTCCATGGCGTCCTCCTCGTCCAGCTCGGCGAGGTCCTGCTCCAGCTTGGCGTTGAGGAAGATCGCCTCGCCGGGGGCGACCAGGGCGCGCTGGGCGGCCTTGAAGTCCTCGTCGACCAGTTCGTCCTCGTCCACGTTGAAGACGTAGAGGAACGGCTTGGTGGTGAGCAGGTGCAGGTCGTGCAGCAGCTCCTCCTTGCCGGAGCCCTGGACGATGCCCGCGGAGAAGAGCGTGTCGCCCTTCTCCAGGATCTCCTGGGCCCCCTCGACCGCCGCGACCTTGGGCGCGATGTCCTTCTTGATGCGCGACTCCTTCTGGAGGCGCGGCAGGACCTTCTCGATCGTCTGGAGGTCGGCGAGGATCAGCTCGGTGTTGATCGTCTCGATGTCGTCCTTGGGCGAGACCTTGCCGTCCACGTGCACGACGTTCTCGTCCTTGAAGGCACGGATGACCTGGCAGATCGCGTCCGACTCGCGGATGTTCGCGAGGAACTTGTTGCCCAGGCCCTCGCCCTCGCTCGCGCCGCGCACGATGCCCGCGATGTCGACGAAGTCGACGGTCGCCGGCAGGACGCGCTGCGAGGAGAAGATCTCGGCCAACTTGGTCAGTCGGGGGTCGGGGACGCCGACCACGCCGACGTTCGGCTCGATCGTGGCGAACGGGTAGTTGGCCGCGAGCACGTCGTTCTTGGTCAGGGCGTTGAACAGGGTCGACTTGCCGACATTGGGCAGACCGACGATTCCGATCGTGAGCGACACGTTGCGACTTCCCGTACGAGGAGGATGGGCGAAGGGCCCTCGGAGAGCGCGGGCCGATCCACCAGTCTACGGCGTGCCCCGGCGCCTCCCGGCGAGGTATCGAACGCATGGCCAAGGACCATCCATGGCCTCGTCTTCGGTGGCTCACCGGCGTGTCCGAAGAGCGGTTCCACACATAAAACGACCTAAGTTGGTCCGGTGGAGCAACACAGGACGCGCCCCCCTCAGTACAGGCCGCGACGCGGCACGCCCGTTCCGGCACAGGCCGGGCGGGCCACGTCCGACGGTGTCCGGCGGAGCGCCCCGGCGGTGCGGAGGCCCGCGGCGGCGGGCCCGCGGACGGCACGGCGGCTGCCGAACCCCCGGCTCACCGGGCTCGGCAGCGGACTGTTCTGCGGTGCCGCGATGTTCGCCCTCGCCTGCCTGGACCAGCTCCTCCTCGGGGGGTCCCTGACGGTCTACGGGGTGCTGTTCCTGCCGGTGTGCCTGCTGACCGCGCTGTGGGTGCGGCCCGGCGACCTGGTGACCGCCCCCGTGGTCGTGCCGATCGCCTTCACCTTCGGTCTGCTGCCCGTGGCCCAGGACGGCGACGGCGGGCTCAGCGACCGCTTCATGAGCCTGGTCACCGCCCTCGCCCTCCAGGCCGGCTGGCTGTACGGCGGCACGCTGATCGCGGGCCTCGTCGTGATCGTCCGCCGGATCCGCCTCATGGCCCGCCGCGCCGCCCGGCGCAGGACCCAGGCGGCGCAGGCGGGACAGACGGGACAGACGGCTCCGGCGCGCGGACCGCAGGTCGGTCGGCAGGCCCGCTGAGCTACTGCGGGAGCTTCGCCGCCCGCATGGCGGCGCCCACGATCCCCGCGTTGTTCTGGAGCTGCGCCGGGACGATCTCCGCGGTGACGCCCTCGATCAGCGGCAGGAACTTGTCCGCCTTGCGGCTGACACCGCCGCCGATGATGAACAGCTCCGGGGAGAACAGCATCTCGACGTGCGCCAGGTACTTGGTGACGCGGCGTGCCCAGTGCTCCCAGGTCAGTTCGTTGTCGTCCTTGGCCTTGGTGGAGGCCTTCTTCTCCGCGTCGTGGCCGTTCAGCTCCAGGTGACCCAGCTCCGTGTTCGGGACCAGCTCGCCGTCGATGAACAGGGCGCTGCCGATGCCGGTGCCGAAGGTGAGCAGGATGACCGTGCCGCTGCGGTCCTTGCCGGCGCCGAACTGCATCTCCGCGACGCCCGCCGCGTCCGCGTCGTTCAGCACCGTCACCGGCAGGCCGCCGATCCGCTCGCCGAGCAGGGCGCCCGCGTCGGTGTCGATCCAGGACTTGTCGACATTGGCGGCCGTACGGATCGTGGAGCCGCCGGTGACCACGCCCGGGAACGTGATGCCCACCGGGCCCGACCAGCCGAAGTGGTCGATGACGTCCTTGACGCCGTCGGCCACCGCGTCGGGCGTCGCCGGATGCGGGGTGAGCACCTTGAAGCGCTCCTCCGCGAGGTCTCCGCGGTCAAGGTCCACGGGGGCACCCTTGATCCCGGATCCGCCAATGTCCACACCGAAGATCTGCATGGCCCTACGTTACGTCGTGGGACTGACGGTCACTTCCCGGGCGTACCACCGGTGCGCTCCGCCACCAGGGCGGCCGCCTCGGCGCGCAGGTCGCGGCGGAGTTCCTTGGGCAGCGAGAAGGTGATGGACTCCTCGGCGGCCTTGACGATCTCCACGTCCTCGAAGCCGTGACCCGTGAGCCGCTCCAGGACCTGTTCGACGAGGACGTCCGGGACGGAGGCACCCGAGGTGACGCCGACCGTGGTCACGCCCTCCAGCCACGCCTCGTCGATCTCGTCGGCGAAGTCCACCAGGTAGGCCTCGCGGGCGCCGGCGAGCTTGGCGACCTCGACGAGCCGCACCGAGTTGGAGGAGTTGCGCGAGCCGACCACGATGACCAGGTCGGCCTCGGCGCCCATCTGCTTCACCGCGAGCTGACGGTTCTGCGTGGCATAGCAGATGTCGTCGCTCGGCGGGGAGATGAGCAACGGGAACTTCTCCTTGAGGGCGTCGACCGTCTCCATGGTCTCGTCGACCGACAGGGTGGTCTGGGAGAGCCAGACGACCTTCGAGGGGTCACGGACCTCGACCTTGGCGACGTCCTCGGGGCCGTCGACGAGGGTGATGTGGTCGGGGGCCTCGCCGGAGGTGCCGATGACCTCCTCGTGGCCCTCGTGGCCGATGAGGAGGATGTCGAAGTCGTCGTCGGCGAAGCGGACGGCTTCCTTGTGGACCTTGGTGACCAGCGGGCACGTCGCGTCGATGGTGGCGAGCTTGCCGGCGGCGGCCTCGTCGTGGACGGCGGGGGCGACGCCGTGCGCCGAGAACATGACGATGGAGCCCTCGGGGACCTCCGCCGTCTGTTCGACGAAGATCGCGCCCTTCTTCTCCAGGGTCTGCACGACGTACTTGTTGTGGACGATCTCGTGGCGGACATAGATCGGGGCCCCGTACTGCTCAAGGGCCTTCTCGACGGCGATCACGGCACGGTCCACGCCCGCGCAGTAGCCCCGGGGGGCGGCGAGCAGGACACGGCGGCCAGTCGAAGCAGTCATGGGACCCATCGTAAGGCCGCACCCGGCGGGTCAAAGATCGCCTCCTTGGAGAGACTGGGGAAGCCGGGAGGGGTGGGGCCCTGCACGACCCTCGGGAGGCACGATGTCCGACACGCGGACAACCGGCGGCGCCGGAGCCGCGGAGCACGAGCTGCGGCGCAGCCTCGGCTTCCGCGACCTGGTCGTCTACGGGCTGCTGTTCATCGCCCCCATGGCACCGGTCGGCGTCTACGGGACGCTCGACGCGAAGTCGCACGGGGCGGTCGCGCTGGTCTACCTCGTGGCGACGGTCGCGATGGCGTTCACCGCATTCAGCTACGCGCAGATGGTGCGGGTGGTCCCCCAGGCGGGTTCGGTGTTCGCCTACGCGCGCGCGGGGCTGGGCAAGGAGGCGGGGTTCGTCGCCGGGTGGATGGTGATGCTGGACTACCTGCTGATCCCGGCGGTGGCCTACCTGTTCTCCGGCATCGCGATGAACTCCCTGGTGCCGGAGGTCTCCCGGTGGGTGTGGACGGCCCTCGCCGTGGTGATCACGACGTTCCTGAACCTGTGGGGGGTGCGCACCGCGGCCCGGGTCGGCTTCCTGGTGCTCGCGCTGGAGATCGTGGTCCTTCTGATCTTCGTCGTGTCGGCGGTCGTGATGCTCGCGCGCGACGGCGCCCACCGCGACTGGCTGTCCCCGCTGGCGGGTGACGGGACGCAGGGCGCGTTCGCCCTGTCGGCGGTCGTCGGGGCGGTGTCGGTGGCCGTCCTGTCGTTCCTCGGCTTCGACGCGATCGCCAGTTTCGCGGAGGAGGTGACGGGCGGTTCGGAGAAGGTGGCCCGGGCGGTCCTGTTCTGCCTGGCTCTGGCGGGCGTGCTGTTCGTGGCACAGACGTATCTGGTGGCGCTGCTGGAGCCGCTGTCGTCCGCTCGGCTCGCGGCGGACCCCGGCAAGCAGGGTTCGGCCTTCTACGACGCCGTGGACGCCTCCGTCGGCGCCTGGCTGCACAACCTGGTGGCGGTCAGCAAGGCGATCGGTGCGGCCTTCGCGGCGCTCGCCGGGCAGGCGGCGGCCGGGCGGCTGCTCTACGCGATGGCCCGTGACCGGCGGCTGCCGCGGGCGCTGGCCCGGACCGACTCCGGGGTGCCGCGGACGGCCTTGCTGTGCGCGGCGGTGATCACCCTGGTCGCGGCGGTGTGGGCGGCGCGACGCGACGACGGCCTCGACAAGCTGGTCTCGGTGGTCGACATCGGCGCGCTGACCGCGTTCACGCTGCTGCACGCGTCGGTGGTGGGCTGGTTCGCCGTACGCCGCAGGAGCGGGCCTCCCGTCTGGTGGCGGCACGTCGTCGTCCCCGTCCTCGGCGCGGCGATCACCATCGCGGTGATCGTCGAGGCCTCGGGAACGGCCCAGGTGGTGGGCGCGATCTGGCTGGCGGTCGGCCTGACGGTCCTGTTCGCCCAGCACGGCCGAACCGGGCGGGAGACGGACGCGGACGCGGGGAACGGAGCGGGCTGAGGGCGGGGACGGCGGGCCGTGGGCCCGGTCCGGGGCGGCCAGCGGAGTGGCACGGACCCGCCCGCCCCCGTCGCCCGGGGAGTGTGGAACCGGCCGGGCGCCGGAGGTGCGGGGATGTCGGTGGGGGCCACTACGCTCGGCGCATGGCTCTCAACACGTCCGCGGACGCCCCGCTGCCCGTCGGCGAGGTGTCACGGCTCATCGGGGGATGGATCGACCGGCTCGGCGCGGTCTGGGTCGAGGGGCAGATCACCCAGTTGTCGCGGCGCCCCGGCGCGGGTGTCGTCTTCCTGACGCTGCGCGACCCGTCGTTCGACATCTCGGTGAGCGTGACCTGCTACCGGCAGGTGTTCGACGCGGTCGCCGACGTGGTGAGCGAGGGCGCCCGCGTGGTGGTCCAGGCGAAGCCCGAGTGGTACGCGCCGCGGGGGCAGCTGTCCCTGCGGGCGACCGAGATCAAGCCGGTCGGCGTGGGCGAGCTGCTCGCGCGCCTGGAGCAGCTGAAGAAGTCGCTGGCGGCCGAGGGGCTGTTCGCGGCCGACCGCAAGAAGCCGCTGCCGTTCCTGCCGCAGCTGATCGGGTTGGTCTGCGGGCGCGCGTCGGCGGCCGAGCGTGACGTGCTGGAGAACGCGCGGCACCGCTGGCCCGCCGTCCGCTTCGAGGTGCGCAACGTCGCCGTGCAGGGCGTCCACGCCGTGCCGCAGGTCGTGCAGGCCGTGAAGGAGCTGGACGCGCGCGAGGACGTGGACGTCATCGTGGTGGCCCGCGGCGGTGGCAGCGTGGAGGACCTGCTGCCGTTCTCCGACGAGCAGCTCGTCCGCGCGGTGGCGGCCTGCCGTACGCCGGTGGTGTCGGCCATCGGGCACGAGCCGGACAATCCGCTGCTGGACCACGTGGCCGACCTGCGGGCGTCCACTCCGACCGACGCCGCCAAGAAGGTCGTGCCGGACGTGGGCGAGGAGTACGAGCGGGTGCGGTTCCTGCGGGACCGGGCCCGCCGCAGTGTGCGGTCGTTCGTCGACCGCGAGGAGCGCGGCCTCGCGCACGCGCTGGCCAGGCCCTCGATAGAGGACCCGCACCGGATGATCGACGAGCGGGCGGACCAGGTGGCCGCGCTGCTCGACCGGGGGCGGCGCACGCTCGGGCATCTGCTGGACCGCGCGGACTCGGAGCTGACGCACACGCACGCGCGCGTGGTGGCCCTGTCCCCCGCGGCGACCCTCCAGCGCGGGTACGCGGTGCTGCAGAGGGCCGACGGGCACGTGGTCCGCGACCCGGCGGAGGTCACGGCGGACGAGACGCTGCGGGCGCGGGTCGCCGAGGGTGAATTCACGGTTCGAGTCGATGCATAGGGTGGGCGCATGACCAGCAAGGTGGACGAGGCGCTCGGGTACGAGCAGGCACGGGACGAGCTGATCGAGGTCGTGCGCCGCCTGGAGGCGGGCGGCACGACCCTGGAGGAGTCCCTGGCGCTCTGGGAGCGCGGCGAGGAGCTGGCCAAGGTGTGCCGGCGCTGGCTGGAGGGCGCGCGGGCCCGGCTGGACGCGGCCCTGGCCGAGGAGGAGTCCGGGGAAGGCGAGGACGCTGGCGGCGAGCCCGGGGACGCGGGCTCCCGGTAGGCATGTGATCGTCTGCGGCGGGGCGGCTCCTGGCAGGAGCCGCCCCGCCGTCGCGCTTCTGTGAAGCGGATCACCTCAGCCCGGCCTTTGTTGAACTTTCAACCTAATCGCCGTACTGTCGGTGGTGCCAACAGATCCCCCACGGATCCACCGCACGCACCGAGAAGGTTTCTTTCATGTCTCTCGTCCTTGACCCCGCCGCCCAGGACCTGCTGTTCCGCGAGGCCCGCACCGCGAACACCTTCACCGACGAGCCGGTGACCGACGCGCAGGTCCAGGCGATCTACGACCTGGTCAAGTTCGGCCCGACCGCCTTCAACCAGTCGCCGCTGCGCATCACGCTGGTCCGCTCCCCCGAGGCCCGCGAGCGCCTCGTGCGGCACCTCGCCGAGGGCAACCAGGCGAAGACCGCCGCCGCCCCGCTGGTCGCGATCCTCTCCGCGGACAACGAGTTCCACGAGGAGCTGCCGGCCCTGCTGCCGCACTTCCCCGCCGCCAAGGACATGTTCTTCTCCGAGCGCCCGGCCCGTGAGAGCGCCGCCCTGCTGAACGCCGCCCTCCAGGCCGCGTACTTCATCATCGGCGTCCGCGCCGCGGGCCTGGCCGCCGGCCCGATGACCGGCGCTGACTTCGCCGGGATCCAGAAGGAGTTCCTGGACGACGACCACACCCCGCTGATGATCGTCAACATCGGCAAGCCGGGCGAGGACGCCTGGTTCCCGCGCTCCCCGCGCCTGGAGCTCGACCAGGTCATCACGACCGTCTGACGGACCACGCCGCGGGGACGCTCCCGGCAGCACCCGTACGAGAAGGGCCCCCGGCGTGTGCCGGGGGCCCTTCTCGCAGGTGTACGCACGTGGCCGGGGCGCCCGTCGGCGCGGCCATGGGGGTCAGGACGTCTTGAGCGCCTGCGCCATCTTCGTCAGCGCGCCGAAGGACGCGGTGCCGGTCACCACGGTCGTGGCGCCGTCGCCCTTGAGGACGAGGGCGTCGTAGTGGTCGCCCTCGTAGCGCTGCCACGTCCGGTCGCCGATGCGCTGGGTCACCTTGGTCGCCCGCGCGCCCTGACTGGCCGAGTCGATGAACACGGGCGCACGCTGAGTGGACTGCTCGACCGCCACGTACTGACCGTCGGGGTCCTGGAAGCCGAGGTGCCAGACATCGAACTCGCTGCCGTCGTACCGCACCGAGGTCGGCTTCCACTCCGTCGGCAGCCCGTCGGGGGCCGCCACGGGGTAGCTCGCCGCACGGCGCGCGGTCAGCAGCTCGACCCGGTAGTCGACCCGCTTGAGATCAGGCGCGGAGTCGTCGTGCGGGATGAAGATGTAGATGACGCCTGCCATCAGCCCGATGAGGCCCAGGGAGAGAATCATGTCCCGGACCGACTGCTTGCCTTTCGTACCTGCCACGCCCCTATCGTCGCAGGTGCCCTGGCCTGCTCATCCGTGGGCCCCCCTGCTCATTTTGTCAGCCTGGCGATAGAGTCGGGGGCACACCCTCATCCGGCCGTCGTCGTATCAGAAAGGTGCGTCTCGATGACCGAGCATCATCTGCCGTCCGAACTCGAAGTCCCGTCGGAAGCCCCCGACCGCAACCTCGCCCTCGAACTCGTCCGCGTCACCGAGGCCGCCGCGATGGCCGCGGGCCGCTGGGTGGGCCGTGGCGACAAGAACGGTGCCGACGGCGCCGCCGTCCGCGCCATGCGGACCCTCGTCTCCACCGTCTCGATGAACGGCGTCGTCGTCATCGGTGAAGGGGAGAAGGATGAAGCCCCGATGCTGTTCAACGGGGAGCGTGTGGGCGACGGGTCCGGCCCCGAGTGCGACATCGCCGTCGACCCGATCGACGGGACGACGCTCACCGCCAAGGGCATGACCAACGCGATCGCCGTCCTGGCCGCCGCCGACCGCGGCACCATGTTCGACCCGTCCGCGGTCTTCTACATGGACAAGCTGGTCACCGGCCCCGAGGCCGCCGACTTCGTCGACATCAACGCGCCCGTGTCGGTCAACATCCGCCGCGTCGCGAAGGCCAAGCGCGTCACCCCCGAGGACGTCACCGTCGTCATCCTCGACCGGCCCCGCCACGACGGGATCATCAAGGAGATCCGGGAGACCGGCGCGCGCATCAAGCTGATCTCCGACGGCGACGTCGCGGGCTCGATCCTGGCGCTGCGCGAGGGCACCGGCATCGACCTGCTGCTCGGCATCGGCGGCACGCCCGAGGGCATCATCTCGGCCTGTGCGGTCAAGTGCCTCGGCGGCACCATCCAGGGCAAGCTGTGGCCCAAGGACGAAGAGGAGCGCCGGCGGGCGGTCGACGCCGGGCACGACCTCGACCGCGTCCTCGGGACGAGCGACCTGGTCTCCGGCGAGAACGTCTTCTTCGTCGCCACCGGCATCACCGACGGCGAACTGCTGCGCGGGGTGCGCTACCGCCCCGAGACCGCGACGACCGAGTCGATCGTGATGCGGTCCAAGTCCGGGACGGTCCGCCAGATCACCTCGGAGCACCGGCTGAGCAAGCTGCGTGCGTACAGCGCGATCGACTTCGACCGCGCCAAGTAGGACCGTCGGCCGGCGGCACCGGCCGGGCGCCGTGAAGGCGCGGAAGGGGCGCCCCTTGTGCGGAGGGGCGCCCCTTTTCCGTGCGTGGTCCCGGCGGGAGGCCGTGCGGGGTTCCCGCACACGGCCGTCCCGAGCCGAGAGGTCAGCCGGCCGCCGCTATCGTCCCGCGCGCGGCCTTCTGGAGCTCCACGTCCCGGCGGCGGCGCCGGGCGAGCACGACGCGGCGCTCGGCGGCGGTCAGGCCGCCCCAGACCCCGTACGGCTCGGGTTGCAGGAGCGCGTGTTCGCGGCACTCGACCATCACCGGACAGCGGGCGCAGACGCGCTTGGCGGCCTCCTCACGGGAGAGTCGGGCCGCGGTGGGCTCCTTGGAGGGGGCGAAGAACAGGCCGGCCTCGTCGCGGCGGCACACCGCCTCCGTGTGCCATGGCGCTTCCTGATCCCTGTCCCGCACTGGCGCCCGCTGGGCCGGTACGGCAGCTACCTGCAGGGACTGATGCGGCGGTTGCAGCACGGTCTACTCCTGACGACGGCTTCGCGAGCGTGCCGGGCGCCGGGGGAAGTTCCACAGCGCCCTCCAAGAGACGATGCAGCAAGGCCTACCCGCTGTGCGCGCGCCTATGCACTGCGTTCCCAAGCCCGGGCGTTCTCCCGCGTGATCGATCGTCCATCGCTGAACCAATGCCCGCGCGCCGCCCGCGCGTTCACAAGCGTCAACGGTCCAGGTGCTTGCGCAAACCCCGGTCCACGCGGTCGGCGACCCGGTCGTTCAGCCGGCCCGTGACACGGTCGAGGATGTCCGCGACGAGCTTGCCGCGCTTGGGCCGCGCCTCCACGTTGCCGAGGACGGCGAGGCCGTCGATGTACACCACGGGGGCGTCCGGGTCGGCCGAATCCATGGTGTGCACCTCGAAGTTGCCCAGCACGCCGCCGCCGTTGCCGCGCAGCGAGACGTTCTCCGGGACGCGGATCTCGATGTTGCCGAACACGGAGACCGTCTTGATCACGACCTGCTGGTACTCGAAGATCGCCTCGCTCAGGTCGATGTCGACGCTGCCGAACACCGCGTACGCGTGGATGCGGCGGCCGGCGCGCCAGCGGCCCTTGCGGACGGCGGCGCTGAACACCGCCACCACGCTCTCGTCGGCGTCGACCGGGATCGCACCCGCCGTGGGGCGGTTGGGCGCCGAGGCGTACGCGGGCGTCGCGCGGCCGGTGTGCGCGGCGGGCAGGTCCCGGACGAAGCGGTCGAGCTCGCCCACCGTCTTGGTGGCCAGCACCCCCTCCACGCGCTCGGAGTGCTCCTCCGGCGTGAGGCGGCCCTCGGCGAGGGCGTCACGCAGGATGTCGGTGATCCGGTCGCGGTCGGCGTCGGAGGCGCGCAGCTCGACCGGGGTCGCCGCCGGGGCCGGGGTCGCGTCGGAGCTCTTCTGAAGGTCCACGACAGCAGCGTACCCAAACGCGATAGATCGCGACTACCCCTTCCGGGCCCCCTGTGGAGAACCGGGTGTCCGTCCGGTGTCCGAACTGAGCCTTACCTCACAGAGTCGGCACCCGTGCCAGGTCCTACGCTGGTGGACGCTGCCAATGGAGGCACGCCGCTGTCTGTCGAGTGAGGAATGGGCGAGATGCCTGAGTTCGCGTACACCGATCTGCTCCCCCAGGGAGAGGACACCACCCCGTACCGGCTGGTGACCTCCGAGGGTGTCTCCACCTTCGAGGCCGACGGGCGCACGTTCCTCAAGGTGGAGCCGGAGGCGCTGCGCAAGCTCGCCGAGGAGGCCATCCACGACATCCAGCACTACCTGCGGCCCGCGCACCTCGCCCAGCTGCGCCGCATCATCGACGACCCCGAGGCGTCGGGCAACGACAAGTTCGTCGCGCTCGACCTGCTGAAGAACGCGAACATCGCGGCCGCGGGCGTCCTGCCGATGTGCCAGGACACGGGCACCGCGATCGTCATGGGCAAGCGCGGGCAGAACGTGCTCACCGAGGGCGGCGACGAGGCGGCCCTGTCGCGCGGCATCTACGAGGCGTACAAGAACCTGAACCTGCGCTACTCGCAGATGGCCCCGCTGACCATGTGGGACGAGAAGAACACCGGCTCGAACCTGCCGGCGCAGATCGAGCTGTACGCGACCGACGGCGGCGCCTACAAGTTCCTGTTCATGGCCAAGGGCGGCGGCTCCGCCAACAAGTCGTTCCTCTACCAGGAGACGAAGGCGGTCCTCAACGAGGGCTCCATGATGAAGTTCCTGGAGGAGAAGATCCGCTCCCTGGGAACGGCCGCCTGCCCGCCGTACCACCTGGCGATCGTCGTCGGCGGCACCAGCGCCGAGTACGCGCTGAAGACCGCGAAGTACGCCTCCGCGCACTACCTGGACGAGATCCCGGCCGAGGGCTCCGAGCTGGGCCACGGCTTCCGGGACAAGGACCTGGAGGAGAAGGTCTTCGAGCTGACGCAGAAGATCGGCATCGGCGCGCAGTTCGGCGGCAAGTACTTCTGTCACGACGTGCGCGTGGTGCGGCTGCCCCGGCACGGCGCGTCCTGCCCGGTCGCGATCGCCGTCTCCTGCTCGGCCGACCGCCAGGCCGTCGCGAAGATCACCGCCGAGGGCGTCTTCCTGGAGCAGCTGGAGACCGACCCCGCCCGCTTCCTGCCGGACACGACGGACGATCACCTCGACGACGCGAGCGACGTCGTCAAGATCGACCTGAACCAGCCGATGGACGACATCCTCGCCGAACTGACGCGGCACCCGGTCAAGACCCGGCTCTCGCTCACCGGCCCGCTCGTCGTGGCGCGCGACATCGCGCACGCCAAGATCAAGGAGCGGCTGGACGCGGGCGAGGAGATGCCGCAGTACCTGAAGGACCACCCGGTGTACTACGCGGGCCCGGCCAAGACGCCCGAGGGGTACGCGTCCGGCTCGTTCGGCCCGACGACGGCCGGCCGTATGGACTCCTACGTCGAGCAGTTCCAGGCCGCGGGCGGTTCCAAGGTGATGCTGGCCAAGGGCAACCGCAGCAAGCAGGTCACCGACGCCTGCGACACGCACGGCGGCTTCTACCTCGGCTCAATCGGCGGCCCCGCCGCCCGTCTCGCCCAGGACTGCATCAAGAAGGTCGAGGTCGTCGAGTACGAGGAACTCGGCATGGAGGCGGTCTGGCGCATCGAGGTCGAGGACTTCCCAGCGTTCGTCGTCGTCGACGACAAGGGAAACGACTTCTTCCAGGACCCGGCGCCCGCGCCCACGTTCACGTCCATCCCGGTGCGGGGCCCCGGCCTCGCGTAGTGCGACGCGCACGGCGTCACGAGTGACGTCGTAGCCGCCTCCCTGGAGCTTCCCGCAGGACTGCGGGGCTTCCCACGGGCGCTACGAACGGCCGCCGAGCAGGCGGCCGTTCGTCGTGTCCGGGGCCGGCGCCCGGACAGGCTTCCGCGTGCCCGCGCGTGCCCGGGCGGGAACACCCGTCGTCTCCTGGATGCTGTCCCCCATGGAGGTGTCACCAATGGCAGATGGCCAGGGCGAAGGCGCGTACCGGATCGAGCACGACTCCATGGGTGAGGTGCGGGTGCCCGTGGACGCGAAATGGCGGGCGCAGACCCAGCGCGCCGTGGAGAACTTCCCGATCTCGGGGCAGCACATCGAGCGCGCGCACATCGAGGCCCTCGCCCGGATCAAGGCGGCCGCCGCGAAGGTGAACGGCGAACTGGGCGTGATCGACAAGGACGTCGCCGAGGCGATCCAGGAGGCGGCGACGGAGGTCGCCGAGGGGCGCTGGGACGAGCAGTTCCCGGTGGACGTGTTCCAGACGGGGTCCGGGACGTCCTCCAACATGAACACCAACGAGGTCATCGCCACGCTCGCGACCGAGCGGCTGGGCCGGGACGTGCACCCGAACGACCACGTGAACGCCTCCCAGTCGAGCAACGACGTGTTCCCGTCCTCGATCCACATCGCCGCGACCGCCGCGGTGACCCGCGACCTGGTGCCCGCACTGGAGCACCTCGCCGCCGCCCTCGGCCGCAAGGCGGAGGAGTTCGCCGACGTGGTGAAGTCGGGCCGCACCCACCTGATGGACGCCACGCCCGTGACGCTGGGCCAGGAGTTCGGCGGCTACGCGGCGCAGGTGCGGTACGGGGTCGAGCGGCTGCGGGTCTCACTGCCGCGGCTGGCGGAACTGCCGCTGGGCGGCACGGCCGTGGGCACCGGCATCAACACGCCGCCCGGGTTCTCCGCGGCGGTGATCGCGGAGGTGGCCGAGGCGACCGGGCTGCCGCTGACGGAGGCCCGCGACCACTTCGAGGCGCAGGGCGCGCGCGACGGGATCGTGGAGACGAGCGGGCAGCTGCGGACCATCGCCGTCGGCCTGACCAAGATCGCGAACGATCTGCGGTGGATGGCGTCGGGTCCGCGCACCGGGCTGTCCGAGATCAGCCTGCCGGATCTCCAGCCGGGTTCGTCGATCATGCCGGGCAAGGTGAACCCGGTGATTCCCGAGGCGGTGCTCATGGTCGCCGCGCAGGTGACGGGCAACGACGCGACGGTCGCCGTGGCGGGCGCGGCCGGGAACTTCGAGCTGAACGTCATGCTGCCGGTGATCGGCAAGAACGTCCTGGAGTCGGTGCGGCTCCTCGCGAACGTCTCGCGACTGCTCGCCGACCGCACGGTGGACGGGATCGTCGCGCACCGGGAACGGGCCCGGGAGTACGCGGAGTCCTCGCCGTCGGTGGTGACGCCGCTGAACAAGTACATCGGGTACGAGGAGGCCGCGAAGGTGGCGAAGAAGGCGCTGGCGGACCGGAAGACCATCCGCGAGGTGGTGCTGGAGTCGGGCTACGTGGAGCGGGGGGACCTGACGGAGCAGCAGCTCGACGAGGCGCTGGATGTCCTGCGGATGACGCGTCCGTAACGGCCCGCCGCCGGGGAGAAACACCTGATGACGCCTCCGTAACAGGTCCCCGGCGGCGGCGGGAACCGTGACGCGTGCCGCAGCGTCGCATGCCTGGGGCACCTAATATCTGTTCATGGCAGACGGTGGAGCGGTGAGACGAGCGGAAGCGGGCGGGCCGGCGGCGTTCTGGGAGCCCGGCCACCAGATCCTTTGGCGGTACCGGGAGAACGCCGGGGAGCGCGTCCACATCTGCCGCCCCGTGACGGTGGTACGGGACGACGCCGAGCTGCTCGCGGTGTGGTTGGCGCCGGGCACCGAGTGCGTGAAGCCGGTGCTCGCCGACGGGTCGCCGGTGCACGGGGAGCCGCTGGAGTCGCGCTACACCAAGCCGCGGACGGTGCGGCGCGACCGGTGGTTCGGGACCGGGGTGCTGAAGCTGGCGCGGCCGGGCGATCCCTGGTCGGTGTGGCTTTTCTGGGAGCCGGGCTGGCGTTTCAAGAACTGGTACGTGAACCTGGAGGCTCCGCTGGCGCGTTGGGCGGACGGGGTGGACTCCGAGGACCACTTCCTCGACATCTCGGTGCATCCGGACCGGAGTTGGCACTGGCTGGACGAGGACGAGTTCGCGATGGCGCAGCGGGCCGGCCTGATGGATGCTCAACTGGCCGCGCGGGTACGGGAGGCGGGGTGGTCGGCGGTGGAGGTGATCCGCGCGTGGGGGACGCCGTTCTCGGACGGATGGCAGCACTGGAGGCCCGATCCGGCGTGGCCGGTTCCCGCTCTGCCGGATGACTGGGACCGTACGCCCGCGCACGTGTCCTCATGAGACCCTTGATGCGCCCCCGTGGTACAACCGTAGGATCGTCTTCCGCAAGGGCGCACGGCAGCAACAACTCCCGCATGATGAGCCGGGCTTGACCATATGTCACCGAGGGGCGGCAGGACGTGAGCGAGGGGTACGAGGGGTACGGCGGCGTGGCCGGCCGAGGTCCGGACGCCCCGCGCGGTGGCGCCACGACGGTCGTGCGGGCGGGAACTCCGGTTCTGACGCCGCGGTCGGCGTGGCCCGTTTCCGGCCGTCCGCGGGCCGTTCCCGGCCATGCGTCGGCTGTCCCCGCCAACGGTTCCGCACCTGACGACACGCAGAATCCGTTCCTGGGGCACACATTCCGGGTATCGGGGCTGCGGGACGAACTGCGCGCACGGCGCGCAGCCCCGGACGGATGGACTCGACACGCGTGACGGAGCACCCCACCTCGCACGAGCGCCGGCAGAGCGGCGCCGGCCGGCCGGCCGCCCCCGCGGACCCTCGCGGGGCACTCCTGCGTACCTCGGACCAGCCGTCCCCGCAGCCCGGGTCCGGCGCCTTACCTCTTCAGGCCCGCGCGGGTGACGCGTCGCGCGGTGCCGGCACCGCCACGCCCTGCGGCAAGCAGGGTGCGGCCGGCGGTCAGGCGCCCGCGGGCGCCGGCCTGTCCTCGCCCTCCCCCGGCACGGGCTCCGGCACGGACGCACCGTCGCCGGCCGCGCCCGGTGGTGGCGCGGAGCACTCCCAGCCCTCGGCCGCCGAGCCGGACCCGCACCGGCCGCGTCCCGCGCCGGAGAGCATCCCGGTGCAGCCGGACGCGGAGCAGGACCGTTCCGCGCGGAGCGGCAAGGAGCGCCGTACGGGGCAGAGCCTGCCGCAGGGCGGCCCGATGCCGATGCGGCGGGACGGGGACCGGCTGCGGTTCGTGGGCGCCGCGACCCGGCGGATCGCCCGGGGCATCGACCTCGACGAGATCGTGATGGGGCTGTGCCGGGCGACCGTGCCGACGTTCTCGGACGCGATCCTCGTCTATCTGCGGGATCCGCTGCCGGTCGGCGACGAGCGGCCGACGGGACCGCTGGTGCTGCGGCTGCGCCGTACCGACCGGATTCCCGAGGAGCGGGACACCGAGGGCGGCTTCCTGCCTCTCGCGCGTCCCGAACCCAGTGACCTGTCGGCGATGACGGCCGAGCTGTGCGAGGTGCGCCCGGGCGGCGCCCTGGCCGAGGTGCTGCGCGGGGTGCGGCCGGTGTTCGCCGACGCCCCCGCCGCCCGCGCCGCGCTGCCGGAGCTGCTCGGCGACGATCTGGCGGTCCCGAGCGGGCAGCGCGCGATTCTCGCGCCGCTGCGCGGCCGGCGCCGGGTGATCGGCGCGGCCCTGTTCCTGCGGCGGCCGGAGCGGATCGCGTTCGAGGCGGACGACCTGCTGGTCGCCGCCCAGCTCGCGACACACAGCGCGCTCGGGATCGACAAGGCGGTGCTGTACGGCCGTGAGGCGTACATCGCCGACGAGCTGCAGCGCACGATGCTGCCGGAGACACTGCCGCGGCCCACGGGCGTGCGGCTGGCGTCCCGCTATCTGCCGGCCGCGGAGACCGCGCGGGTCGGCGGGGACTGGTACGACGCGATCCCGCTGCCGGGCAGCCGGGTCGCCCTGGTCGTGGGCGACGTCATGGGTCACTCGATGACGTCGGCGGCGATCATGGGCCAGCTGCGGACGACGGCGCAGACCCTCGCGGGGCTCGATCTGCCGCCGCAGGAGGTGCTGCACCACCTGGACGAGCAGGCGCAGCGGCTCGGCACCGACCGCATGGCGACCTGCCTGTACGCGGTGTACGACCCGGTGTCGCACCGGATCACCATCGCCAACGCGGGCCATCCGCCGCCGGTGCTGCTGCATCTGGGCGGGCGGGCCGAGGTGCTGCGGGTGCCGCCGGGTGCCCCGATCGGGGTCGGCGGGGTCGACTTCGAGGCCGTGGAGCTGGACGCGCCCGCGGGGGCGACGCTCCTGCTGTACACGGACGGTCTGGTGGAGTCGCGGCTGCGGGACGTCTGGACCGGGATAGAGCAGCTGCGCGAGAAGCTCGCCGCCACGGCCGCGCTGACCGGGCCGGATCATCCGCCGCCGCTGGAGGCGCTCTGCGACGAGGTGCTCGACATGCTCGGCCCGGGTGACCGGGACGACGACATCGCGCTGCTCGCGGCACGGTTCGACGGGATCGCGCCGAGCGATGTCGCGTACTGGTTCCTGGAGCCGGAGGACGCGGCGCCGGGCCGGGCGCGGCGGCTGGCCCGGCGGGCGCTCGCGCGCTGGGACATGGAGGACATGACCGACGCGGTCGAGCTACTGGTCAGCGAGGTCGTGACGAACGCGGTGCGCTACGCGTCGCGGCCGGTGACGCTGCGGCTGCTGCGGACGGACGTGCTGCGCTGCGAGGTCGGCGACGACGTGCCGCAGCTGCCGCGGCTGCGGCAGGCACGGGCCACGGACGAGGGCGGCCGCGGGCTGTACCTGGTGAACAAGCTGGCCCGGCGGTGGGGTGCGACCCGGCTGAGCACGGGCAAGGTCGTCTGGTTCGAGTTGAACAGGGGCTGAGATCCGTGGCGGAAACGTAGCGGAGAAGAGCGAAGAGGGGCACCCGGAGATCCGGGTGCCCCTCTCGCGTGCCGCCTGCCGCCTGCCGCCTGCCGCGTGGTGCCGGCGGTTACTGCCCCTGGCTCTGGTCGTCCTGCCCGAACGGGTTGTCCGGGAGCTGGCCGGTCGGGGTCTGCGACGGCGTGGACGGGGGCGGTGACGACGGCGGGGTCGTCGTCGGCTTGTCCGAGGGCGACGGCGGGCTGCTGCTGGACGGCGGCTCCGACGACGGTTCCTCGGTCGTCGGCGTCGACGACGGCGTGTCGGACGGCGACTGGCTGATGGTCGGCGTGTCGGTCGGCTGGACCGCCGCGCCCGAGGTGGTGTCCAGGTCGAACTTGCTGACCTTGCCGTCCATCGCGCCGAAGGTGTACGCCGCCCATATCTGCGCCGGGAAGCCACCGCCGTTGACACGGCCGCCCTCGGCGAAGAGACCGGTGGCGCCCTTCATGGAGACCTGGTGCTGGTTCTTCGCGTCCTCGCCGAACAGTCCGACCGAGGTGACGAGGTTCGGCGTGTAGCCGGTGAACCAGGCCGACTTGTTGTTGTCGGACGTACCGGTCTTGCCGGCGACCTGCTGGCCGTCACGGGAGGGGTTGTCCCGCACCGAGACCCGGGCCGTACCGTCGTCGACCACGCCGGTCAGCACCGAGGTGACGGTGTCGGCGGCCTCCTCGCTGATGACCTGCTCGCCGATGGGGTCGGGCGTCTCGACCGTGAGGTCCTTGTGCTCGGCCGAGGCGAGGATCGACGGGGTGACCTTCTTGCCGTGGTGGTCGAGCGTCGCGTACACGCCCGCCATCTCCAGCGGGCTCGCGCCCATGGAGCCGAGGGTCTGGGCGGGCACCGCCTGGAGACCCTTGGTGTTCATGCCGAGCTTGCCCGCGACCTTCAGCACCTCGTCCATGCCGACGTCGACGCCCATCTGGGCGAAGACGGCGTTGATGGACTTGTTCATCGCGGTCTGCACGGTCACGTCGCCGTAGCTGTGCTCGTCCTCGTTCGGCGGCGCGAAGGCGATGTCGCTGCCCACGACCGGACGGCGGTTGGTGCCGTCGTAGATCGTGTTCGCCGTGATCGGCCTGCCGGAGCGGGTCTTGGCCTCCTCGGCGAGGGCCGCGGCGAAGATCAGCGGCTTGAACGTCGAGGCGGCCTGGTAGTCCCGCCGGGTCGCGTTGTTGACGTAGTGCTTGAAGTAGTCCTGGCCGCCGTACATCGCGACGACCTTGCCGGTCTTCGGGTCGACCGACGCGGCACCGGCCTGGAGGTTGGCGTCGACCTTGCGCTTCTTCGGGTCCAGCTTGCTGGTGAGCTGCTTCTTGACCGTCTTCTCGAGCAGGGCCTGCTTCTTCTTGTCGATGTTCAGCTTGATGGTCCAGCCGCCCGCGTCGACCAGCGCCTTGGCGTCGTCGAGATCGGCCGCCTTGTTCTGGGCGACGAGCTGCTGGGCCAGTTCGTTCTGCGCCTCGGTCACCAGGTAGCCGGTCTGGCCCTCCATGCCCGGCGCACCCTGCGGGTCCTTGGGCTTGGGGAACTTCATGCCCTGCCGCTCGCCCGAGTCGAGCCAGCCCTGCTCGACCATGTTGTCGAGGGTGTAGTTCCAGCGGGCCTGCACCAGCCGCTTGCCGGTGTCCGTGGCGACCGCCCAGTCGTACTGGCTGGGCGCCTGGAGCAGCGAGGCGAGGTAGGCGCCCTGCTCGACGCTGAGCTTGTTCGCGTCGACGCGGTAGTAGGCCTGCGCGGCGGCCTGGATGCCGTACGCGTTGCGGCCGTAGTAGCTGGTGTTGATGTAGCCCGCGAGGATGTAGTCCTTGGACTTCTGGCGGTCCACCTTCAGCGAGATGACCATTTCCTTCAGCTTGCGCGTGACGGTCTGGTCCTGGCTGAGGTAGTAGTTCTTGACGTACTGCTGGGTGATCGTCGAGCCACCCTGCTTGCCCTTGCCGGAGAGGGTGTTGAGCAGGCCGCGGGCGGTGCCCTTCAGGTCGACGCCGGAGTCGTTGTAGAAGGACTTGTTCTCGGCGGCGACGAACGTCTTCTGGACGTCCTTCGGCACCTTGGACAGGTCGACGATCTCGCGGTTGACCTCTCCGGTGCGGGCGAGGGGTTGGCCGTTGCCGTACTCGTAGATGTTGCTCTGCTGGCGCGCGGCGTCGTTGCCCTCGGGCACGGACACGACCATGTAGAGCACGATGAAGGCGCCCATGCCGAGCAGGCAGACGCCGAGGAACGTGCCGAGGATCGTCTTCCAGTTCACGAACCTGCGTATGCCGGTGCGGCGGGGCTTGCCGCCCGCCTTCGCGTCGGCACCGGGGACCGCCGACTCGTGTCCGGACGAGCGCTTGGGCGCCGCGCGGCGGCCCTGCGCCTGCCGCGCTCGTCTCTCTTCCGCTCGTCCCATGGGTCGATCCGCTCCGCTTCACTCTCGTGTGGCACACACGTTCGTCGCTCAGGTCAGCTCAGCAAGCTAACACCGCGCGCTATGACAAAGGGCCGCCGATCCGGTCTTTTCCGGACGTGACAATCAGCACGCCCTCCGCACGGGCCCCAACAAAACCGACGACCGGGAGGCGTCGAAGGTTGCGATGCGGGGTAAAGTGATATCACTTAGCTAGACCGGAGCTATGCCGTACGAGACGGGGGACCCACCATGTCGTCACACGCTTCCCACGCGTCATCGCCCACCCCGGGCGCACCGGACCCCACGCCACCGGCCGACCTCCCCGAGATGCCCGCGCCGCACGTGCGGGAGTTCACCGCGCACAGCATCGGAGGGGGGCTCGCGCTGCTCCTCGGCCTTCTCGGCCTGCTTCTCGGCGCCGCCCTGTGCGCCGTCGGCGGCGGGGTCGTCCGGTCCGGCGGCGCGCAGGCGGCGCTGATCATCCTGGGCGTCGTGGTCGCCGTCGGTGCGTTCTTCGCGATGTGCGGACTGAACACCGTCGCACCGGGCGAGGCCCGCGTGGTCCAGCTCTTCGGGCGCTACCGCGGCACGATCCGTCAGGACGGACTGCGCTGGGTGAACCCGCTCACGTCCCGGACCAAGATCTCGACCCGCGTCCGCAACCACGAGACCGCCGTCCTCAAGGTCAACGACGCCTACGGCAACCCGATCGAGCTCGCCGCGGTCGTCGTCTGGAACGTGCAGGACACCGCGCAGGCCACGTTCGAGGTCGACGACTTCCGGGAGTTCGTCTCCACGCAGACCGAGGCGGCGGTCCGGCACATCGCCATCGAGTACCCCTACGACGCGCACGAGGAGGACGGCCTGTCGCTGCGCGGCAACGCCGAGGAGATCACCGAGAAGCTCGCCGTCGAACTGCACGCGCGCGTGGCCGCCGCCGGCGTGCGGATCATCGAGTCGCGCTTCACGCATCTCGCGTACGCTCCCGAGATCGCCTCCGCGATGCTCCAGCGCCAGCAGGCCGGAGCGATCGTCGCGGCCCGGCGGCAGATCGTGGACGGCGCGGTCGGCATGGTCGAGGCGGCGATCACCCGGATCACCGAGCGCGACATCGTGGAGCTGGACTCCGAGCGGAAGGCGGCGATGGTGTCGAACCTGATGGTGGTGCTGTGCGGTGACCGCGCGGCGCAGCCCGTCCTGAACACGGGGTCCCTCTACCAGTGACGCCTCCCACGGAGGGAACTCCGCCGCGTCGACCGCAGCAGCAGCGCAAGCAGGTGCTGCTGCGGCTCGATCCGCTGGTGTACGAGGCGCTGGCCCGCTGGGCCGGCGACGAACTCCGGTCCGCCAACGCGCAGATCGAGTTCCTGCTGCGCCGCGCCCTCGGCGAGGCCGGGCGTCTGCCCGGCGCCGCGGGCCCCATCCCCCGCCGGGGGCGGCCACCGGTCTCCGGGGAGCCGGAGAGCTGAGAGACCCCGGTTCGCCACCCGGTTCGCCGGGCACCGGCGGGCCAGGGGGTCGTCCCGGCCCGGGGTTCCGCACGGTCCGACAGCCTGGCGATCCAGGGGCGCCGCGGCCTGATTCGAAACCGTGACAATCGCCCCTGACCAGGCCGCTTCTCCCCCGGGACACCCCTTCACCGCTGCTCCTCCCCGCACTCTGCACTATGCGTATACACGCCATGTATACGCACTGTGTAGAGTGCTCCGCATGTCCATCGGTCACACCCTCCTGGGGCTCCTGGAGTCCGGCCCGCGCCACGGTTACGACCTGAAGCGGGCCTTCGACGAGAAGTTCGGTCACGACCGGCCGCTGCACTACGGCCAGGTCTACTCGACGATGTCGCGGCTGCTGAAGAACGGCCTCGTCGAGGTCGACGGCATAGAGGCGGGCGGCGGTCCCGAGCGCAAGCGGTACGCCATCACCGACGCCGGGATCACCGACGTCCAGCAGTGGCTCGCCACGCCCGAGAAGCCCGAGCCCTACCTCCAGTCGACCCTCTACACGAAGATCGTCCTCGCCCTGCTGACGCACCGCGACGCGAGCGAGATCCTCGACACCCAGCGCTCGGAGCACCTGCGCATGATGCGCATGCTCACCGAACGCAAGCGCAAGGGCGACCTGGCCGACCAGCTGATCTGCGACCACGCGCTCTTCCACCTCGAAGCCGACCTGCGCTGGCTGGAACTGACCGCCGCGCGGCTCGACAAGCTCGCCGAGGCGGTGACGAGCCGATGACCTCGACCACTCCTCCCCCCGGCTCCCTGCTCACCGCGTCGGAGCTGCGCAAGGCCTACGGTCCGACCACCGCTCTGGACGGGGCCGAGTTCTCCATCCACCCGGGCGAGGTCGTCGCCGTGATGGGTCCCTCCGGCTCCGGCAAGTCGACCCTGCTGCACTGCCTCGCCGGCATCGTCACGCCCGACTCGGGCTCGATCACGTACAACGGCCGCGAGATGGCGACGATGAACGACGCCCAGCGCAGTGCGCTGCGGCGCTCCGAGTTCGGCTTCGTCTTCCAGTTCGGCCAGCTCGTCCCGGAGCTGACCTGTGTCGAGAACGTCGCGCTGCCGCTGCGGCTGAACGGCAGCGGCCGCAAGGAGGCCGAGCGCGCGGCCCTCACCTGGATGGAGCGCCTGGAGGTCGACGACGTCAAGGGCAAGCGGCCCGGCGAGGTCTCCGGAGGCCAGGGACAGCGCGTCGCCGTGGCCCGTTCGCTGGTCACCAGCCCGCGCGTGCTGTTCGCCGACGAGCCGACGGGCGCGCTCGACTCGCTCAACGGCGAGCGCGTGATGCAGCTGCTGACCGACGCCGCCCGCTCGACCAACGCCGCCGTCGTGCTCGTCACGCACGAGGCACGCGTGGCCGCCTACTCGGACCGCGAGATCGTCGTACGCGACGGGAAGTCCCGGGACATGGAGCGGATCGTATGAGTGACCGCCCGTCCCCCGCCGCCCCCACCGGGGCGGCCCGCACCGCCCCGAGGCTTCCGCAGTGGTCCCGCGACCTCGGGATGGGCGCCAGGTTCGCGCTGACCGGGGGCCGCGAGGCCTGGGTGCGTGCGCTGCTCACGGCCGTCGGGGTCGGCCTCGGGGTGGCGCTGCTGCTGCTCACCACGGCGATCCCGAGCGCGCTGTCCTCCCGGCACGACCGGGAGCGCGACCGCAACGACATGACCTTCCGCTCGACGGTCATGAAGAAGTCGGACCGCACCCTCCTCGTCGGCAGCACCGACACCACCTACCGCTCCGCCGACGTACGGGGCCGGCTCCTTCGACGCGAGGGGGCCCACGCCCCGCTGCCGCCGGGCCTGCGGGCGTTCCCCCGCCCCGACGAGATGGTCGTCTCGCCCGCCCTCGACCGGCTGCTGAAGTCCGCCGACGGAGCGCTGCTGCGCGACCGCCTGCCCTATCGCGTCACCGGGACGATCGCGGACGCCGGGCTGATCGGACCGTACGAACTCGCCTACTACGCGGGCAGCGACAGCCTGTCCGTGGCGGGCAAGCAGTCCGGGCGGATCGAGCGCATCGACGCGTTCGGCTCGAAGGACCGTTCCGACTCGTTGGACCCGGTCCTGCTGCTGCTCATCCTGATCGTCTTCGTCGTGCTGCTCATGCCGGTCGGTGTCTTCATCGCCGCCGCCGTGCGGTTCGGCGGCGAGCGGCGCGACCGCAGGCTCGCGGCGCTGCGGCTGGTCGGCGCGGACGGGCGGATGACCCGCCGGGTCGCGGCCGGCGAGGCCATGGCCGGAGCCCTGCTCGGTCTGGTCCTCGGCGCCGGGTTCTTCCTGCTCGGCCGCCAACTCGCCGGGCTGATCGACCTGTTCGAGATCAGTGTCTTCCCGAGCGACCTCAACCCCGCGCCGGCGCTGGTCGCCCTGGTCGCGGTCTCGGTCCCGGCTGCCGCCGTCGGCGTGACCCTCTTCGCACTGCGCGGGGTCGTCATCGAACCCCTGGGCGTGGTGCGCACCGCGCGGCCCCCGAAGCGCCGCCTGTGGTGGCGGCTGCTGCTGCCGCTCGGCGGACTGGGCCTGCTCTACCCGATGATCGGGCAGGGGCGGAACAACGGGAACTTCAACGAGTCCATGGTGATCGGCGGTGTCATCCTGCTGCTGGTCGGCGTGACGGCCCTGCTGCCCTGGGTCGTCGAGGCGGTCGTCTCCCGGCTGAACGCGGGCGGGGTCGCCTGGCAACTGGCGATCCGCCGACTCCAGTTGAGCAGTGGCACCGCGGCCCGCATGGTCAACGGCATCGCCGTGGCGGTGGCCGGTGCGATCGCGCTGCAGATGCTGTTCGCCGGTGTGGAGGGGGACTACACGAAGGAGTCGGCGAAGGACCTCTCACGGGCCCAGATGTCCGTCACCGTGCCGGGCGACGTACCGCTCGACGAGGCCGCCGGGAAGTTCGGGCGGACAAAGGGCGTCCGCAAGGTCATCGCGCTGTCGTCCGCCTACGCGGGTGAGCGGCGCAAGGAGGCCGAGCTGTCGGCGGCCGTGACGGTCGGCGACTGCACCGCGCTGCGCGAGGTGGCCGAACTGCCCACCTGCAAGGACGGTGACGTCTTCGCGGTCCAACACGCGGAGTACGACGGAGACACCCCGAAGCTGGCCCGGCCGGGCCGGACGATCTACATCGACCCGAGCTACAACGGCGGCGTGGCGTCCGAGGCCCCCTTCACCCTGCCGCGCACCATCCGCAAGGTGGAGGGCCGCGAGGATCCGACCGGTTACAACCGCGGGGGCATCCTGGTCACCCGGGGCGCGCTGCCGCGCAGCGCGGCGGGCGCGCTGCAGGGGGAGGTCTACCTCAGGCTGGACCGCTCGGTGCCGGACGTGAACGAGAACGTGCGGAACACCGCCGCGACGATCGGCCCGTTCGCGGAGGCGATGACCTGGGCGGCCAGCGAGCAGTCCCGACGGTTCACCTCGATCCGCACCGGACTGTTCGTCGGCGCCACCTGCGTGCTCTTCCTGATCGGCGCGAGCCTGCTGGTCTCGCAGCTGGAACAGTTGCGGGAGCGCAAGAAACTGCTGTCGTCGCTGGTCGCCTTCGGCACCCGGCGCCGCACGCTGAGCCTGTCGGTGCTGTGGCAGACCGCGATCCCGATCGCCCTCGGGCTCGCCCTCGCCTCGGTGGTGGGACTCACCCTCGGCACGGTGCTGCTGAAGATGACGGACACGCCGGTGCGGGTGGACTGGCCGAGCATGCTGTCGATGACGGGCATCGGCGCGGGGGTCGTCCTGCTGGTGACGCTGCTCAGCCTGCCGCCGCTGATCCGCCTGATGCGGCCGGACGGTCTGCGCACGGAGTAGCCCGCGCCCGCGTCGCGCGCCGCCGACGGGTGGCCCTCCTCTCGGGAGGGCCACCCGCGCGCGTTTCAGATGCTGTACTCGCGCACCACGCGGCGGACCTGGGCGAAGAGCATGCCCACGTTCACCGCCTTGCGGCAGACGACCACGGCCACCACGTCCTGCTGGTCGTTCATGCGCACGAACAGATGGGTGAGGTTCTCGCTGTTGACGAGGATCTCCTGGAAGAAGTGCTGGTCGGTCTCGACGCCGCGGCGTTCCTTGAAGACGTCCTCGATCATCTGGACGGTGCGCCCCTGGAACAGGTCGAGCGTCGCGCCCGCGAGCAGGTCCAGCACCTCCGGCGGGTGGTTGTCGACGGTCTCGTAGGAGAGCAGCATGCCCGTCGACATGTCGACGGCACCGGAGGCGAGGCAGTCCGGGGCGTCGGTGCGCAGTGATTTGACCAGGCCCATGATCTGGTCGGAGAAGCCCGGTCGCATTTGCTTGGTGGCCATGTCAGTCATACCCCTTCGTTCGCGGTCTCGGTCACGGCTCCGGCGAACGGGCCGGAGGTGTACGGGGTCCCGGCGGCCGGCTCGGCGTCGTCGCCCGCGAGGATCGAACCGATACGTCCGAGGACCGGGCGGGTCTGCTCGTGGAGCCGTTCGAGGTCGATCCCCTCGTCGCCGAGGACGATCATCAGTGCGGTGTCGCCGACGGCGTAGAAGGCGGCGCAGCCCTGGCTGCCGTGGGTCACGGTCTGCCGGAAGGTGCCCCGGCCGGTCGCGGCGGTCGCACGCCGGGCGATGCCGAGTCCGGCGGCGGCGATCGCGGCGAGGCTCTCCGCCTCGATGGTGTCGGCGGTGTCCGCCGCGATGAGCATTCCGTCGGCGGCGGCCACCGCCGTGTCGGTGATTCCGGTCACCCGTTCCCGGAGGCCTCTCATCTCGTTGGCCAGTGCCTCGTGATTCATGAGTTGAACTCCCTGGAAATGAGGTGCGTTTGGTCAGGAAAAGGCGGTGCGGGGTCAGGTGCCGGAATCCGGCGTCCAGATGCGGTGCCGCAGCCGGAAGAACCCTTTCCAGCTCACCGCGGCCCTTTCCGGGGCGAGCGTCTCGGTGATTCCGCTCGCTCCGGGTTCTCGGCGGGGCAGGGAGGGGGCGTCCGGGCCGGGGAGCACGAGAGAGGCCGACCGGAGTGCCGGGGCGGGGCCCGTGGCATCCGGGTGGCCGGGGTCCGCACCGTCGGGGGCGCCCGCGGGGCTGCCGCCGCCGACCGCCTCGGAGGCGTCCGTACGAGGCCTCCCGTCGCCCTCCGTGACGACCGGCCGCGCGCCCTCTCCTGCGGCGGACGGGTCGGCGGACGGGACGACGGCCTCAACGTCGGGACCCGGGTCGTCCGTTCCGGCGGTCAGCGCTGCGGCCAGTGCGGAGAGCAGCTCCGGATCGGGGCCCGGCACGGTGGACGGCGACCGCTTCCTGAGGGACTCGGTGGGCGGGATGCGGACGGTGACCGGGGAGGCGGACGCGGGCGCTTCGGGTAGTTCCAGCAGTCCCTCGCCGAGCAGGCGCGCCATTCCGACGGTGGCGGTGTAGACGCCGAGTCCGGTCACGAAGGCGATGTCGCGGGCGGTTCTCCGGCCGTCGGCATGCACGAACAACTCCCGTTGCTGAGGCGGTAGTCGGTCCCGCGACTCGTCCGCCACCGCTCCCTGCACGGGACGTTCACGGTCCGGCCGCACGGGACGGGTCAGCGCGGCGACGGCCGCCAGTTTCCGCGCCGCGTCCTGCAACAGCCGTCCCGGCATCTCCCCCTGGTCCACGGGCGCGTACGGCTCGAAGGCGGCGTCCAGCGGGTCGCACGCCTCGACGTCCCCCGCGACGACGGCGAACGCCGCGTCCTGCATCGCCATCATGCAGACCACCCGGAGCTGCGCGGCGCCCGCGTAACCGTGCGCGATCAGTCCGGCCTGCGGCCACCGGGTGCCGCCCGCCTCTCGGAGCAGTTCGGCCCACTGCTCCCCGCTGACACGGCTGGACCGCAGCAGGCGCGCCTCGGGCCCCGGAGCGCCCGGGCTCTCGACGGCGACGACGCAGCCGTCGTGCAGGTGGAAGACGCCCCCGGGCCTTCCGGACACCCGCAGTCTTCCCGTCGCCCGCACCTGTCGGCATTCGCTCAGCGCGCTCGACAGCAGGTCGAATCCGACCCGGCCGAGGGAATCCCGAATGCCCGACATCACTCCCCTTGGACCTTCCGGCATTTCGCACAGACGCCTGACGCGTCACACTGAGGGGGTATGTGTATCAGCCGGGGCGCAAGGATTCGCGGGAGTCGCACTACCTGACGGAAGTTGAGAATTCCCGCCTTTCGAAAGCCTTCATCGGTCGCTCAAATGACCGCCTGTGCAAGGCGGTTCAGTCCCGGGGGCCCACCATCCGGACGGGCAGCGGGCGCAGCGCGTCGCGCAGGGCCGCCGCCAGTTCCTCGTACTCGGTGCCGCGGGCGGCGCCCGCGCGCATGGCGAGCGCGATGCGCCGGGTGGGTGCCGGGTCGGCGAAGTATCCGGTCAGGAGCTGGTTGCTGCGGGTCGTCTCCACTTTGACCGCGGTGCGCGGCAGAAGCGTCACCCCGAGACCGCCGGCGACCAACTGGACGAGGGTGGACAGTCCCGCGGCGGTGGTGGTGACGGGGGCGTCGGCGCGCCCGGCCTCGCGGCAGATGTCCAGCGCCTGGTCGCGCAGGCAGTGCCCCTCGTCGAGCAGCAGGAGACGCAGCTCGCGCAGCGCCTCGCGCGGGATGCCCTCCCGGCCGCCGAGCCAGTGGTCGAGTGGGGTCACCAGCACGAAGTCCTCGTCGAACAGCGGGAGTTCCGTGACGCCGGGCACTCCGAGCGGCACGGCGAGGAGCAGCAGGTCGAGCCGTCCGACCGCGAGCCCGTCCAGCAGGCTGGCCGTCTGCTCCTCGTGCACCTGGAGGTCGAGGTCGGGGTAGCGCCCGTGGACGAGTCGCAGGACGGTGGGCAGGAGGTAGGGGGCGACGGTCGGGATGACGCCGAGGCGCAGGGCTCCGGTGAACGGCGCGCGGACGGCCTCCGCCTCCTCCATGAGCGCGCCGACCTCCTCCAGCACCGCCTTGGCGCGTACGGCGAGACGCTCACCGGCGGGCGACAGGAGCACCTTGCGGGTCGTACGCTCCAGCAGCGTCACGCCGAGGGTGTCCTCGAGGGCGGAGACGGCTCCGGACAGCGCCGGCTGGCTCATGCCGATCGCGGCGGCGGCGTCGCGGAAGTGCAGATGCTCGGCGACGGCGGCGAAGGCGCGGAGTTGGGCGAGGCTGGGCTGGCGGCGTCCGTTGCCCTTGGCGCCGGTGCGGCCGATGTTCGCGCCCCGGCCGGCGGAAGCCGCCCGGGCGTTGGGGACGCTCCTGCCCACGGCTGTCATGCCGCCCAGGGGGTCGGCGTCGCGGCTGGGACTTGTCACGGCCGTACCTCTCTCCGGATCGCTTCACCGACGGTTACTGATAGACGCAACCGATCAACCCGACCGAGTGTAGCTATTTCCCGAATCAATGCAGCCTGTGCCAACATCACGTTCGTCCAACCCAAGGGAAACGCCCTCAAAAGGGACGTCTCCCCGCTGCAAGGAGAATGCGTGCTCACTGTCGGTGACAAGTTCCCCGAGTTCGACCTGACCGCCTGCGTCTCGCTGGAGAAGGGCCAGGAGTTCGAGGAGATCAACCACAAGACCTACGAAGGCAAGTGGAAGATCGTCTTCGCGTGGCCCAAGGACTTCACCTTCGTGTGCCCCACCGAGATCGCCGCCTTCGGCAAGCTGAACGACGAGTTCGCCGACCGCGACGCCCAGGTCCTCGGCTTCTCCGGCGACTCCGAGTTCGTGCACCACGCCTGGCGCAAGGACCACGCCGACCTGCGTGACCTGCCCTTCCCGATGATGGCCGACTCGAAGCACGAGCTCATGCGTGACCTCGGCATCGAGGGCGAGGACGGTTTCGCCAAGCGTGCCGTCTTCATCGTCGACCAGAACAACGAGATCCAGTTCTCCATGGTGACCGCCGGCTCCGTCGGCCGTAACCCCAAGGAGGTCCTGCGGGTCCTCGACGCTCTCCAGACGGACGAGCTCTGCCCGTGCAACTGGACCAAGGGCGAGACCACCCTCGACCCGGTCGCCCTGCTGGCCGGTGAGTGATCTTCCATGGCCCTCGACGAACTGAAGTCCGCCATACCGGACTACGCCAAGGACCTTCGCCTGAACCTCGGTTCGGTGATCGGCAACAGCGACCTCCCCGAGCAGCAGCTGTGGGGCACGGTGCTGGCCTGCGCGATCGCGTCGCGTTCGCCGCGCGTGCTGCGTGAGCTGGAGCCCGAGGCGAAGGCCCGGTTGTCGCCCGAGGCGTACACGGCCGCCAAGTCGGCCGCCGCGATCATGGCGATGAACAACGTCTTCTACCGCACCCGGCACCTGCTCTCCGACCCGGAGTACGGCACGCTGCGCGCCGGTCTGCGGATGAACGTCATCGGCAACCCGGGCGTGGACAAGGTCGACTTCGAGCTCTGGTCGCTCGCCGTCTCCGCCGTCAACGGCTGCGGGCAGTGCCTCGACTCGCACGAGCAGGTGCTCCGCAAGGCGGGCGTCGACCGGGAGACGATCCAGGAGGCGTTCAAGATCGCGGCGGTCCTCCAGGCCGTCGGCGCCACGCTGGACGCCGAGGCCGTGCTCGCCGAGTAGTCCTCGCTTCGCACAACGCTCAGGGCCCCGCTCACCACGTCGGTGAGCGGGGCCCTGGGCGTTTTCCGGGCCGCCTCCGGTGGTCGGGGCGGCACGGGACCGCCTACGGTGTGAGGCTCTTCGCGGGCGACGCGTCCAGCGCCGTGGCGCCCCGGGGCTCCGGGGAATGCCGCAGGCCCGCCTCATGGGCGTACGAACGCAGGTACGTGACAACGGTGTTGGTGACCGCGACCAGCGGGACCGCGACGACCGCTCCGCCGATGCCGGCGATCATGCCGCCCGCCGCGACGGACAGCACCACCGCGAGCGGGTGGACGCGCACCGCGCGGCCGAGGATGAACGGCTGCAGGACATGGCCCTCGATCTGCTGGACCGCGAGGACCACGGCGAGCGTCATGAGGGCGGTGAACACGCCCTGGGTGACGAGGGCGACGACGATCGCGAGAGCTCCGGAGATCACCGCGCCCACGAGCGGGATGAACGCGCCGAGGAAGATGAAGACGGCGAGCGGGACGGCCATGGGGACGTCGAGGAAGTAGATGCCGAGGCCGATGAAGATGGCGTCGATCATGGCGACTATCACCGTGCCGCGCACGTACGCCGTGAGGGTGCGCCAGGCGCGCGGGCCCGCGCCCGCGACTCCGGGACGGGCGGCGGCCGGGACGAGCTTGAGCGACCACTCCCAGATCCGCTTGCCGTCGTAGAGCAGGAAGAGCGTCGAGAACATCGTGAGGAGGATGCCGGTGAGGCCCTCGACGATGACCGTCACGCCCTGCAGTCCCGCCGAGGTGATCTGGTCGGTGTTCGCGCCGACCGCCTCGCGGAGGTTCTTCGCTATCTCGTTGATCTGCTTGTCCGTCACGTGGAACGGGCCCTTGAGGAGCCACTTGCGCAGCTCGTCGATGCCGTCCTGGATCTGGCCGGAGAGGTTGTCGATGTTCTCCTGGACCTGCCAGACGACGAACCAGCCGATCAGCCCCATGATGACGAAGCCGAGGATCGCGGTGAGCGCGGTGGCGAGGCCGCGCGGCACCCGGTGGTGCGTGAGCCGGGCCACCGTCGGCTGGAGCAGCGCGGTGATGAGGAGCGCGGCCACGAAGGCCAGCACCACCAGTTGCACGGCGCTGATGACGCGCATCAGCACCCAGACGGTGCCCGCCAGGATCAGCAGTCGCCAGCCGGCCTCGGCGGCGACGCGTACCCCCCACGGCACCGCGAGCGCGGGGTCCGGACGGGGCGTCAGCACGTACGCGGCCGGCGCGGACGTCTTCCCTGAGGCGGGGCGCCGAGCCGGCAGCGCGGCCGGTTCGACGTCCGGCACCGGATGTTCGGCGTCGTTCAGGTCGTCCGGGTGAACGGTCGTTTCCGGCATATCGGGAACGGCGTCACCCGGCTCCTCGACGGGATCACGCCCTACGGACGTGTCCTCACGGTCGAGGGAGCCCTGTGACTCCTTCTCGACCTCGGCCCGGCGTTCGTCCAACCGCTCTCCCAGCTCGGTGAGTCCTGCGCCGAGCCTGCCGAGCCACCCTGGTACTCGCGACATGATGCGTCCTTTTCCCCCGTTGCTCCCCACCACTCCCCCCTGGAGTCGTCGGATCCGACCGTACATGGCTGAAGCCCCTCCCCCTATGACGGGGAGGGGCTTCGAAAGGTTGAGCGCCCGACGTGCTGCGTGCGGCTCAGTACCAGCTGTTCGCCTGCCAGAACGACCACGCCTCACAGGGGCTGCCGTACCGGCCGTTCATGTAGTTGAGGCCCCACTTGATCTGTGTGGCCGGGTTCGTCTGCCAGTCGGAACCGACGGACGACATCTTGGAACCGGGCAGAGCCTGGAAGAGACCGTAGGCACCGGAGGAGGCGTTGACCGCCTTGTAGTTCCAGCTGGACTCGTGGTTCACGATGTTGCTGAAGCACTGGAACTGCCCGCTCGGCACCATCTGGCGAGCCATCGCCTGGATCTGCGCGACGGAGTACGAGGACTGGACGCTGAAGGTGGTCGCGTCGCGCGTCGCGGAACGGCTGGCCTTCTCCGCCGCTTCCTTGCGCTCCTTGGCCTCCTTCTCGGCCTTCGCAGCCTTCTCCGCGGCCTTCTGCTTGGCCACGGCGTCGTCGGCCGCCTGCTTGCGGGCGGATTCCTCCGCGTCCTTCTTGGCGCTCGCGTCCGCGGCGATGGCCTGAGCGTCGGCCTGCTGCGTCAGGGACGCGGTCTGCACCTGGGCCTGCTGACCCGTGGGGATGTCCGCGAGGAGGGTCGAGTCGCTTGCCGTCGCCTCGGCGTCGATCGAGGGCTGGGCGGTGCTGCCAGAGGCAACTCCGACGACGCTTCCAACGGCGGTGACCGCGGTGGCCGAAGCCACTGCGAATCCCCGGACCGAAATCCGGCTCACACGGTTTCCTTCCAGCATGCCCGCTTAGGTGACCCTCGCGGACGCAATCGTGCCCCTCGGCGCTGGCCTCCCAACTGCGGGGTCACGGGAGGCACGGGCCCGGTGGGCAACTCCCGCTCGGGGAGCGCCGCGTGGTGCGCGGGCGGCATACGACGGCTTTATGGAGTTCTGAGGTTCCGGTGGTGCCGTACCGCTGGGGGTACAGGTGTGTCGTATGCGGGGCCTGACAGGAATGAGACTCTAGCCGTAACCAGACGCCGCAAGGCAATTCCCCGTCGCGTGTGAAAGCTCACACCTCGTTTGCGGCCGGTGTTTCCAGGAAACGGGCGCGCAGCAGGACGCCGCCCGGCTAGGCTCCTTCGCCTTTGCCGGACGGCGCCAACCAGGGTGTATCCACCACCCTTTGACCAGGTGGGGCAGTCGGGATCAGATCTGCCCGTCCTCCAGCATTTCGGTCACGAGTGCCGCAATCTGGGACCTCTCCGAACGATTCAGCGTGACGTGCGCGAAGAGCGGATGGCCCTTCAACTTCTCGACGACGGCGACCACTCCGTCATACCGCCCGACCCGCAGATTGTCCCTTTGCGCCACATCGTGGGTCAGAACGACCCGGGAGTTGGCGCCGATCCGGGACAGCACCGTCAGCAGGACGTTCCGCTCCAGGGACTGGGCCTCGTCCACGATCACGAACGCGTCGTGCAGGGATCGGCCACGGATGTGGGTGAGCGGCAGGACCTCCAGCATGCCGCGCGCGGTGACCTCCTCGATGACCTCGCGGCTGGCGACCGCGGAGAGCGTGTCGAACACCGCCTGGGCCCAGGGGCCCATCTTCTCGGACTCGGAGCCGGGCAGATAGCCGAGCTCCTGCCCGCCCACCGCGTACAGCGGCCGGAAGACCATCACCTTCTGGTGCTGGCGGCGTTCGAGGACGGCCTCCAGGCCCGCGCAGAGCGCGAGCGCGGACTTGCCGGTGCCGGCCCGGCCGCCCATCGACAGGATCCCGATGTCCGGGTCGAGCAGCAGATCCAGCGCGATGCGCTGCTCCGCGCTGCGGCCCTTGATGCCGAACGCCTCCCGGTCTCCGCGCACCAGCCGGACGTTGCCCTCGGCCGTGACGCGGCCGAGGGCCTTGCCACGCTCCGACTGGATCGTCAGGCCCGTGTGCACGGGCAGGTCGGCCGCTTCGGGGACGTAGACGTGCCCCTCCTCGAAGAGGATGTCCACCTGCTCGCCCGGCAGGGTCAGTTCGGACATTCCGGTCCAGCCGGAGGAGCCCGTGATGGCCAGCTCCGCGCGGTACTCCTCGGCGAGGAGGCCCACGGAGGAGGCCTTGATCCTGAGCGGCAGGTCCTTCGAGACGACGGTGACGTCGAATCCCTCGGCCTGGAGATTGCGGGCGACGGCGAGGATGCGGGAGTCGTTGTCCCCCAGGCGATACCCGCTGGGCAGGACGCTGGGGTCCGAGTGGTTGAGCTCGACGCGTACGGTCCCGCCGAGTTCCCCGACCGGGATCGGGGAGTCGAGGCGGCCGTGCCGGACCCGGAACTCGTCGAGCAGGCGCAGTGCCTGCCGGGCGAAGTAGCCGAGTTCGGGATGGTGCCGCTTGGCCTCCAGCTCCGTGACCACGACGATCGGGAGCACCACTTCATGCTCGTCGAAGCGGCTCAGAGCATTGGGATCGGCCAGCAGGACGCTGGTGTCGAGAACATAGGTGCGCCGGTCAGGCATGCGGCGCTTAGTGCTGGTCACCACGGAAGGACGTACCCCCTCGGATGAGGTCGGGGAGCGACGAAGGAGATCTGGACCGGTCTCGGGCACCGATGCACGGGCCGAAAACCGGCCCTCCGCTTCGTCCGTACTGACCGCACGGTCGGGCTGGTGCAAAGGGCCTCCCGGGCGGACGGCCCCGTGCCGTCCGCTGAGATACGACACCCGTGGTTCGGGCGTCGACCTGCAAGCGTTATGCCCTCGAACGCGCCAAGCCATGCCGCCGGACAGGACGGCGCGTGCGTTAACTCCTGATGACGTACGCCCCCCGGAACCCCCACGACCTCATCGGGGGGCCCGGAAATCAGCCGCCGTAGCGGCGGTGTCGCGCCGCGTAGTCGCGCAGCGCGCGCAGGAAGTCGACCTTGCGGAACGCCGGCCAGAAGACTTCACAGAAGAAGTACTCGGAGTGGGCCGTCTGCCAGAGCATGAATCCGGACAGGCGCTGCTCTCCGCTGGTGCGGATCACCAGGTCGGGGTCGGGCTGGGCACCGGTGTAGAGGTGCTTGCCGATCAGGTCGACGTCGACGGCCTCGGCGAGTTCCTCCATGGAGGTGCCCTTGTCGTCGGCGTCGAGGATCATCGCGCGGACGGCGTCCGCGATCTCCTGCCGTCCGCCGTAGCCGATGGCGACGTTGACGACTATCCCCTCGACGTGGGCGGTGGCCTCCTCGGCCTCCTTGAGGGCCGACTGCATCTGCGAGGGCAGGATGTCGGGCGTGCCGACGTGATGCACCCGCCAGCGGCCGTCGGCCGCGAGGGTGCGGACGACGCCCTCGATGATGCCGAGCAGCGGGCCGAGCTCCTCCTGCGGACGGTCGAAGTTGTCGGTGGACAGCAGCCACAGGGTGACGACCTCGACGTCCGTCTCGGAGCACCAGCCGAGGAACTCCTCGATCTTGTCGGCTCCGGCACGGTGGCCCTGGGCGGTGGTGGAACCCGCCGCCTTCGCCCAGCGCCGGTTGCCGTCCATGATGACCCCGATGTGCTTGGGCACCTGGTCGTGGTCGAGGTGGCCTTCCACCCTGCGTGCATAGAACCTGACCAGCAGTCGGCGCAGGTTGTCGCGCAAGGTCACGTGTTGTCAGCCCCTCCGTGCGGATGGGACAGGCGCGCCCGAGCACAGTCCCTGTCCATATGGCGGTCCCCCGGGGCGAAGCCTACCCCCGCGAAACAGTGGGTCCGCCAAGGGGTGTCAGAGACCTGACAGTGCGGCACGGGAGCGGACCGGCGTGCTCCCCTTGCCGTGCCCGGAACCCCGGGGAGGGGTTCGGGCGCCCCTTCCGGGTCCACGTCGGGAGGTTCGTGACGGCGGTCCCTGGGACAGGGAGCCGGCGCCGAGAGGGCGCCCCGGCCCACAGCGGGAGACGATCGGCCGCGCGGGAGGGGCAGGTCGGGGACGGAACCTCCGCACAGGACGGCGCTGCGTCACCGGATTCCCCGGCATCCACCAGCGTCCCGCCCCGGGGGCGCACGGGGGCGCCCGCCGGACGGACCGACGCGGGCACAAAAAACGGGCCGGTCCGTGGGGGGGAGACGGACCGGCCCGAGGGGGGGTTTCCACCATAACCCTTCGTAAGTGATGCTGCGTGCATCCGCGTGCCACAACTACTCTCCGGAGTCGCCCGACGACGCCGCGATGAGCGCGGAACCATCGATTCCGGGCGTGATCATGGCCGGATCCCAGCTGATTCAAAGGGAATCGCGGAGGATCGATGGAGATCCAATGGGTTCGGGGCCGATTGAGGGGGACCACCCCGATGCGCGGCCACGTACTCCGGGTGGGTGACGGGCGTGGCGTACTCCCCTTGACGCCGTCGCTAGCTTCGCAGCCATGACGACCTTCACGACGGAGCGAACGTCCGAGCCGGTGCCGCTGGAGCGGGCGGCGACGGCGCGCGCCCGGCGACGCGGACTGCTCGGGCGCGACGGGATCGAGGGTGCGCTGCTGCTGGCTCCGGCGAACTCGGTGCACACCCTGGGGATGCGGTTCCCGATCGATGTCGCCTACCTGGACCGCACGTCACGGGTCCTGGCGGTGCGCACGATGCGTCCGGGGCGAGTGGGGCTTCCGCGGCCGCGAGCCCGGGCGGTCCTGGAGGCGGAGGCCGGGGCCATGGAGCGGTGGGGCGTGCAGCGCGGCGCACGGGTCGCGGTCCAGGACGGCTGACGTCACGTCACTCGACGAAGGCAGCACCGCGCAGCCCCCTCCACTGCGCGGTGCCACACGCGCAGCTTTGCTCACGCGAATTACCTTGGACTGAACTTACGTCAGGCGAACAGCCCAGGCGAGCCACTCTCGATAACGATGTGGAAACCCTGTGCAGATCCGCCGGTTGGCACCCGGCGCCCGCCCCGCCGGCCCGTCCGTCATCCGGACGGGCATCTCATACCGAGTGCCCTTCATTGGGGTGTTTTCGGTCAATCCTCGCGCTCGGGCCGCGAACCGTCCTCGCGCGCGGGTGGCGGGACGACCGCGCGGCTACAGGGTGCCCGCGGCCAGCGGTCCGGCAGTCCCGTCCGGCTTGTGTGCCTCGATCAGGAAGCGGCTGCTGTGCGCGACGAACGGGCCCTGCGCCTCGATCTGTTCGTGCAGGCTGCGCAGCCGGGGGCGGTACGCCTCGACGGTGAATCCGGGGACCATCCAGATCACCTTGCGCAGGAAGTGGACGACGGCACCGATGTCCCGGAACTCGATGCGCAGCCGTTCCGAGCGCAGGTCGACGACATCGAGCCCGGCGGCCTCGGCGGCGACGCGGGCGGCCTCCGGGTCCCGGCCGGCGCGGACCTCCTCGGGCAGCGGGCCGAGGAAGTACTCGACGAGCTCGAAGACGCTGGCCGGCCCGACCTGCTGGGAGAAGTAGGTGCCGCCGGGGCACAGCACGCGGGCGATCTCGTCCCAGTAGGTCGCCACCGGGTGCCGGCTCGTCACCAGGTCGAACGCGCCGTCCGCGAACGGCAGCGGGGCCTCCTCCGGGGACGCGACGACCACGGCCCCGCGGGGGTGGAGCAGCGCGGACGCCTTGGCCACGTTCGGCGGCCAGCCCTCGGTGGCGGCGGTGAGCGTGGGCAGCTTCGGGGCGGAGTTCAGCACCTCGCCGCCACCGGTCTGGATGTCGAGGGCGCCGCGGGCGCGGCCCAGCCGCTCTCCCATCGCCCGCGCGTATCCCCACGAGGGCCGCTCCTCGGTGGCCCGCCCGTCGAACCAGGAGAAGTCCCAGCCGTCGACGGACGCGGCCTCGGCTTCGGCGACGAGGTCCTCGAAGGTACGTGTGCTGCTCATGGGCGCATTGTCGCAACGGGCGGGACCGGCGGCGACGGATTTTCGCCCGCCTCGGGGGCCTACGGGAGCAGGGGGCGCACCTGCTCCGCGGCGAAGCGGACGAAGCCCTCGGGGTCCGGTTCGTCGGCGGTGGGCTGGAGGACCACGGTGTCGGCGCCCGCGTCCGCGACCCGCCGGACGGCCTCGGCGACGGTCTGCGCGTCCCCCGCGGCGCCGTGTCCCGGCACGGGGTTCTCACCGTTGGTGGCCATCTCGGCGCGGAGCCGGGCGTCCGCGTCGGGCCCGGTCGCGGCGTGGAGGTAGACGATCACCCGGTGCTGCCCGGCCGTCCTGCCTGCCGCCTTCCGTCCCTCCTCGATGAGGCCCCGGGCCCGCCGTACGCCGTCGGGGGTGGTCGAGGCGGTGAGGACGGTTCCGTCGGCGGCCTCCCCGGCGAGCCGGAGCGTCCGGGGGCCGGTGGCGCCGGTGAGGACCTCGGGCGCCGAGACGGGCGGCCAGTCGAGAGCGACGTCGTCCAGCTTCACGTACCGCCCGTCCCTGGACACGCGTTCGCCGTGCAGCAGGGCGCGCAGCGCGTCGAGATGTTCACGCAGCAGCGTCAGGGGCGACTCTGCGCGTGCTCCGACCTGTTCCATCCAGTCCTGGACGCCGTGGCCGACCGCGACGGCCGCGCGTCCCGGGAAGAGCCTGTGCAGGGTTGCGGCCTCCATCGCGGTGACCGCGACGTTCCGCAGCGGGACCGGGAGCAGACCGACGCCGACCTTCAGGCGTTCGGTCCAGGCGAGGGCGGCCGTGGCGGCGGAGACGCCCCCTTCGAGGAAGCAGTCCTCCCACAGCCACAGTTCGTCGAGTCCCGCTCCGTCGGCCGCGCGCGCCACGGCACGCAGGCGCTCGGGGGGTAGTTGCGGCCGGAAGACAACACCGAGTGACGTCATCCCGCCTTCCTACCGACGTCGCGCTCCCCCGACAAGCGCTTTACGACGAGTCGTCGGCCGAACCCCTCGGGAAGGACACCTCCACGCGACGGTTCTTGCGGCGGCCCTGCTCCGAGGTGTTGTCGGCGATCGGGTAGTCCTCGCTGTAGCCCCGCACCTCGAACGTGATGTCCGTGTCCGACGAGCCGAGCGCGGCGGCCAGCCGGTCGTGGACCTGCTCCGCGCGGTTCTTGGACAGCTTCAGACCGTGCGCGTACGAGCCGAGGTTGTCGGTGAAGCCGAAGACGCGGACGGTGGTGGCGTTCTGGGCCTTGATCTCGTCCGCGATCGCCTGGATACGGGACTGGGCGTCCGGGTTCAGCTTCGAGCTGTCCTTCGGGAAGAGGACCTCCGCCTGGAGCGCGAACGTCACGTCCGCGTTGGTGTCCTCCCGGCGCTCCTCGCCTCCCAGATCCTCGACGACCGACTTGATGTCCAGCACCTTGGCGGCCGCGAGCGTGGCACCGTCGGCGAGCTTGAGCCCGGGGCTGTTGGCGTCGACGTCGGGGGGCGGGGAGGTGGTGACGGTGCCGGGCGGGGCACTGGGGTCGTCGTCGGCGTGGGCGGGACCCGGAAGGCCGAGGGTGACCAGTACGGCGAGGGCCGTGAACGTCGTCGCGGCGGTACGGGGCGCAAGGGCCATGGCTCAGCCCTCGGAGATCTCGATGGAGGCGGGGGGCATGGCGCCCACCTGGAAGTCGACGGAGGTGGTGTCGGCGGGGGGTGCGGGGAACTGGGCGAACCACTGGGCGGTCGCGCCCTGGCGCACACCGCCGGTGAACTGTGTGCACAGGCAGCGGCCCGAGGTGTCCCGGAGGATCAGGTACTTCTTCTTGCCCTTTTGATCGATGAGGGTCGCGCCGGCGATGGACGCCCCGTTTTTGGACAACTCCCGCTCGTCGCCGCGCCAGTTCGCCGCGATCCAGGTGTTGTCCGTGTTGTTGGTGACCGTCCCCTCGACGGTCAGGAAACCCCCGTCGTCCCGCTTGGCCGACGTGACCGCGAGGGTGAGTCCGTTCTCGCCTTTCACCTCGGCGAGAACGGGGTCGGACTCAGGCGTCTGGGTCTCTCCCTTGTCGCCGTCGCTGCTGCTCTTGGCGGGAGCCGAAGGCGACGAGGTCCCCTTGTCCGCATCGCCGTCGCCTCCCCCGCCGCAGCCGGCCACCGTGAGGAGCAGCCCAGCCGTGATCGCCACCGCGCTCAGCGCCGTACGGCCCTTCCTGGTGTGCCGAAAGTCCATCGGTACGGCTTCCTCTCACTCGGCCAGGTGCACGGAGAACAGCACCGACGCGTCCGGTAGGTCGTCCGGGTTGAAATCTCCGGGGTCGATGTCCACGATCTCGCCGTCACAGTCGAGTTCGACGGGCTTCTCGGGATCCGCGGCCGGATCGAAATCGCAGCGCGGCTGAATCACGGCGACCGCGTGGGCCTTCGCATGCATGCCGTCAGTGCCGGGGATGATCGAGTGGCCGACGGTGTAGTTCGTGAGGATGTCCGCCTGGAATCCGGGGTAACCGTTCTTGACCACGAACTGAACACCCTGAAGGCTGGAGTCGTTCTCGGACGCCAGTTGCTGAGCGGCCGCGCCCGCTCCCGCCCCGTCCGGCTGGTGGTCACCGTTCAGCCAGTCCAGCCAGTCGTCGTCCACGCCGACAGCAGCCGTCAGACGGTCCACCAACTCGTCCCGCGCGTCCTGCGCGGCGGCCAACGCCGCAGCGTCCGCCGCAGATTGAGCTCCATTGCGGGCGGACGCTGCTTGGGCGAAGGCGAAGAAGGCGAACGCGGCGAAGAGCAGGATGCCGGTCAGCCAGATGTAGATGGGGAGAGTCTGTCCCCTGTCCCCTCGTGTCCGGAGACGGATCAGCCGCCGATGACGTCCTGAACCGCGTTGAGGATCGCTGTCGAGATCAGTCCGTCGAGCCCCAGGCTGTCGATCAACGTGAAGATCCCCGCGATGATGATCATCAACCCCGCGTACTCCACGAACCCCGCTCCCGCGTCCCGGTTCGTGTCCCGCATGCGGGAGATCACGGTTCGTGTCCACATGGCGAACCTGCTCATCAGCACTGCCCTCCCACCCGACGCCACTAACGACCCGTGCACCGTACGTGAGAAGGCCCTTACTCCGGGTGGGCCCAGGGGCCCAACTTCCGGTCCGGGGAGTCATCGGCCCCACCCCTCGCGGGCCGTGCCCAGCCAGTGGGCTATCGCTTCGCTGCGCGAGGAACTGTGCAGCTTCGCGAAGATACGGTTGATGTGGTTCTTGACGGTCTTCTCGGTGATGAAGCAGGTGGCGGCGATCTGGCGGTTGTTCATGCCGGCGGCGATGAGGTCCATCACCTCCACCTCCCTTGAACTCAGGCCGAAATCCGGATGGTTGGGAGCACGGCGGTGAAGTCCCGCCGCCACTGCGGGCCGAGCCTCCGACGACTGTCCCACATGCGGTTGCAGGTGCGAAGAGAACGGCTCGGGTTGGTAGGAAGCTCCGAGTGAATCCGGGACAGTGGAGACGCCGTCGCGGACGTCCCGTACGGCGGAGATCAGTTCGGCCGCCGTGAACTCGCCATGGACGAGGTAGCCGGCCGCGCCCTTGCGCAGGGCCTCCGCCACGACCTCGGGTTCGCGGCTGTAGGTGAGCATCATGACCGGGGCGATCCTGGTCAGTTCGGGCAGGGCGGTGAGGCCGTCGGTGCCGGGCATGCGGACGTCGAGGAGGACCACGTCGGGTGTGTGGCGGACGGCGCAGGCCAGTGCCTCCTCGCCGTCACGGGCCGCCGCGACCACCACGGTGTCGGGGTGCGCCTCCAGCAGGGCGGTCAGTCCGGCCCGTACGACCGGGTTGTCGTCGGCCACGAGGACGCGCAGGGGCGGGCCGGGAACTGCCTGGTCAGGCATGTGCGGCCTCCTCTTGGTTGGTGGGGGGAGCGAGGCGTGCCGCCCCGCGGAGAGGGACGGTCAGGCGGATCTCGGCACCGCCCTGTGGGGCCCGGTCCAGCGCGAGGTGGCCGCCGACGCAGGCGGCCCGCTCCGTCATGCCGAGCAGGCCGAAATGGCCGGATCTCGTCCAGGTGGCGAGCAGGGCCGGGGTGGCGGCCGCGGGGAGGCCCGCTCCGTCGTCCTGGACGCGTACCGAGAACTCGTGCTCCGTGACGGCCAGTTCGATGTCGGCCCGGGTGGCGCCGGCATGCCGGTGGGTGTTCTCCAGGGCCTCGGACACGATCGCGAGGACGTGGTGGGCGGCCGCGCAGGGCAGGACCGGGGCCTCGCCCCGGTGCCGTACCGGGGTGGGGATACGGGTCCGGGTCTGGAAGTCGGCCGCCAGGCAGCGGAGTTCGGGCAGAAGGTCGGTGTCCGGGGCCGTGAGGTCCGTATGGCGGCGCAGGTCCGACAGGAGGGTGCGGGACTCGGTGGCGGCGCGGCGCGCGGCGCCGGCCACGACGGTCGCCTGACGTCGCAGTTCCTCCGGGTCCGCGGCGTCCGCGGAGGTGGCGAGGGCGTCCGCGGCGAGGGCGAGGCCGTGCAGGGTCTTGGCCACCGAGTCGTGCATCTCGCGTGCCAGGCGTGCTCGTTCGGACTCGACGGCCTCGGCGACGGCGAGCCTGCTGGTCGCCTCCGACAGCGCCTGGCTGGCGGTGCCGAAGCGGAACATCAGGTTGCGCAGGGTGACCCCGATGATGCCGGCGCCGACGCAGAAGCCCGCGACGAGAAGGGTGTTGGCGCCGGCTCCCGGCCGGTGCTCCCAGGCCCGGAACACCGTGAGGAGCACGATGAACTGGAGGCCGGTGAAGACGCCCGCGCCGCGCCAGCCGTAGAGGAGGCCGGAGAGGAGCGGGGTGCAGACCGTGGCGTAGGCGAGGGGCGAGGCCGGGGACGCGGTGAGGAGCAGGATCGCGCCGAAGCCGAGGTCCAGGGCCATCAGGCTCGGGTGGGCGAGCAGGCGGGGGCCGAAGCGGTCCCAGTCCCGGAGCATGGCGTAGGAGCCCATGACGCCGAGGACGGCGGCCGCGAGGACGGCATAGCGGGCGAGGCCGTCCGTCGCGTTCGTCATCGCGAAGGGGGCGCCGACGGCGATGGCGGCGAGGCGGACACCGAAGGCCTGGCGGCACAGCGCCTGGAGGGCGTTGAGCTGGAGGCGGACGCCGCCGGGTGCGGGGACGTCGTCGGCGAGGTAGCCGGTGCCCCGTGCGCGGTTGCGTCCGGCGCGGGAGAGCGGGCCGATCCCGAGCGGGCGGGCGGTCTTCGCGAGGCTGTGCAGGATGCCGTCCATCAGCGCCCCAGGATCGAGCCGAAGTTCGTTCCCGAGCCGAGGAACATGCCGGTGGCGATGAGGATCATCGTCGCGGGGAGCATGAAGACGAGGGTGACCATCGTCGCCTTGGGGATGGTCTTGGCGGCCCGGCGGCGGGCGTTCTGGGCGTCGGTGCGGCGCATGTCGGTGGCGAGCTGGATGAGCGTCTCGGCGATCGGCGAGCCGAGTTCCTCGCCCTGCTGGAGCGCCGAGACGAACTGGGCCACCTGCTCGGAGGAGTTGCGCCTGCGGAGTTCGTCGAAGGCCTGGCGGCGGCTGACCCCCATGTCCATCTGGCGCAGGGTGATGCGCAGTTCGTCGGCCCAGGGACCCTCGTACTTCTCGGCGACCCGGTCGAGTGCCTGGCGGAAACCGAGGCCCGCGGAGACGACGACGGCGAGGACGTCCAGGAAGTCGGGCAGCGTGCGGTCGATGACGTCCTTGCGTTCGCGGACCGCCTGCCAGATCAGGGCGTCCGCCGCGACCAGGCCGAAGGCCAGGGTGAGCACGGCGAACAGGAGCTGGCCGTTGGAGAGGAAGACCAGACCGAGGACGACGCCGAAGATGCCGTACACCGCGCGGCGGGCCGCGTAGCGGCTGAGCGTCAGGCCGCCGGGGTTGCCCGCCATGTCGATGCGGCGGCGCTTGGCGTCCACGCGGCGCGGGCCCATCAGGCGCAGCACGGTCGGCGCGAAGCGCATGCCCAGGCGGTCGACGGCCGAGTCCGCCGTGGAGACGCGGGTGCCACCGACCTCCAGGGCGAGCTGGAGGTCGCTGGGGAGCTTGGCGTCGGCACGGATCATCCGGACGCCCAGGAGGACGCCGGCGACGGCCGCGCCCATCAGGACGGCGAGCAGCAGCGGCAGCATGGTGACCCCTCCCTCACACTTCGATCTTGCCGAGCCGGCGGATGACGAAGAAGCCCACGGTGTAGAGGCCGAGGGCCAGCAGCACGAGGCCCTGGCCGAGCGGGGAGCCGGTGACGCGGGCGAGGGCCCCCTCGTTCGAGGAGTTGATCAGGACCAGGGAGCCGATGCCGAGGAACGGGACGGTGAAGGCGGTCGCGTTGACCTCGGAGAGCATCGTGCGGACCTCGCGCCGGGTCTCCTTGCGGTCCTCCAGCGTCTGGGTGAGGTTGCGCAGGGAGTTGACCACGGAGCCGCCCGCCTTGTTGGCGAGGACGAGCGTGGTGACGAGGACGATCAGTTCGCGTGACGGCAGCCGCTCGGACAGTTCACCGAGCGCGTCGTCGATGGTCCGGCCCAGCATCAACTGGTCGGCCACGTGCGCGAGTTCCTCGCCCGCCGGGGCCTCCAGCTCCTCGGCCGCCATGGCGAGTGCCGTGCGCAGGGCGAGGCCGGCCGCCGTGGCGTTCGCCAGCAGACGCGCCACGTCCGGGAGTTGGTTGATGAACGCCTCGATGCGTTTCTGGCGCTGCCAGTTGAGGAAGATGGCCGCGCTCCACACCCCGAGGACGGCGGCGATCGGGCCGAAGAAGGGGGCGAGGGTGGCGGCGGCGATCAGCCAGAGGGCGACGACCACGGCGGTGACGTAGGTGAAGAACTCCCCCGCGGTGATGTCGAGTCCGGTGGCCGAGAGGCGGAGGTGGATCGTGCGGCCGAGCCGGGTGCGGCGCAGCCTGCGGTCCACGCCCGCGAAGTGCCGGACACGACCGGCGCCGGTGCGCGGTGGGCCGGTGCCGGAGAGGCGGTCGACGAGCGCCCGGCGCTGGGCTCGGCCCGAGGCGTAGGTGTGCACGCCCGCGACGGCGAGTGTGCCGCCGAGGACGGTCCCGCCGAGGGCGAGGAGGGCGGGGTCGTTCATGGCAGCCTCCCTTCGGAGGTGGGCGGGGTCATCCGATGGCCTGCCGGGTGGGGAGGAGGTCGATAGCCTCGGCGACGCCGAAGGCGGGCGGCAGCGGCTCGTTGGCGACGTACAGCTTCTCGGCGACCGAGCGGGGCAGCGGGAGGTGCTCGAAGTGGCCCCGGACGACCCGGTCGGGGCCGACGGGGCGGGGCACGAACCGGGTGACGGGGCTGACGCGGAACTGTTCGCGGCCGTGCGAGACGAGGAGCGCGATCTCGGTGACCTTGCGGGAGCCGTCGGCGTGCCGGGAGAGCTGGACGACGACCTCGACGGCGGAGTTGATCTGGTCCTTCAGCGCCTCGAAGGGGATCTGGACCTCGGACATGGAGCCGAGGGTCTGCAGGCGCATCAGAGCGTCCTCGGCGGAGTTCGCGTGGACGGTGGCGAGCGAGCCGTCGTGGCCGGTGGACATGGCCTGGAGCATGTCGAGGGTCTCGCCGCCGCGGACCTCGCCGACGATGATGCGGTCGGGTCGCATGCGCAGGGAGTTGCGGACCAGGTCGCGAATGGTGATCTGGCCCTTGCCCTCCACGTTCGGGGGCCGCGACTCGAGGCGGATGACGTGCTCCTGCTGGAGCTGGAGTTCGGCGGAGTCCTCGATGGTGATGATGCGCTCGTGGGACGGGATCAGTCCGGAGAGCGCGTTCAGCAGGGTGGTCTTGCCGCTGCCGGTGCCGCCGCTGACGATGACGTTGAAGCGGGCTCGGACGAAGGCCGCGAGCAGCATGAGCATCTGCTCGTCGAGGGAGCCGAGGCCGATCAGTTCGGGGAGCGTGTAGGCGCGGGGGAAGCGGCGGATGGTGAGGGTGGGGCCGGTCAGGGCGAGCGGCGGGATGATGACGTTGACGCGCTCGCCGGTGGGCAGGCGGGCGTCGACCATCGGGTTGGACTCGTCGACGCGGCGGTTGACCGTGGAGACGATGCGTTCGATGGTCTGCATGAGCTGCTCGTTGGAGGCGAAGCGCAGCGGCAGCTGTTCGACGCGGCCGGCCCGCTCGACGAAGATCGAGTCGGGGCCGTTGACCATGATCTCGGTGATCGACGCGTCGGCGAGGAGCGGTTCGAGGACGCCGAGTCCGAGGGCCTCGTCGACGACCCGGCGGATCAGCTGCGAGCGTTCGGCGGAGGAGAGGACCGGGCCCTCGCGGCTGATGATGTGGCCGAGGACGCGTTCGAGGCGGACGCGGCGTTCGGCCGCGGCCAGGCTGGACATCTCCGCGAGGTCGATCTCCTCGAGGAGTTTCGCGCGGTAGACGGCGACGAGGTGTCCGTCCTCACGGGCGGGTCCCCCCTCGTCGGGGGTCGCGATGCGGGAACGCAGGCTCATGGTGTCGGCTCCTCCCGGTCAGTCGTCGGTGGGCATGGTGGCCTGGCGGGTCAGGTCGTAGCCGCCGAACAGGGGGATGAGGCCCGGGACGTGGACCGTGACGGTCGCGGTGGTGAGGTCGGCCCCCTGGGCGGGCGCGACCTGCGGGTCGAGCCAGCCGCTGACGGCGGCCTGTCCGGCGGCGGCGCCGTCGCCGCCCTGGGAGGCGACGCGCGCGGCGGCCCGAGCCCCGGAGCCGGCCTGGTTGGCCCCGTACCCGATGAGGCCGAGCTGGATCGTCGCCATCCCGATGAGCAGCAGGATGGGCAGGAATCCGGTGAACTCCAGGATGGAGACGCCCCGGTCGTCACGGAGGCGGCGGGTGACGCGGCGGGTGCGGCGATCGGCGTTCGCGGCAGGGGGCCCGCTCGCGGCAGAGGTCCGGTGGGCGGTGCGGGGCGCCAGGACGGCGCGTGTCGCGGGGGCGGCGGGGGCGTTCTCGTCCCTGCCGGCTCCCGCGGCACGGGGCCCGTCGGCGGCACGACGGCCGGTCGCCGTACGGCCGCTCCCGCCCCGGCATCCACCGCCGCGCGGCGCGCGGGTCGGACGGGTGCCGCCCGGTTCGTGCCGCCCGTGCCGGAGTCCGCGGCCAAATCCCGGCCGGAGGAGCGGTGTTCGTCGCAGGAACGTCCTCATCCGTCGTCCCCTTCCAGTGCCGCGCCCGCTGTGCCCTTCACGTGGAAGCCCGCGTCGAAGCCGGGGAAGAACAGCGGCACGTCGACGTCGACGGTGGCCTTCATGACCGAGCCGGCCGGGGCGCAGCCGATGTCCGCGCCCTGCCATGCGCCGGGGAGGTGCTGGTCGCCCGCCGCCGCGCAGGCGCCGCCGACGTCGCCGTTCACCGCGTACGCGGCGGTCGCGGCCCGTGCCGCCTCGTCGGCCGCGTTGCCGGCGAGGGAGTACGAGTAGCCGTACAGCACGCACTGCCACAGGATCGTCATGACGACGAGCAGCAGCGGGAACATACCGGCGAACTCGAGGGTGACGGCTCCCCGGTCGCCGCCCCGGCGGCGCAGGCCGATCGCGCCGCGGTCGGCCACCGGTGCCTTGCGCCGTCGGCCGCCGGCCCCGCCCTCCTGCGGGACCACGAGCCCCAGCTCGCCGGCCAGCGTCCACAGGGCCTGCTTGACGGTCGAGCGGGCGTCCAGGTCCTGGAGCCGGCCCGCGTCGACGACGGCCTGGAGTTCCTTGAAGGCGGCGGGGACACAGGCGCGGGCGACCTTGGTGCCGGTGACGCGTTCGACGAGGGACGGCTGGATCTCCGTACCGCGGGCGAAGCGGTTGACGACCGTGGTGGTCTCCTCCGCCTTGCGGATCTGGAGGCGGTCCCACATGCGCACCATGCGCTTGGCCGCGCGGACGGCGACGACGTCGGGGGTGACCAACAGCAGTGCCACGTCGGCCAGTTCGACAGCGGCGGCGGTCGCCGAGTTCATCTGGGAGCCGCAGTCGACGACCACCACGTCATGGCGGGAGCGGAGCGCGCCGAGGACCTGGCGGGCCACCCGGTCGGTGACCTCCTCGCCGCGTTCGCCCTCGGCGGGGGCGAGCAGCAGGGCGACGCCGCTGTCGTGGGTGTAGACGGCGTCCTGGAGGACGCGCGGGTTGATGTCGGTGATGGCGGCGAGGTCGGCCACCGAGCGCCGGAACTGCACGTCGAGGTAGGACGCCACGTCGCCGGACTGGAGGTCCAGGTCGAGCAGTGCGACGTTGCGGCCGGACGCCTGTGCCGCGAGGGCGAGTTGGACGGCGGTGACGGTCGCGCCGACTCCGCCCTTGGCGCCGGTCACGGTGACGACGGTGCCGCCGGGGCCCGTGTACAGGGCGGGTGCGCCGCTGTGCAGGTGGCGGCGCATGCCGGCGGACCAGGAGGCGGCGGCCTGGACGCGTTCGGCGAGGGCGTCGTAGCCGAGGGGCAGGCCGATGATGCCGCGGGCGCCGGAGTCCATGGCGGCCGTCAGGACGCCGGTGCTGGTGTCGGCGGTGATGAGGACGACACCGACGGCGGGGAAGCGCATCACCAGGTCGCGGATCAGGTCCAACGCCGGTACGGGACCGATGCGTTCGTGGACGAGCACCACTTCGGGCAGTTCGTCCAGGGATTCGGCGGCCAGCCGTGCCAGCATGTCGAGCAGGGCGGTGGAGTCGGCGACCGGCGGGGCGGGTTCGGCGTCGGCGAGCTGGCTCAGCAGGGTGGTGAGCGCGCGGGCGGAGTCGATGTCGCCGACGGCGGAGAGGATGCGGACGGTCATCGGCCCAGCTCCTCGTCGACACGGGGTACTCCGGGTCGGCGGACCCCGGCGGCGTGCGTACGGGACGCCGGCGCCGGATCGGTCGTACGCGGGAACCTCGGGTGGGGACTCCGGCAGCGCCCCGTGGGCATGGACGTCATGCGCGGCCTCCTACTTGTCCTCGTCGAGGGTGTACGTACGGTCGCCGGGTGCGACGGCCGCGTCGGAGCCTCCCGCGACCAGGGCGAGCCGGACGTGTTCGGCGAACGACTCCGCGTACGCGACGCGTTGGGCGTCGGCGGTGCCGAGCGCGAAGGTGATGGGGACGGCCTGGTTGGCGTTGTTGCGCCGGTCGGAGCTGGACTGGCCGGGGTCGAGCGCGGTGAGTTTGCCGACGTCGATGACCCGGGCGTTCTCGACGATCACCTTGGACTGGTCGACGCCCTTGTCGTTCTCGGCCTTGAAGGTGGCGTAGATGTTGACCCGCGAGCCGGGGTTGATCTTGCCCGCGACGCCGGTCGCGGCGTCGATCATGATGGCGATCTCCTGCTGCCCGGCGGCCAGTCGGGGCCGCTCGACGATCATGTCGGCCTGAAGCAGCGAGCCCTTCTCCAGCTGGGTGACGGCGATCTTGCCGCGGATCTGGGAGAGGCTGGTGACGGCGGTGGACGACAGCCACCGCTCGGGCATCGAGATCTTCTCGAACTGGTCGGCCGTCAGCTCCTTGTAGGGAGCGATGTCGTCCTTCAGGCGGTACGCCGTGACCTCCGGGCCGACCTTGGAGTTCACGTCGCGGATCACCGAGAGGACTCCGGCGAAGGCGCCGAGGGCGCACAGGACCGAGAGGACCAGCAGGATGACGCCGCGGCGCTGGCGCGAGTTCACTGAATCTCACCTCGTGGAGCGGGACCGGGGACGGGACCGAGCTGTCTGTTCTGCCAAGGTGCCGGGGGGTGTGCCCCGGGGTGCTGCAGCATGCTCCGGACAACCTCGATCTGCGGGGGACGGCGGGGTCGTGCGGTGGTGCCTGGTGCTGTTCGGATGTGCCCGGTGGTGCGGAGGGGCCTAGGTGGCGCCCCGGGGCAGTGCGCGTACCGAGGAGGATGCCCGGACGACGGTGGCCGGAAGCTCCTGGGCGGAGGGTGGTGGCAGGGGCGCGGCGCAGAACCCGCAGCGGTCACCGATGAGTTCGAGGCCGCACCAGTGGCACTGCTCGCGCCGGACGGACGAGACGAGCTGGTAGAGCACGGAGACGTCGTACAGTCCGGCGGCGAACTCGACGAGGCGTGACGTCCCCCACCAGCGGGCCGATTCGGCGGGCAGCGGGACGGTCGCGGCGCCCTGGACGCGCCAGGCGGGGGCGAGGGTCTCGGTGACCCAGTCGGAGGGCGCCTGCCCCGCCGCCGAGAGCAGTCGGGTGCCGAACTCCGGTCCTGAAAGCTCCTGTTGGCCGACTCTGACGATCTCGGGGCGCGGGTTGGCGAGAACCGCGAACTGGGCGCCCGGCACCCACGACTTGGCGTGCGAACTGAGGGTGACCGGGACGCGGTCGAGCTTGGCGACCGAGCCGAGCAGGGCGCCCGCGTAGATGTAGTGCGCGAGCAGCCGGGCGGCGGAGGCCAGCACGCCGGGGCTGAAGTCACAGACGGACAGCTGGCGCAACTGCTGGGCCAGCAGGGCGATTCCGAGCGGCGGGAGATCGAGTCCGAGGAGCGCGATGCGGTCGCTCTCCAGGACGGAGCGGACCGTGCGCAGCCGCTGGGTGACCGCGCCCTCGGCGGAGGACGGGTACAGGGCGATGACGTATCCGTGCTGCTCGATGAGGGCGTGCATCCCGGTGAGGGAGTCCTCCAGGGTGTCCAGGGGCTGGACGACCGCGGGCGGGGTCTGCCGGTCGTGCGGTGGGAGCACCAGGTCGGGACTGGTGACGGCTATCGCGGTCGGCACGCTGCACACACCCCGTTCGCTGGGGCGGGGTGGTCAACCACCGCCTCAGATCGCCCCTTTTTATCGCCATGGAGCATCACGGACGACCTCGAACGGCCTCAGATCGTCACGGTGACGTCCTCTTGCATCAGCACCATATCCACGGCATGGCCCGCTCAACACCGAATCAACGAGATCATCTCACCGAAGGTGCGGGAGTGATCAACGGAGAGTAAGACGCGCGTGGGGCAACTCAAGGCCCTGACAGGGGTGTTGAGCGCTCCAGAGGTCTTGACAACCGGATTGGTCTGGACCAACTTGTATCCACCGGCGGTGGCCACCGTTCCGATCCCCCTCCCCCACCTCTCCCCCGGAGGACCCAGTGGACCGCGTCACCAGAATGCCCAGGCGGAGATGGGCGGGCACCCTCGCCGCCGCCGTCACCGCATCCGTCCTCTCCCTCACCGGTCTGGCCGGCCAGGCCCAGGCCGCGGACGTCAACAACGCCAAGAACGGCGGCTACGAGTCCGGCCTCAGCAGCTGGACCTGTTCGGCGGGCAGTGGCGCGACCGTCTCCTCGCCGGTGCACGGCGGCTCGGCGGCGCTGAAGGCCACGCCCGCCGGGCAGGACAACGCGCAGTGCACCCAGTCGGTCGCTGTCAAGCCCAACTCGACGTACACGCTCAGCGCGTGGGTGCAGGGGGGCTACTCCTACCTCGGCGCGACGGGCACGGGCACCACGGACGTGTCGACGTGGACGCCGGACTCCTCGTCCTGGAAGCAGCTGAAGACCACCTTCACCACGGGTGCCTCGACCACGTCGGTGACGGTCTACACGCACGGCTGGTACGGACAGGCCGCCTACTTCGCGGACGACCTCTCGGTGCTCGGCCCCGACGGCGGCGGGGGCGGTGACCCGGCTCCGACGGTCCCGGCGGCCCCCGGCGGTCTGGGCGTGTCCTCCACGACCTCGTCGTCCGTCTCCCTCGCCTGGAGCACGGTGTCGGGCGCGACCGGCTACAACGTCTACCGGGGCGGCTCCAAGGTCCAGTCGGTGACCGGGACGTCCGCGACCGTCTCCGGACTCGCCGCCTCGACGGCGTACTCGTTCCAGGTCACGGCCACGAACGCGGCCGGTGAGTCGGCCAAGTCGTCGGCGGTCACCGGGACGACCACCGCGTCCTCGGGTGGCGGCGGTGGCGGAGGCGGCGTGCCCGCGCACGCCGTGACCGGCTACTGGCAGAACTTCAACAACGGCGCGACCGTCCAGAAGCTCTCCGCCGTGCAGTCGCAGTACGACATCATCGCGGTCGCCTTCGCGGACGCCACGACCACGCCCGGCGCGGTGAGCTTCACCCTCGACTCGGCCGGCCTCGGCGGTTACACCGTCGACCAGTTCAAGGCCGACATCAAGGCCAAGCAGGCCGCGGGCAAGAAGGTCATCATCTCGATCGGCGGCCAGAACGGCACGATCTCGGTGAGCGACTCCGCGTCGGCCACGAACTTCGCCAACTCGGTCTACTCGCTGATGCAGACGTACGGCTTCGACGGCGTCGACATCGACCTGGAGAACGGTCTCAACGCGACCTACATGTCCCAGGCGCTGCGGTCCCTGTCCGCGAAGGCCGGCGCGTCCCTGGTCATCACGATGGCCCCGCAGACGATCGACATGCAGTCCACGTCGAACGGGTACTTCCAGACGGCCCTGAACATCAAGGACATCCTCACCGTCGTCAACATGCAGTACTACAACAGCGGTTCGATGCTCGGCTGCGACGGCAAGGTGTACTCGCAGGGCTCGGTCGACTTCCTGACGGCGCTCGCCTGCATCCAGCTCGAAGGCGGCCTCGCCCCCTCGCAGGTCGGCCTCGGCCTCCCCGCCTCCACCAGCGGCGCGGGCAGCGGCTACGTCTCCCCGACCATCGTGAACAACGCCCTCGACTGCCTGGCCAAGGGCACCAACTGCGGCTCGTTCAAGCCCTCCAAGACCTACCCGGGTCTGCGCGGCGCGATGACCTGGTCCACGAACTGGGACGCGTCGGCGGGCAACGCCTGGTCCAACGCGGTCGGCCCGCACGTCCACGCGATGTAACCCCGCCCCCACCGCCCGACACCCCTGACGCACCCCCCTTCCCCTTCACCCCGCTCCCCGCATCCGTGGGGGGCGGGGTGAAACATTTCCGGGGCCCGGCGCATCAAGTAAGTGACGGCGTCGAGTTCACGGTCACCCGGGGGAGTCGGATGAGGAAGGTTCAGGGGGACGGGTATGCGGAGTTCGCCGGTGCCCGGGCCGGGCATCTGTACCGGTCCGCCTGTCTGCTGACCGGCGGGGACGTCCATCTGGCCGAGGATCTCGTGCAGGAGGCGCTCGGGCGGATGTACGTCAGCTGGGGGCGGGTGTCACGCAGTGACAACCCGGCGGCGTACGCGCAGACCGTGCTGACCCGTACGTTCCTCGCGCACCGGCGGTTACGCAGCAGCTCGGAACGCGCGACCGACGTGTTCCCCGACCTTGCCGACCCGGCCGCCGCCGGCGGCGACACCCCGCTGCGGCTCACCCTCGTCGAGGCGCTCCGCGGGCTGCCGCCGAAGGACCGGGCGGTGGTCGTCCTGCGCTACTGGGAGGACCGCAGCGTCGAGGAGACGGCCGAGGTGATGCGCACCAGCTCGGCCGCCGTCCGCACCCGCAGCGTCCGGGCGCTGGCCCGGCTCCGCACGGTCCTGGGCGGCAGCCTCAGCGAACACGCGGCCCCCTGAGCGGACCGTCCCGCGCCCCTTCTCCTCCCCCGCTTCCTCACCTTCACCAGAAAGGGTGGTTCCCCATGCCCCTCGACGACTCTCCCGCCGACGACCTCCTCGAGGAACGGCTCGGCAATGCCCTGCACCGGGCCGGCAACGGGTTCGACCCCGACCGGCGGGCGCTGGCCGCGAAGGGCGAGGCGCGGGGCCGCCGGCTGCGGTCGCGGCGCCGGATCGCGGTGACCGGGAGCGTGGCCGGCCTCGCGCTCGTCGGGGTCGGCGGGGCGTTGCTGATGCCCGGTACGGACGACGGACGGGCACCGGCGGCCGCGGCCACCTCGAAGGCCGGTACGGAGAAGCACGGCCGGATGTCGGCCGCCGACATGATCCGCGCCCTCGAAAAGACGCTCCCCAAGGGCAGCTTCAGCGAAGAGGCGGGCCGCCCGACCGATCATCCGCTGGGCCCGTACGCGTACGCCGTCCACGACGACGGACACGGCAAGGCGGCCGTCTCGGTCGCGGTGAACCTGGTGGACCCCGCGAGCCCGGAGGCCGGGGAGGCGGTCACCTGCCCGGACAAGAGCACGGCGAAGTACGACGCGTGCCACACGAGCACGCTGAAGGACGGCTCACGCCTGATGATCTTCCAGGGCTACGAGTACCCGGACCGGCGCGCCGACACGAAGTACTGGTACGCCCAGCTCCTTTCGCCGACGGGCCGGCAGGTGAACGTCTCCGAGTGGAACGCCGCCGCCGAGAAGGACAGCCCCGTCACCCGCCCACAACCCCCGCTGTCGCCCGCCCGGTTGAAGAAGGCCGCGACGGCCGCCGTGTGGCAGACCGCGGCCGACCTGATGCCGAAGCCGTCCGAACCGGCGGCGCCCACGACGACACCGCACCCGGCGGCCGACGGCGAGGCCGTCCTGGACGACCTGGTCTCGCTCCTCCCCGCGGACGTCACCGTGACGTCGCGAGGAGCCGACGACCAGGAGTACGCCTGGGTGATCGTCGACGACGGCAAGGGCCGCAGCCTCGTACAGATCAACGTTCAGCCGAACATGGGCGACGTGGAGGGCCAGCTGTTCGGCGGCGCCGAGACCCTGCCCGACGGCACGAAGGTCGTCACGAAGAAGGCCCCCGGCGAGAAGGGCGGCGCCGGGGTGGTGATGTGGACCGCCGACACCATCCGGCCGGACGGGCTGCGTGTGGTGGTCTCCGCCTTCAACGCCGACCGGCAGGACGCGGCGGCCACCCGGACGGCCCCGGCCCTGTCGCTCTCCGAGCTGCGGGCGATCGCGACCAGCGCGAAGTGGCCGGGCCTCTCGTAGCGGCTGCCTAGAAGAACTCCGCCCACGGCTGGTCCCAGACCTGCTTGACGCACAGGACCAGGAACAGCACGCCCGCGATCACGAGCATGGCGTTGCTCAGCGGCCCGTTGCGCCATTCGCGGGGCGTGCGGGCGGAGTTGAGGAGGCGGAGCAGGGTCAGCGCGAGGAAGGGCAGAAAGGCCGCGCCCAGCACCCCGTACAGGATGACCAGGCGGAACGGCTGGCCCTGGAAGAGGAGGACGATCGGCGGGAAGGTCAGCCACAGGAGGTAGCCGCGGAAGGCCCAGGAGCGGTCGTGCCGGCCCGCCGCGACCTCCTCGTCCCCTTCCCGGCCGCCGCCGCGGTAGTGCGCGACGAAGTCCGCGAACATCAGGCTCACGCCGTGCCACACCCCGATGAGCGAGGTGAACGAGGTGGCGAAGAACCCGATGAGGAAGAACTTCGCGGTCGCCGTGCCGTATTCGGCGGCCAGGATGTCGCCGAGCTGGATCAGGCCCTTGTCGCCGCTCGCGATGGCCACGTGGGAGGAGTGGAGCATCTCCGCGCCGACGAAGAGCATCGCGATCACGAAGATGCCCGTGGTGGCGTAGGCGACGCGGTTGTCGAGCCGCATGACCTTCATCCAGCCGGTGTCGGTCCAGCCCTTGGCGTTGACCCAGTAGCCGTAGGCGGCCAGCGTGATGGTGCCGCCGACCCCGCCGATCAGGCCGAGGGTGTTGAGGACGGAGTCCTTCTCGTCGGGCAGGACGGGCAGCAGGCCCGCGAAGGCCTCCGGCAGGTTCGGCGTGACCCGGATCGCCAGGTACACCGTCACCACGAACATGACGCCCACCAGGACGGTCATGACCTTCTCGAAGACCGCGTACTTGTTGAACCAGACGAAGACGAGGCCGACCAGCCCGCAGGCGACGCCCCACCACTGGAGGTCCATGACACCGGGGAACAGCGCCTGGAGCGGCAGCGCGCTCGACGACATCGCGGCGGCGCCGTAGACGAAGCCCCAGACGACCACGTAGACGACGAAGAAGTACGTGGTCCAGCGGCCGAGGCTCGCCCAGCCGTCGAAGAGGGTGCGGCCGGTGGACAGGTGCCAGCGGCCCGCCGCCTCGGCCAGCGAGATCTTGACCAGGCAGCCGATGACGGCGGCCCACAACAGGGTGTAGCCGAAGCTGCTGCCCGCGATCAGCGTCGCGACGAGGTCTCCCGCCCCGACGCCGGTCGCCGCGACGACGATGCCGGGCCCGATGTACCTCCAACTGGACCTGCGGGGGCGGGAGACGGCCGGGCCGGTCTCCCCTGGCGCTGACGTGTCGGTGGTCTCCGTCATGCGGTTCAAGAAAGCGCAAAGGCGGGGGCGGGCACAAGGGCGCGTAGGCCGATCGCCACGCGATGTGCACAGCGCGGTACCAGAGCCCGCACCTCGGGCGGGGCGCCCGGATGACCCTCCGACGGCTCCGGCCCCGCGGCCGGTTCCCGTCACCCGCACATGGGCATCTCTTGACCTGCTCATGCCACAGCCGCACGATGAGCCCGACATCCGCACCGGCACGTCGCCATGGACCACCCCCCGCTCCACTCCACCATTCCGGAGAGACACCGGAATTCCAGGAGAATCCAGGAGATTTCATGCGACTTCGCACACGCGGCCGCGGCAGCCCCCACGGAACGCGAAGAGGCGGACGGCGCACCGCCGCACTCGCCGTCCTCGCGGCCCTCGCCCTCGCGGCCCCCCTCACCGCCACCGCCACCGACGCCACCGCGAACGGCGCGCGGACCCCCGCGGCCTCCCCCGACGACATCCGCCAGTACGAGATCCAGCAGGCCTCGACTCCGGTGTCCCGTACGGCGATCCAGCGCTCCGGGGTCACCGTGGACGAGTCCGACGAGGAGACCGTCGTCGTCTCGGGCCGCGCCGACCAGATCACCGCGCTGCGCCGCCAGGGGTACACCGTCTCCCCGCTGGGCGCGGCACCCGACCGCGCCGCCGGAGCCGGCGGCACCCGCCTCTTCGACTTCCCGACGGCCGACGCGAAGTACCACAACTACGCCGAGGCGAACGCCGAGATCGACCAGCGGCTCGCGGCCTACCCGAACATCATGAGCAAGCGGGTGATCGGCCGGTCCTACCAGGGCCGCGACATCATCGCCGTCAAGGTCAGCGACAACGTCGGCACGGACGAGAACGAGCCCGAGGTCCTCCTCACCTTCCACCAGCACGCCCGCGAGCACCTCACGGTGGAGATGGCCCTGTATCTGCTGCGTGAACTCGGGGCCGGCTACGGCGGCGACGCGCGCGTGACGAACATGGTGAACAACCGCGAGATCTGGATCGTCCCGGACCTCAACCCGGACGGCGGCGAGTACGACATCGCGACCGGCTCCTACCGCTCGTGGCGCAAGAACCGGCAGCCCAACGCCGGTTCCTCGTACGTCGGTACGGACCTGAACCGCAACTGGAACTACAAGTGGGGCTGCTGCGGCGGCTCTTCGGGCTCCAAGTCCTCGGAGACCTACCGGGGCGCGTCCGCCGAGTCGGCGCCCGAGGTGAAGGTGGTGGCCGACTTCGTCCGCGGCCGGGTCGTCGGCGGCAAGCAGCAGATCACCGCCGGGATCGACTTCCACACGTACAGCGAACTGGTGCTGTGGCCGTTCGGGTACACCTACTCGGACACCGCGACGGGCATGACGGCGGACGACCGGGACGCCTTCAGGACCGTCGGGCAGAAGATGGCCGCGAGCAACGGCTACACCGCCGAGCAGTCGAGCGACCTGTACATCACGGACGGCTCCATCGACGACTACCTCTGGGGCACCCAGAAGATCTTCGACTTCACCTTCGAGATGTATCCGACGTCCAGTTCGGGCGGCGGCTTCTACCCGCCCGACGAGGTCATCGAGCGCGAGACCTCCCGCAACCGGGACGCGGTGCTCCAACTCCTGGAGAACGCCGACTGCATGTACCGGTCGATCGGCAAGGCGGCGCAGTACTGCGTCTAGGGCACGGTCCGGCCGGTGGCCGGGGATCCGCGCGGCCGGACCGACCGGGCGCGCGGATCCCCGTACCGGCTAACGCTTTTCGGCCTCGTCGGCAGGCTTTCCGGCGGTCTCCGACGCGGAGTCCGCCACCTCGGAGTCCGCCACCTCGGAGTCCGTCACCTCGGAGTCCGTCACCTCGGAGTCCGCCACCTCGGAGGCATCCAACTCCGCCTCCACCGCTTCCGGTTCGGCTTCGGCCTCGGCACCGTCCTCGAAGTACGTGTCCAGTACGGCGTCGAGCTGCTCCTCCCACTCCTTGAAGCGGGAACGGGCCGCGGCCTCGATCTCGATGGGGTACCAGCGGGCGTCCGGCGTGTGCACCGTGACCGTGAACCGCTTGCCGAAGCGGGGCGACTCCGTCTCGACGGCGCCGATCTCGTCCCAGCGGAACTCCGCCTCCTGGTCGTCCAGACGCAGGCGGACGCCGCCGTGGTCGGCTCTGATCGAGGCCCGTCGGTCGGAGGCCTCGAAGACGGGGCCCTCCGGTACGGCGTCGGCCTCCTCGTCGGTCGCGGCGTCCGGCTCCGCTCCGGAGTCGGACTCCGCCCCGGCCCCGGCGTCCTCGGGGTCCGCGTCGGCGGGCGCCTCGTCGGACACCGCGTCGTCGGAGGCCGCCGGGTCGGAGGCCGCCGCGGAGGGTGTCTCCTCCGCGGCCGCCTCCCCGGTCTCCTCGACCGCGTCCTTCGGTTCCGCGGGCACGGGTGACGTAAGCCCGGGGATGTACGCCGGGTTCACCGCGGCGGCGTCCAGGGGCTGGCTCTTCGAACCTATGCGCTGCTCCACAGCCGGAAGTATGGTCGAAGATCCTGTGCCGGACACAGCCAGCCCCTACTTAGCTATGCCTCTGTTACACGGGGACGCCCGTCCCCCCTACACGAACAGGCTGACCACCGCGGCCACCGCGAACCCCGCGACGGACAGCACCGATTCGAGAACGGTCCAGGTCCGCAGGGTGTCGCGCTCGCTGATGCCGAAGTACTTGGCGACCATCCAGAAGCCGCCGTCATTCACGTGCGAGGCGAAGATGGAGCCCGCCGAGATCGCCATGATGACGAGCGCCACGAAGGCCTGGGAGTGGTCCCCCTCGGTGAGGAGCGGCGCCACGATGCCGGCCGTGGTGACGATCGCGACCGTCGCCGAGCCCTGCGCGACCCGCAGCACCAGGGAGATCAGATAGGCCAGGACGATGATCGGCAGGCCGACGTCGTGGAAGGTGTCCGAGAGGGCCTGGGCGACTCCGCTCGCCTTCAGCACGGCGCCGAAGATGCCGCCCGCGCCGACCACCAGCAGGATGTTGCCGACCGGCTTGAGGGACGAAGTCGACACGGTCTCCAAGGACTTGCGCGACCAGCCGCGCCGGATGCCGAGCAGGTAGTAGGCGAGCAGCAGGGCGATCGTGAGGGCCACGAACGGGCTGCCGAAGAACTCGATGACCGAGCGCGGGGTGGACGGGTCGAGCACGATCGAGGAGAAGGTGGCGGCGAGGATCAGCACCAGCGGCGTACCGATGATGCCGACGACCGTGCCGAGCGGGACGGGCTCCTCGCGCGGGTCGACGCCCTGTGCGCGCTGCTCCTCGACGACGGCCTGCTTGGCCTCCTCGGCCGCCTCGACCATGTCCTGCGGCACGGGGACGAAGATGCGCCGGCCGATCCAGGCTGCGTAGACCCAGGCGGCGAGGACGGAGGGGACGCCGCAGATGATGCCCATCAGCAGGACCCAGCCGAGCTGCACGTGCAGCAGTCCGGCGGCGGCGACCGGGCCGGGGTGCGGCGGCAGGAACGCGTGGGTCATCGACAGGCCGGCGAGCAGCGGCAGGCAGTAGAGCAGGATCGACTTGCCGGAGCGCTTGGCGGCGGCGTAGACGAGCGGCGCGAGGACGAAGATGCCGACGTCGAAGAAGACCGGGATGCCGAAGATGAGGCCGGTCAGGCCCATCGCGAGCGGGGCGCGCTTCTCGCCGAAGAGGTTGAGCAGGCGGGTCGCGAGAACCTCGGCCCCGCCGCTGACTTCGAGGATGGCGCCGAGCATGGTGCCGAGGCCGATGATGATCGCGACGTGGCCGAGGATGCCGCCCATGCCGGACTCGATGACGGAGACCGCGTCGGACTTCTGGACCGTGCCGAACAGTTCCGTGACGGAGAGTCCGGCGGCGAGACCGACGGCTATGGAGACGGCGAGCAGGGCGACGAACGGCTGAAGTCTGACCTTGATGATCAGGAAGAGGAGGAGCGCGATTCCGAGTGCGGCGACCGTGAGCAGTCCGGCCGTGCCGTCGATGAGGGTCAGGAGGCCGCCGGTGTGCGGTGGCGTCTCGGGGGCTGTCGCGGCGAGCGGATACGACGACATGGGCGGGGGGCCTCGATTTCGTAAGTCCATCGTGCTTTCGGGCAGGGGGGATCGCGGTGCGGCGCCTCCTGGATCGGGGGCGCCGCACCGTGATGACGTACGGGGTGCGGGAGTCGGACGGGCGTGAGCCCGGCGAGAGACGTCAGCCGAGAACGGCGAGGACGTCGATCTCGATGAGGAGTCCGGCCGGCAGACCGACGTAGACCGTCGTGCGGGCGGCGGGGGGCGCGGTGAGGCCCTGCTCCTCGAAGTACTGGTTGTAGATCTGGTTCATCTCGGCGAAGTGGTCGACGTCGGTGAGGTAGACGCGGATCATCATCGCGTCGTCCCAGCCGGAGCCGCCCTCTTCGAGGATCGCCTTGACGTTGGCGAGGGTCTGGAGGGTCTGCTCGCGCAGGGTGGGCCCGGCGGGCGTCGGGGGCTTGCCGTCCTCGGCGGGCAGGAAGCCGACCTGGCCGGCGACCTGGAGGATGTTCCCCTTCTTCACGCCGTGCGAGAACTTCGCGGGCGGGGTGGTGTGGGTGGAGGGGGTGAGAGCGGTCTTGTCGGTCATGCGGTGATCATTCCTTCGTGGGGGCTTTGCCGGAGTAGTCGCGGCTGATGGCGTCCGCCGTACGGCGCACCAGCGGGAGAAGGGTGAGGAGTTCGTCGGCGGTGACGACGACGTTGGGCGCGGAGACCGACATGGCGGCGGCGACCCGTCCGTCGGCGCCGCGGATGGGCGCGCCGACGCAGTTGATGGACTCCTCGTGGCCACCGAGGTCGGTGGCCCAGCCCTGTTCGCGCACCGTCGCCAGTTCCTTCATGAAGGCGGGGGCGCTGGGGGTCGAACGGGCCGTGTACAGGGGGTAGTCGAGCTTGTCGGCGACGGCGCGCCGCTCCGCCTCTGGCAGGTCGGCGAGGAGCAGTTTGGCGACCGCCGCGACGGTGATGGCGACGGGCTTGCCGATCCGCGAGTACATGCGCACCGGGTAGCGGCTCTCCACCTTGTCGATGTAGAGGACCTCGTTCTCCTCGTACACGGCGAGGTGGACGGTGTGGCCGCACTGCTCGTTGAGGCGGACGAGGTGGGGGTGGGCGATCTCGCGGACGTCGAGGTTCTCGACGGCCTCCTGGGCGAGGGCGAAGAGGCGGACGCCGAGGCGGTAGCGCTGGTCGGACTGGCGGTGGACCATGCCGTGTTCGTGGAGGGTGCGCAGCAGGCGGAGCGCGGTGGACTTGTGGACGCCGAGGCGTTCGGCGACCTGTCCGAGGTCGGCGGGGCCCTCGGCGAGCAGCGGCAGGATGCTCAGCGCTCGGTCGACGGTCTGGCTCATGGCGTACGTACCTCCTCGGCGGCCCATGCGTCGGCTTCGGTCCAGCCGGGGCCGAGACGAAGTGTCTCCCACGCCCGGTCGTCGAGGGCGGCCAGCCGGTCGGCGTGCCCGCGGGCGGGCGGCTTCGCGAGGTCGCCGGAGACGGTGAGGGCGGCGGCGGCCATCAGGTGGCCGTGCCGGATGCGGTCGCGGACGGGCAGGCCGCGCAGGGTGGCGGAGAGGAATCCGGCGGCGAAGGCGTCCCCGGCGCCGACGGCCGCGACGACGTCGACGTGCAGGGCGGGGACGAAGGTGCCGTCGGCCGGCGCGGTCCCCTCGGGGGCTCGCCCGTCGAAGACGACGGCTCCGTCCTTGCCGTGCTTGACGACCAGGACGTCCGGTTCGGGCAGGGCCTCGCGGATGGCGGCAGCCCCGTGCAGGCCCCAGGCGTCCCGTGCCTCGTCGTCGCCGACGAAGACGAGGTCGGCGCCGCGGGCGAGGTCGAGCAGGACGCGCGGGCCTTCGGGGTGGTCGCGCCAGAGTCCGGGGCGGTGGTTGACGTCGAAGGAGACGAGGGGGCGACCGGGGCGCGGGGCGGTCAGCTCGCGCATCAGGGCCAGGCAGTCGGCGGACAGGGCGGCGGTGATGCCGGACAGGTGCAGGACGCGCGCCGACCGGGTGGCGGCCAGGTCGGTGTTGTCGGCGGTCATCGCGGAGGCGGCGGATCCGGCGCGGTAGTAGGCGACTTCGTGGGCGTCGGTGGCCCGGTCGCCCGCGGTGCGGAAGTAGATGCCGGTCGGGCGGTCGGGGTCGCGGCGGACGGCGGAGATGTCGACCCCGTACGCGGCGACGGACTCCACCAGGTGGTCGCCGAACCCGTCGGCGCCGACCCGGGAGACCCAGCGCGCGGAGTGTCCGGCGGAGGCGAGGACGCACGCCACGTTGGACTCGGCGCCACCGATGCCCCGCTCGAAGGACGGCACGTCGGCGAGGCGCCCGGCCCGGGTGGGCAGGAAGGTGACCATGGACTCGCCGAGCGCCACCACGTCGACGACGCCGGTGTCGGGGCCGGCGGTGGCGCCGGCGTCGGGGGACGCGGCGCCTGCGGGTCCGTTGCTGGTCACGATGGTCGGGGCTCCTCGCTGTAGCGGCCGACGGCGGCGAACGGCACCGTTGACCCTGCGTTGGCTGGGATGTTAGACAGCAGTAAGCGACATGCGCAATGAGCGTTGCACACCATGCAACACACTGAGGCCGCAGCCCACCGAGCACCCGTTCCGAGTACCACCGAGCACCCGTTCCGAGCACCGGGACACACACCAAGGAGGCCCCATGAGCGCCGACACCGCCGCCGCACCGCTGGCCGCTCTCGCGGCGGACCGCGTCGACCACCGCTTCAAGGGCCTCCCCCCGGACGCGTACGGCCTGACCGTGGGCGAGCTGGCCGCCCGGCGCCGGAACCTCTTCACGGACGGCTTCACCACCCCGGTGCTGGCCCTCTCGGCCGAGCGTCTGACCCACAACCTCGAACTGATGGAGACGTACGCCACCCGGCACGGGCTCGCCTTCGCCCCGCACGGCAAGACGTCCATGGCCCCCCAGCTCTTCTGGAAGCAGATCGAGCACGGCGCCTGGGGCATCACCCTCGCCGTCCCCCACCAGGTGCGCGTGGCCCGCGCGTTCGGCGTCGACCGGATCTTCCTGGCGAACGAGCTCGTCGACGCGGCCGCGCTGCGCTGGATCGCCGCCGAGCTGGCCGGGGACCCGGACTTCCGCTTCGTCTGTTACGTCGACTCGGTGCGCGGCGTGGAACTGATGGACGCCGCCCTGGACGGCAGCGCCCGCCCGGTGGACGTGGTCGTCGAGCTGGCCGCAGGCGAGGGCGCCCGTACCGGCGTGCGTACGGAGGCGGAGTGCGCGGCGGTCGCGGACGCGGTGGCGGCCACCTCGACGCTCCGACTGGTGGGCGTCGCGGGCTACGAGGGCGAGGTGCCGGACGCGGACCCGGAGCGGGTGCGCGCCTGGCTGCGCCGGCTGACCGCGCTCGCGGTGGCCTTCGACGGCGCCGGGCGCTTCAAGGGCCTCGACGAGGTCGTGGTGAGCGCGGGCGGCAGCGCCTGGTTCGACGCGGTCGCGGACGTGTTCGCGGAGATCCCCGAACTCTCGCTGCCGGTGCTGAAGTTGCTGCGCTCGGGTGCGTACGTCTCGCACGACGACGGCCACTACCGGAAGCTGACCCCCTTCACCCGGGTTCCCGAGGAGGGCGCGCTGCACCCGGCGTTCCGGCTCTGGGCGCAGGTCGTCTCCCGCCCGTCCGACGGGCAGGCCTTCGCGAACGCGGGCAAGCGGGACGCGGCCTACGACCTCGACCTTCCCCTCGCCCAGGTGGTGCGCCGGGACGGTGTCGAGCGCCCGGCGGACGGCGTCGAGGTCACCGGCCTCTCCGACCAGCACGCGTGGCTGCGGACGGGACCCGGGGCGGATCTGGAGGTCGGCGACTGGCTCGGCATGGGCCTGTCGCATCCGTGCACGTCCTTCGACAAGTGGCAGCTGATCCCGCTGGTCGAGGCGGACGGCACGGTCGTCGACTACATCCGCACGTTCTTCTAGAGGAGTGGGTCGTTCCATGGATCACGCCGATCTCGTCCTCCGGGACGCGGACGTCGCCGACGGCAGCGGCACGCCCTCGTACCGCGCCGACGTGGCCGTCAGCGGCGGCCGGATCGTGTCCATCGTGAAGGAGGCGGCGGCCGCGGGCTGTCAGCGGCCGCGCGGGACGCGTGAGGTGGACGCGGAGGGACTCGTCCTCGCCCCCGGCTTCATCGACATGCACGCGCACAGCGACCTCGCGCTGCTGCGGGACCCGGACCACAGCGCGAAGGCCGCGCAGGGCGTGACCCTCGAAGTCCTCGGCCAGGACGGCCTGTCCTACGCGCCGGTGGACGACCGGACGCTCGCCGAGGTCCGCCGGGCGATCACCGGCTGGAACGGCCACGGCGAGGACATCGACTTCACCTGGCGCTCCGTCGGCGAGTACCTGGACCGTCTCGACCACGGCTTCGACGGCGAGGGCATCGCGGTGAACGCCGCGTACCTGATCCCGCAGGGCACCGTTCGGATGCTCGCGGTCGGCTGGGAGGACCGCGAGGCCACTCCCCAGGAGCTGGACCACATGCGGCAGTTGGTCGCGGACGGGCTGCGCGAGGGCGCGGTCGGCATGTCCTCGGGACTGACGTACACCCCCGGGATGTACGCCAAGGACGCCGAACTCACCGCGCTGTGCCGGGTGGTGGCGGAACACGGCGGCTACTACTGCCCGCACCACCGCTCCTACGGGGCGGGTGCCCTGGAGGCGTACGAGGAGATGGTGGCCCTCACCCGCGAGGCGGACTGCCCGCTGCATCTCGCGCACGCCACCATGAACTTCGGTGTGAACGAGGGCAGGGCGCCCGACCTGCTCGCCCTGCTGGACAAGGCGCTCGCGGACGGCGCGGACATCACCCTCGACACCTATCCGTACACGCCCGGCTGCACCACGCTCGTGGCGATGCTGCCGAGCTGGGCGAGCGAGGGTGGGCCGGAGGCGATCCTCGCCCGGCTGCGGGACGACACGACCGCCGAACGCATCCGGCACCACATGGAGGTCCTGGGCGCCGACGGCTGCCACGGCGTCCCGATCGAGTGGCACACGATCGAGATCTCGGGAGTGGGCGACCCGGACCTCGGCTGGTACGTGGGCCGGTCCGTCCAGGACTCCGCCGACCTGCGCGGCGAGGCGCCCTGGGTCACCGCGCGCCGGCTGCTCGTCGAGGACGGGCTCGGCCCGACGATCCTCCAGCACGTCGGCCACGAGGAGAACGTCCGCGCCATCATGCGGCACCCGGTGCACACCGGCGGCTCCGACGGCATCCTGCGCGGCGACAAGCCGCACCCGCGCGCCTACGGCACCTTCCCGCACTATCTCGGCCGGTACGTACGGGAGTTGGGCATCCTCTCCCTGGAGGAGTGCGTCGCGCACCTCACCGGCCGGCCCGCCGCCCGGCTGCGGCTGCCCGACCGCGGGCTCGTCCGCGAGGGCTACCGCGCCGACCTGGTCCTCTTCGACCCGGCGACGGTGGCGGCGGGGTCGACCTTCGAGGCCCCGCGCACGCTGCCGACCGGCGTCCCGCACGTCCTGATCGACGGCCGGTTCGTCGTCGAGGACGGCCGCAGGACGGACGTCCTGGCGGGACGGGCGGTCCGCCGCACGGCGTGACCGCCCGCCGCCGTCGCCCTACGGCTTGGGCAGGACGCAGCCGCTCGCGGCCAGGTTGAGCTTGTTGCCGGTCGTGAAGCACGCCGGGATCTGGTAGGTCTCCTCGGCGTAGTTGATGCCCTGGCGGACGGTGACGTTGCCGCTCGCGTCGACCTCGCACGGGTTGTTCACCGTGCAGCGCTGGCCGTCCTCGTTGCCGGTGTTGTTGACGGCCACGACCTTGCCGGTGGCCTGGTCGACGACCGGGGAGCCCGAGGTGCCGCCGATGGTGTTGCAGGCGGAGGTGTAACGGACGGAGTCCTTCCAGGTCCAGTCACCCTCCTTGAGGCGGTACACGAACCCGTCGACGTTGCAGTTGTAGAGCTTCTTCCAGTAGCCGGAGGCCACGGTGATGGCCGTACCGGTGTTCGGGTGCGTGTTCTGCACGGTCAGCGCGCTGATGCCGTACGAGTTCCTGATGGTCGCGTAGGTGCTGGTGAGCTGGTAGATCGTGATGTCCGTGTCGGTCATCGTGGAGTACGCGACCTTGCTGGCCCGCAGCGTGGCGACCTTGGTGCCGGCCGAGTTGAGCAGGCCGAAGGTCCGGCTGGAGCTCTGGCCGACGATCACCTCACCGGGCTCCGGGAATCCGGTCTCCAGGCAGTGCCCGTTGGAGAGCACGAGCGCCGGGTCGGTGTCCGCCGAGTTGGGGAAGCGGACGACGGATCCGGAGCAGTTGCTGAGCGCGACGGTCCCGGCGAGGCTGACGGCCTTCAGGGCCGGCGCCCTGGTGTCCGCGGTGAGGGCGGAGGCCGAGCTGTGCGCGGGAGCCGACTCGGGCGCGGGTGCCGCGACCGCGGGTGCCGCGCCGGCCCCGGCGATCACCAGGGCGAAGAGCGCGGCGACGAGAGGCTTTCTCATGTGGGGGTCCCCTCTTGCGACGTGGGGCGACCGGAGGTCTTCCGGCCACCTTCTGTTTTGTCATGCGCATTGTGAGGGGGGTGGGGCGGGTGGACAAGAAGCGGTTTCCGGCCGGGGATGTCCCGAACAACACCCTTTACAGAACGGCCTGTTCGTACGCCTCCTGGACGGAACGGAGGAGCAGCGCCTCACTGGTGGCGACCCGCGCGTCGAGCGCCCGCGCCCGGGTCTCGCGGTTCGGCGTGACCCGGTTGGTGAAGAAGACGGCGGGCCCCCGGTAGAGCCCGCTCTCCCGCCACCCGGCCAGATCGGTGAGCCCAGCCGCGCGGTCCGACCCGCGCTGCACGTCGGAGACGAGCAGGTCGATCCGGTCGGCCACGAGGGCCCGCTCGGCGCCGTCCCGGTCGGTGGCCACGCGCACACGCGCGCCCCGCTCCTCCAGCACGTCGACGAACCGGGTGTTGCGCTCGGGGTGGTCGTCGACCCAGAGGATCTCCATCCCGGCGTACGGCCGCCGCGCGGTCCCGGTGCGCGCGGGCTCCGGGTCGCCGTCCGGACGGGCCGACGCGAGCTGCGGAACGCCCTGCTGCAACCGCCCCACGAGGTCGTCCACCTCGGCCAGCGCCATCAGGTCCTCGATGAGCCGGCCGAAGTTCGCGTCGAGCGCCAGCTCCGGGAACCCGGTAGGCAGCTGCTCCTCCAGGCGGGCGAGCAGTTCGCTCCAGTCCTCGGCCGCGTCCCGCTCCGGCGCGACCAGGTCGTACGCGCGCAGACAGCTCACCGCGACCGCCCAGTCCCCTTCGACGGGCCGGGCGAACGGCTGACCGAGCACCCGGCGGGTCGCCCGGTAGCGGAGGAACTCGCGGGCGGCGTGCACGTCGGCCCCGTCGCGGGCGAGCAGCACCCGGTAGAAGTCGGGGTACAGCTGCTGGAGGAGCAGGACGCGGATGACGGCCTCGGCGCTGAAGGCCTGCCAGACGGGGTTGAGCGCGGACTCCAGGCCGAAGCCGTTGATGAGCCGCTTGATCCGGCGCGGGTTGCGGGCCGAGCGCCGGGCGATCAGCTCGGCGAGGTGGTCGTTCAGCAGGTCCTGGATGCCGGAGCGCCGTGCGCACGCGTCCACGTACGCGCGGACCTCGGACACCGCCGGGACCGGCACCCGGTAGCTGGTCTGGAAGATCTTCTCCATGAAGGCCGACCCGGCCGGCGACAGGTCGCGCAGGAGTCCGCCCGGTCCGAGCGCGGAACGGTCGCACCCGACGACGAAGGCGAGCCCCGGCACGTCGAGGTACACCTTCACCGCCTCGCACACCGCGAGCACGGTCTCCTCGGAGCAGCGGTCGAGGTCGTCGATGAAGACGACGAGCAGGCGCCGGGTGTCGTGGGGCGCGGACGCGGTCCACTCCGCCGTCAGCTCGCGCAACGCGTCGCGCATGGCGTTGCGGGACCGGGCGTCGACGGACAGGTCCTGCCAGAGGCGGTCGACGAGGGCGGCGGCCCCGAGCGGTCCGGACAGGACGGTGAGCGCCGCCCGGAACACGCCGACGAGTGCCCGCCGCTCGGAGACGCGCTGCAGGGCGCGCCGCAGCACCCGGCGGTCGAAGCGCACGAGGACGGACTTGATCAGCCCTTCCAGGGCGTCGGCACCGGTGGAGGTCCAGGCGTTGTACCAAACGGTGTGGACGCCCTGTCTGGCCCCCAGCTCGGCGTCCACCAGCCGCATGAGGCTGCTCTTGCCCATGCCCCATCCGGCGTCCACCGCGAGGGTGAACGGGGTCGCGGCGCGCGAGTCGTGGAGCAGCCGGGCGAGTTCGCGGGCGGCCCGCCCGGCGCCCAGCAGATCGTCCCCCGGCCCGGTCACCGGCTCGTCGTTCAACAGCGAGAACTCCATGCCCTGCCTCCCCCGTGCGGCAGGGTCAACCTACTGGGAGGGACGGCCGGCCGGGGGTCTCCCGTCGCCCTGAGGGAGGAACGTCGCCGGCCGGGCTTCGCGGCCCCCCGGACCCGGGGCCCGGCGGTGCGGCACGGCGACCACCAGGGGTTACGGAGCGCAGCGCGGACAAAGAGGCCCGAACCGTCACGTCTCACGTGGTGAAAAACACCCCCCGGTCCTCGTTACGCGGCCGTAAGCTCACGGACATGCAGGTGATCCAGTCCACGAAGCTCGCCAACGTCTGCTACGAGATCCGGGGCCCGGTTCTTGAGGAGGCGATGCGGCTGGAAGCGGCCGGTCACCGCATCCTCAAGCTCAACACGGGCAACCCGGCGGCCTTCGGGTTCGAGTGCCCGCCGGAGATCCTGGAGGACATCCTCCGCAACGTCTCCTCGGCGCACGGCTACGGCGACGCCAAGGGCCTGCTCGCCGCCCGGCGCGCGGTGGTCATGCACAACCAGACCCTCGGCATCGAGACGGACGTCGAGCACGTCTTCATCGGCAACGGCGTCTCCGAGCTGATCGTGATGGCGATGCAGGGCCTGCTGGACGACGGCGACGAGGTCCTCGTACCGGCGCCGGACTACCCGCTGTGGACGGCCGCCGTCTCGCTGTCCGGCGGCACGGCCGTGCACTACCGCTGCGACGAGCAGTCCGACTGGATGCCCGACCTCGCGGACGTGGAGCGGAAGGTCACCGACCGCACCAAGGCGATCGTCATCATCAACCCGAACAACCCGACCGGCGCCGTGTACGACGACGCGATGCTGCGCGGGCTCACCGACATCGCCCGCCGCCACAACCTGCTGGTCTGCTCGGACGAGATCTACGACAAGATCCTCTACGACGGCGTCACGCACACCGCGACCGCCAAGATCGCCCCGGACCTGCTCACCCTCACCTTCAACGGCATGTCGAAGGCGTACCGGGTGGCGGGCTACCGCGTCGGCTGGATGTCGATCTCGGGGCCGCGCGGGCACGCGGACTCCTACATCGAGGGACTGACGATCCTCGCGAACATGCGGCTGTGCGCGAACATGCCGGGCCAGCACGGCGTGGTCGCGGCGCTCAGCGGGCGCCAGACGATCAACGAACTGGTGCTGCCGGGCGGACGACTGAAGGAACAGCGGGACGTGGCGCACGAGCTGCTGACCCAGATCCCGGGCGTGACCTGCGTGAAGCCGAAGGGGGCGCTGTATCTCTTCCCGCGCCTCGACCCCAAGGTCTTCAAGGTCAAGGACGACCGGCAGATGGTCCTCGACCTGCTGCAACGCGAGAAGATCATGGTGGTGCAGGGGACGGGCTTCAACTGGCCCGAGCCGGACCACTTCCGGGTGGTCACGCTCCCGTCGGTCGGGGACCTGACGGACGCCGTCACGCGGATCGGCAACTTCCTGGACGGCTACAGCCAGCCGTGACGGAGGACGCCGGGCCGGGCACGGCGTTCACCCTCCGTGCGTGACCCGTCCAGTTCCGCGAACCGACTCAACTTTAGACCAGATCCAAGCTAGGATGGTTTCCTGTCAGGCACAGGAGGCCCTCCCATGTACGAACCGATCCGCACGAAGTCGGTCCACACGGTGGCCGGCACCCCCTCCTCGGACTTCCCCCACCGGTCCCGCGAGGAGGAGCTGGACATCCAGCTCGCCGGTCACCTCGCGGCGCTGCTCGCCGTGACGGACGAGATCCGCACGGTGGCACCGTCCGCGGACCTCGACACCGCCGCCGAGCGACTCGCCGGTCAGGTGACCCGCCTGCGCGGTGGCTCCACGCCGGTCCGCGCCCCGGCCGCCGCCGTGGGTGAGGCCCGGCTCGTGACGCTTCACCGGCGCGCCCACGACCTCGCCGGCCGCGCCCTCGTCGTGGCGGCCTCCCGCGCCGACACGTCCGCGGCGATCCTGTCCGCGGAGCGCATGGACGCGCACGCCGCGGCCACCGGCGCCCGCGAGCTCGCCACCCGCTGAGCCCGGCACCACCGGCCCCGCACCCCGGCCCCGCACCACCGGGCCCGGGGCCCCTCGATCGGCCTCGGTCCGCGCGCTTCGACCACGACGCGCGGACCGGGTGCCTCAGTAGGGCCACCCCCGTCGCCCGCTCCGGGTACACGCCCCGCACGCACCGCCCCGGGCACCTCCCGCGCCGCCGGACCGGCGGCTCCCCCTCCGGTTGCGTACCGGGACCCGGTCGTCACCCCGCGTTCACCCTCCGAGACGGGGAACGTTGGATTCCGAGGTGCACGCTCCAGGCGTGAGACGTATCGCAGGGATCGTCCTGGCGGTCCTGTTGATCGGCGGAGTGGCAGCAGCCGTCGTCGCGGGCCGCGATGGTCAGGACAAGGGCACGGCAACGAAGACCGTGCACGGTGTGATCGGTTCGGAGAAGGCGGAGTTCTTCGCCGATCCCGACGTGGTGAAGGCCCTCGCTGCCAGGGGCTACATCGTGAAGACGGAGACCTCCGGATCCTGGGCCATGGAAGGCCTCGACCTCAAGGGGTACGACTTCGCCTTCCCCTCCAGCCAGGCGCCGGCCGACGAGCTCGCGGACAAGTACCACGTCCGCCAGCCGCTCCCCCGGCCCTTCTACTCGCCCCTCGTCGTGGTGGCCCACCACAGCGCGGCCCAGGTCCTCGCCGCCAACGGACTGGCCACCCTCGACAGGAACACCGGCACGCTGAGGATGGCGGCCTACCTGGACGCCGCCCGGCAAGAGCGGACCTGGCAGCAGCTCAAGGGCACCTCGGCACACGGTGAGCTGACCGGCACGCTCTTCGTCGCCAGCACCGACCCCGAGACCTCCAACTCCGGCGCCCTCTACCTCGCCGCCGCGTCCTATGTCGCCAACGGCGGGAACGTCGTCGCCGACGACGCCGCGGTCGGCCGGACCGCGCCCCTGATGCACCGGCTCATCAGCGTCCAGGGCGCCCAGCAGTCCAGCACCGACGCCGAGTTCCGGGACTTCGTCAGCGGCGTCGGCAACCCCCTCGTCCTGGTCTACGAGTCCCAGGTCGCGGCCCTGCTCGCCGAGGGCCAGGACGCGGGCGACCTGACGGTGCTCTACCCGGACACCACCGCCAACAGCGACCACACGGTCGTACCGCTCACGCCCGAGGGCCGGGCGCTCGGTGAACTCCTCAGCACGGACCCGACGTTGCGCCGGCTCGCCGTACGGCACGGCTTCCGGCCGCAGGGCGCGACCGGAGAGTTCACCGCGGCGACCGCCGCCCACGCCACCTATCTCAACCAGAAGCTGACCGGCGTCCGGCAGGCACCCGTGCCCGCCTCCAAGGTGCTGCACGAGATGGCACGCCGGGCCGGGAAGTAGGGGGAAGCGCACATGACCACCGAAGACACGTTCACGCTCACTCCGCCCGAGGCCGTGGCGCCCGTGCCGCGGGAGAGGGCCGGTGGGCTCGTGCCCGTCGACGCCGCCGTGCAGGACGAGATGGCCCGGCGGGCCGCGGAGTACATCGACGGACTGGCCGTCCTCGACGCCCGCTCGCCCGAGTTCGCCGGCAAGGTCGGCGAGATCGCGGGACTGGGATCGAACGAGATGCGCGGCGCCGCCGCCCAGTCCAACCGCATGCTGGAGCGGACCATCCGCAGCCTGCCCTCCCAGGGCGAGGACGCCCAGTCGCACGTGGCGGGCTCGCTCGTCGAGCTCCGCCGCGTGGTCGAGGACCTGGACCCCCGCGACCTGTCCGCGAGCAAGGGCCGCAGGTTCCTCTCCAAGCTCCCGGGCGGCAACCGGCTGCGCGACCACGTCGCCAAGTACGCCTCCGCACAAGGCACGTTGAACAAGATCGTGGGCTCCCTGCGCGGCGGCCAGGACGAACTGCGCAGGGACAACGCGGCACTTCAGACCGAACGCGTCCGGCTCTGGGAGACGATGGGCAAGCTCCAGGAGTACGTCGTGCTGACCCAGGCCCTGGACAGCGCCGTCGAGGACCACATCGCGGGCGTCGACACCACCGACCCGGCACAGGCCGACACCCTGCGCTCCGACGTCCTCTTCCCCGTCCGGCAGAAGCAGCAGGACCTGCTCACCCAGCTCGCCGTCTGCGCGCAGGGCTATCTCGCGATGGACGTGGTCCGGCGCAACAACGAGGAACTGATCAAGGGCGTCGACCGCGCGGCCACCACCACCGTCTCCGCCCTGCGCATCTCCGTGATGCTCGCCTCCGCGCTGGACAACCAGCGCAAGGTCGTCGACCAGGTCAACGCCCTGCGCGGCACCACCGAGGACCTCATCCGCGGGAACGCCGAGATGCTCGCCACCCAGAGCGGCGAGATCCAGCGCATCGCCGCCGACCCGGCCGTCGGCGCCGAGACCCTGCGCGAGGCCTTCCAGCAGATCTACCGCACCCTCGACGCCATCGACACGTACAAGGTCCGGGCGACCGAGACGATGGCCGCCACGGTGGAGTCCCTCACCACGGAACTCCGGCACGCCGGCGGCTACTTGGAGCGCAGCCGCACCCAGGGCGCACTGGAGGGCGGGCTACTGGAGGGCGGGCTCGGATGAGACGCCTCCGACAGGCGGCCCGCACGGCCGTGGCGCTGCTCGCCGTCACCGCGTGCACGGCCCAGGGAGAAGGGCGGTCCGGGGACCACAGCACCCCCGAGCACGGCACCCTCCGGATCCTCGCCTCCAGCGAACTCGGCGACATGAAGCCGGTCCTCGACCGGATCAGGCAGGACACCGGCATCACGGTCGAGCCCACCTACATGGGCACGCTCGCCGCCGTGGACCTGCTCGCACGCGGCACGGCGGACGAGGCGTACGACGCCCTGTGGCTCTCCTCCGACGACTATCTGCACCTGCGCCCGGAGGCCGCGAAGAAGGTCGTCTCGGAGACGCCGGTCATGTCGAGCCCGGTGGCGATCGGGGTCAAGCCGGCCACCGTCGCCGCGCTCGGCTGGAAGCCCGACGACGTGACCTGGTCCCAGGTGGAGAAGGCCGTGGCGGAAGGGCGACTCACGTACGGCATGACCGATCCGGCGCGCTCCAACTCCGGTTTCTCCACGCTGATCTCGGTGGCCTCCGGACTGTCCGGGGCCCAGTCGGCCCTCACCGACGCCGACGTGGACAAGGCGACGCCCCGACTGCGCGCGTTCTTCAAGGGGCAGAAACTGACGTCGGGTTCGTCCGGCTGGCTGGCCACCGCCTACGAGCGCCGCGGCACGGTGGACGCGCTGCTCAACTACGAGTCCGTCCTCAAGGGCGTCAAGGGCCTGACCGTCATCCGCCCGCGGGACGGTGTGGTGACCGCCGACTACCCGATCTCCTCCCTCGCCGCGTCCTCCAAGGACACCCGCGAGACGGTCCGGCGTCTCGCCGAGGCGCTGCGCGCGCCGGACAGCCAGCGGCGGATCACCGAGACGACCCACCGCCGCCCGGTCGTCGCCTCCGTCGCCCCGGCGACGGGACTCGACACCGGACGAAGGCGCGAACTCCCCTTCCCCGGCAGCCGGTCCGTCGCCGACAGACTCCTCGACGCCTACGAGAACAAGCTCCGCCGGCCGTCCAGGACCGTATACGTCCTGGACACCTCGGGATCCATGGGCGGAGACCGGCTCGACCGGCTCAAGAAGGCGCTCGGCGATCTGACCGGCGACTTCCGCGACCGCGAGGAGGTGACGCTGATGCCGTTCGGATCGGACGTCAAGAGCGTCCGCACACACGTCGTGCGGCCCGAGGACCCGAGAGCCGGACTCGACGCCATCCGCGCCGACACCCGCTCGCTGAGCGCCGACGGCGACACCGCGATCTACACGTCACTGGAGAAGGCGTACGAGCATCTCGGCGCCGACGACGACACGTTCACCTCGGTCGTCCTGATGACGGACGGTGAGAACACCCGGGGCGCGAGCCCGTCCGACTTCAACGCCTTCTACGACCGGCTGCCGGACGGACAGCGGGAGATCCCCGTCTTCCCGATCCTCTTCGGCGACTCCGACCGCGGCGAGCTCCAGCACATCGCCGACCTGACCGGCGGCCGCCTCTTCGACGCTCAAAAGGGCTCGCTCGACGGCGCCTTCGAGGAGATCCGTGGCTACCAATAGGCTCGTCGGCTTCCTGGAGTCCCGCAAGAACCTCACGGGCAGCGCGTGCGGCATCGCCGGGCTCGCGCTGACCTTCGCCGGGATCGCCGGTCCGTACTGGCCGGTGGTCGTCGCGGGCCTGTACGGCGCGGGCGCGCTGATCGCCCCGCCGGAGCGCCCGCCCCTCCCCGACTTCCCCGACCCCTCCGCCCAACTGGAGGAGCTGCGGGCCGACTTCGCCACGTTGCGGGAGTATCTCGACGGGGTGGAGCTGCCGCCCGCTGCGGCCGGCCGGCTCATGGAGCTGACCGAGGTGCTCACCGCGCTGCTCGACCCCGGCTGGGCCGCCGAGGTCCTCGCGCAGGACCCGGAGGGCGTGCACGTCCTGTCGCGCGCCGTGCGGCAGGACGTCCCCGAGGCGGTCGACACCTTCGTCCGCACCCGGTGGTGGACCCGGCTGGCCCCCGGCACCGAGCCGCCGGAGCGCCACCTGGAGCGCCAGCTCACGGCGTTGCAGGAGGAGGCCGACCGGCTCGTGGCGGCGCTGCGCGAGACGGAGGCCCGGCGCCAGGAGTCCCACACCCGCTATCTGGAGGAGCGCGGCCGCTCGCAGTGACGGCGTTCCGCGCGACCGCCCCGGGTGATCGCCGCAGGCGCTCACGCCTGTCGGCGCGTCAGGCGTTCGCCGCGATCACCACGAGGATCAGGACCACCGCGATCAGCAGCGCCACCTTGAGGGCCTTGGCCCACGGTGCGGCGGGCGTGGGCGGCTGGGGCGGCGGGTCCGGCACCGGGGCCGGGGCCGGGGCCGGGACCGGCGCGGGGAGGTTGAACACGTCGTGCCGGGTGACGGCCGCCCGCGCGCACCAGGGACACGAGGTCAGATGCGAGCCGTACGCGTGCAGCGGGCGGTCCGGGCAGCGGCGTACGAGGGCGCGCTCCTTGTCCAGCGCGCGCAGCCAGGCCTCCGCCGGGGGCCGCGCGGCGGGCTCGTGGACCCCGCGGCCGAAGGCGGCGAGGGCCAGGGTGAGGAGGTCGGGCGGCAGCACGGAGGGGTCGATGGTGCCGCGCGGGATGACGACCCGCTCGGGCCGCACGACGTAGGAGCAGCTGGCGGCGATGTTGTCCTTGACGGTCGACTCGGAGGCGCTCTCGTGCGGGACCCCGCCGAAGGGGTGGTTGCCGGCGGTCAGCAACTGGTAGACGAGGACCGCGAGGGCGAAGTCGTCGGTGGCGCGGGTCGCCGGGCCGCCGGCCTGCCGTTCCGGTGACGAGTAGTCGGCGGTGTGCATGAGACAGGGGAAGAGCTCCCCGGTCACCGGGTCGTTGAAGGCGATGGAGTCGCAGTCGAGGAAGGTGACGAAGCCGTTGGCGTCGACGACGACGTTGCTGCTGGAGAAGTCGCCGATGACGAGGTTGTCGTAGTGCATGCGGGCGGTCATGAAGGCGAGGTTCCAGGCGACGCCGAGCAGGAAGCGCCAGTCCGCCCGGTCGGTGAACAGCTTGAGACGCTGGGCGCGGGTGAACAGGCCGATGAGCTGGACGTGCCCGGGTTCGCCGAAGCGGTGCATGGCGTAGCCGAGGAACTCGCCCTGCGGGCCGCGGGCGAGGGCGGTCGGCCAGGCCAGTTCGGGGGGCTGTGAGGCGTCGGTGGGGCGCGCGGCGAGCGGGGACATGGTGAGCATCCGCGTCAGGCGCCGTTCCTGCTCGGGTCCCGGGGGTTCGCGGTAGAGCTTGACGACGGTGGTGTCGTCGCCGACGACGGGGTAGACGGCCGCCTGGCCGCCGCCCTTGAGGGGCAGTTCGGCGAGGAGGACGGGCTCACCGTCGAGGTACACGGTGAGGCCGCTCACGGCCGCGCCTTGAGGACGGCCCGCAGCAGGGTCTTGTCGTCGGCGTTCAGAGCGGTGAGCCGGTCGGAGCGGAGCAGGGTGGCGAGGCCCTCGTGGGCGCTGTCGGTGACGGGTCCGGGCACGTCGAGGGAGCGGAAGACGGCCTCGGCGAACGAGGGGTTCGGGGACGGCGCGCCGCTCGCGGAGCGGTTGAGCGCGGCCTGTGCGAGACCGTCGGTGGACAGCAGCACGCCGTCGATGCCGTCGTCGGACACGCAGTCGGTGTGCACCCAGCGGGCGGCGTCGGGCGAGGTGAGGAAGACGGTCTCGTTGCTGTACTCGCCGGCCGGCGGCGGCTGGGGCAGCAGGTGGAACTGCCGCTCCCCGTCCTCCGTACCGGCCCGCAGGACGACGAATCCGTCGCCCACGCTCAGATGGCCGAGCCAGCCCCGGGCGAGGACGACCACGGTGAGCGTGGTCGCGAAGTCCGCCGCGTCGGCGCCCGTCCGGTCCAGGAACACCTTGCTGACGTCGTGGAAGGCGTCCTCCAGGAGGGCGTGCACGGCCTCGCCGGGACCCCGGTCGGCGGCTGCTCCGGCCCGGCGCGCGAAGTGTTCGGCGGCCAGCTCGACCGCGAGCCGCGAGCCCTCCTCGGAGCGCGGCCTGCTGCCCGCGCCGTCCGCGACCGCGAGGACGGCGACGGACGCGGTCACCGCGTACGCGCAGGCGTCCTGGCAGGGCAGTCCCTGGCGGCGGTGGCGGTAGCCCTCGACGCTCATGCCGTGGATCCGCCACGGCGTCTCGTGCTCGTGCTCGTCGGCTCCGGTCATGTGTCCCGTCCGGTCATCGTCACGACTCCCAGGCCGGGCGCTGGGTCTTGAACTGGCTGAAGATCTTCTCGAAGACCTCGTCGCCCGCGCCCTTCTGTTCGGCGCCCGCACTCGCGGACATCATCTGGAGCAGTTCGCGGAACGGGAACCCCTGGAGGCGGGCGTTGAACTTCGGCGCGAACGCCTGGAGCACCTGCTCGCCTCGGTCGGTGATCCCGCCGACGCCGATCGCGTACAGCCGGAAGCGGCGGGCGCGCTGTTCCTCGGCGAGGACCGGGATCAACCGGTGCCAGGTGTCGGAGAGATGACCCGTGGCGTCGGTCGGCAGTCCGTCCGTGACGAGGCAGATCTGCGGCCGGTAGTACTGGAGTCCGGAGGCGCGCAGCTCGGCCTTGCGGGCGGCGACGATGTGCATGGACAGGTCGAGCGCCTCGGTCATCAGGGTGACGCCGGCGGCGACGAGCTGCGGCGGACGGAACATGTGGGCGGCGACGAAGGGGCTCACCGGGACGCCCGGGGCGAGGAGCTGGGGTCCGCGCCAGGCGGCGACGCCCTGGCCGCCGAAGGTGACGACGGCGACCTCGACGCTGTAGCTGAGACTGACGTCGTCGTGCAGTTCGCGGGTCCACTCCATGAGCGCGTTGTTGAGCGTCTCGATGGGCCGGCCCGCCATGGAGCTGGACGTGTCGAGGCAGAGGACGAGCGGCAGCCGCTGCGCGTTGTTCTCGAACTCGATGTCGGCGTACTCCGCCGGCAGGGTGGGCGGGTATTCGCTGTGCATGGAGGTCTCTCCTGGTCTCAGGGCCGGGCGTGCCGTCCGGTGGTCGGCGGGAACGCGTACAGGACGTCGGAGTCCTGGTCCCGCGCGTCGGTGACGTCGACGAGCGCGCCGGGGGCCGGGGGTGGGCGGCCGGGTTCCGCCCACACCGCCCGGTGCAGCACGTGGTCGAGCTCGACGTAGCCCTGCGGGTGCAGTTCGGTGCGGACGACGGCGGAGCGGGCGGGGCCCGGTACGTTGCCGACCCGCCGGTAGCGGTGGGCGGGCGCGGCGACCCGCAGGCGGGTGGTGCTCTCGTCCGGTGCCCGGGTGCGGGTGGTGCGCTCGTCCGGGGTCCGGATGCGGGTGGTGCGCTCGTCGGCGGCCCGGGGCGGGGGCGACGCGGCGGCGGCCTGTACGGCTCCGACGCCGGGGGCGGCGAGCGCGCGCCTGGACAGGGTGCCGACCGCGTGGGAGGAACGCCGGACCAGGAGGAGCAGGGCGCCGAGGAGGACGACGAGCACGGCGCACAGGACGGCGAGGATCCCGGTGGTGGTGTCCCAGCCGGTGTCGGAGCCGGAACCGCCCGCGGAACCGGAGTCGCCGCCGTTCCTGCCTTTCTGCGCACCCTGCTCGCCCTTGGCCGTCCCGGTGGTGCGGGACGGGGTGGCGGCCGGCGGGTCGGCGGAGTCCGCGACGGCGTACGTGTGGCGGGTCAGGTCGGCGGCCTGGTCCTGGGCGATGAACGCGGCGCCGCTCAGAGAGCCCTTGCCGAGCAGGGCGCACGGGTCCTTGGCGTTCTCGGGGTGGCAGGCGCGCAGGTCGGCCAGTTCGGCCACGGCGCCTGGGGTGAGCCGGTCGATCGTGGCGTCCTTCGCGACGAGCCGGGTCTTCCGGTCGGCCAGCAGGAGGAGCGCCGTTCCGCCCGGTCCGGTGTGGCCGCCCGTCGGGACCTCGACGACGAGGTTCTCCCTGCCGTCCCACAGGGTGCGTTCGACATCCCTGCGGTCGTCCGCGCTGCCGTCGAAGGGCACGGCCCGGTCGAGGGTGACGTGGACCGTCCCCTCGTCGATCCATCGGGACCAGCACCGCAGGCGTTGGCCGAGATCGGCGCCGCACGTCGCACCGGCCGCCGACACCGCCGGAGCGAGGACGGCCAGCAGTGCGGACAGCACGACGACAGAGAAAGAACGCCGCATGGGAAACCCCCCGTGGCCCAAAGGCACACCCCCGTGGCCATGAAAGGCACGTGCTCATAGTGGCGGTAACCGGCCGTCGGCCGAAAGGGTTTGGGAAAGCCCGCGGAATTCACTTCTACAACGCGAACACCTGGTGGCACCGGGTGAACATCTGCCTCGCCCGTTCCACCCAGTCATTGGCCAAAGCATCGAAATCCGTCTGCGTCATCCGGCAGGTCAGCGGAAGGTCGCACACGCCCGCGAGGCAGGGACGGGGCCCGCGGACGTCCCACACGGACAGCATGGGATTCAGTTGTTCGGTGTTCCAGGCATTCGACGCCGCTGCGGCGACGGCGAGTTGGTCCTGGCGCAGATAATGTCCGTCGGTCGCGAAAGCGACCAGAAGTCTCTTGGTCGTCATGAAGCGCACGGTCACCGTCCGGCCCGTCTCCGACAGGTCGAAGCGCATGGACACGGAATCGGGATCGGTCACGGTGTGGAGATTCCGCCCGGCCACCCAGGTCCGCACCAACCGGCGCCAGTGCGTGCCGATCTCCAGGACCTCGTGACCGCTGCCGGGAAGGGAGTCAGACGCCGCCACGGCCCACCGCCCCGGCGACCATCGCGTCGGTCAGTCCGGCGTCCAGCAGCGCCTGGGCGTGCAGGAGCAGGCAGGACGGCACGGACGCCGTGCCGCTCTCCTGTCGGCGTCGCGCGAGGTCCCTGGTGCGCACCTTGATGCTCTGGGCCACCGCGGGCGGCGGCCAGGCGGCGGGCCGGGGTTCGGGCTCCAACAGGCCGGCGAGCAGGTCGTCCAGCCGGGGCCGGTCCTCGGGCCGCTTGGCCAGGCAGCGCGCGATCGGGTCCCGCAACGCCGGTGGGACGCCGTCCAGTTCGGGTTCGGCGAGCGCGACCCGGTAGCGCACCGCCTCACCACTGCCGTGCGGGGGCCGGCCCGTGAGCGCGTACACGAGGACCCCGCCGAGGGAGAAGACGTCGCTCGGCGGGCCGACCGGGGCCCCCTTGATCTGTTCCGGCGACATGAAGGGCGGGGTGCCGACGACGACGCCGACCTGGGTGAGTCCGGGGGCGCCGTCCACCCGGGAGATCCCGAAGTCGATGACGCGCGGGCCGTCGGAGGCGAGGAGCACGTTGGCCGGTTTCAGGTCGCGGTGCACGACGTGGGCGGCGTGGATCGCCTGGAGGGCCTCGACCAGCCCCGCGCCGAGGCGTCGCACCTGCGGTTCGGGCAGGGGGCCGTCGGCGCGGACGGCCTCCGCGAGCGAGGGCCCGGGCACGTACAGCGTGGCGAGCCAGGGCAGTTCGGCCTCGGTGTCGGCGTCGACGACGGCGGCGGTGTAGGCACCGCTGACCACGCGGGCCGCCGCGACCTCGCGGGCGAACCGCTCCCGGAACTCGGCCTCCGCGGCGAACTCGGGCCGCACCACCTTGACGGCGACCTCGCGCCCCGCGGGCGAGCGGCCGAGATACACCCATCCCATGCCGCCGGAGCCGAGCCGCCCCACGATGCGGTACGGGCCGATCCTCAGGGGGTCACTGACCGGTGTGCGCACCCCGCCCACCTCATTTCGGGGTTCACTGCTGGATGTCAGGAGTGTCCCCCGAAAACCGCGCTTTTTCAGCCGTTCCGGCACGGGCGGGGGCGCCGGGGACGAAAGAGGCCGGGGCCCCGCACAGTGGTGTGCGGGGCCCCGGCGGGGTGCTGTCACCGCGGCCGGTCCGAACGACGTCGCAGGTCAGGGCAACGGGACCGGCCGCGGAGCGGCGGGGCGCGTCAGCCCAGGCGCTGCACCAGCGCGCGGTACTCGTCCCACAGCTCCGTCGGGGTGTGCTCGCCGAAGGTGTTGAGGTGCTCGGGGACCAGCGCGGCCTCCTCGCGCCAGACCTCCTTGTCGACCGTGAGCAGGAAGTCGAGGTCGGCGTCGGCCAGTCCGAGCCCGTCGGTGTCGAGGGACTCCCGGGTCGGCAGGACGCCGATCGGGGTCTCGACGCCCTCGGCCTTGCCTTCGAGACGCTCGACGATCCACTTCAGGACACGGCTGTTCTCGCCGAAGCCGGGCCACACGAACTTGCCCGCGTCGTTCTTGCGGAACCAGTTCACGTAGTAGATCTTCGGGAGCTTCGCCTGGTCCTTGTCCTTGGCGACGTCGACCCAGTGACCCATGTAGTCGCCCATGTTGTAGCCGCAGAACGGCAGCATGGCGAACGGGTCACGGCGCAGCTCGCCGACCTTGCCCTCGGCGGCGGCGGTCTTCTCGGAGGCGACGTTCGCGCCGAGGAAGACGCCGTGGTTCCAGTCGAAGGACTCCGTCACCAGCGGTACGGCCGTGGCACGGCGGCCGCCGAAGAGGATCGCCGAGATCGGCACGCCCTTCGGGTCCTCCCACTCGGGCGCGATGATCGGGCACTGCGAGGCGGGCACCGTGAAGCGGGCGTTGGGGTGCGCGGCGGGCGAACCGGACTCGGGCGTCCAGTCGTTGCCCTTCCAGTCGGTGAGGTGGGCCGGAGTCTCCTCCGTCATGCCCTCCCACCAGATGTCGTTGTCGTCGGTGAGCGCCACGTTGGTGAAGACGGAGTTGCCCCACAGGGTCTTCATCGCGTTGGCGTTGGTGTGCTCACCGGTGCCGGGCGCGACGCCGAAGAAACCGGCCTCGGGGTTGATGGCGTACAGCCGGCCGTCCTCGCCGAAGCGCATCCAGGCGATGTCGTCGCCGATGGTCTCGACGGTCCAGCCGGAGACGGTGGGCTCCAGCATGGCGAGGTTCGTCTTGCCGCAGGCGCTCGGGAAGGCGGCGGCGACGTACTTCGACTCGCCCTGCGGGGGCGTCAGCTTGAGGATGAGCATGTGCTCGGCGAGCCAGCCCTCGTCGCGCGCCATCACGGACGCGATGCGCAGGGCGTAGCACTTCTTGCCGAGCAGGGCGTTGCCGCCGTAGCCCGATCCGTACGACCAGATCTCGCGGGTCTCGGGGAAGTGCGAGATGTACTTCGTGGAGTTGCACGGCCACGGCACGTCCGCCTCGCCCTCGGCGAGCGGCGCTCCGAGCGTGTGCACAGCACGCACGAAGAAGCCGTCGGTACCGAGTTCGTCGAGGACGGGCTGTCCCATGCGGGTCATGGTGCGCATGGAGACGGCGACGTAGGCGGAGTCGGTGATCTCGACGCCGATCGCGGAGAGGTCCGAGCCGAGGGGACCCATGCAGAACGGGACGACGTACATCGTCCGGCCCTTCATGGAGCCGCGGAAGACGCCCTTCTCCCCCGCGAAGATCTCCCGCATCTCGGCGGGAGCCTTCCAGTGGTTGGTCGGGCCCGCGTCCTGCTCCTTCTCGGAGCAGATGAAGGTCCTGTCCTCGACCCGGGCGACATCGGTCGGGTCGGAGGCCGCGTAGTACGAGTTGGGGCGCTTGATCGGGTCGAGCTTCCGGAAGGTGCCCTTGCTGACGAGCTCCTCGCTCAGTCGCTCGTACTCCGCCTCGGATCCGTCGCACCAGACCACGTTGTCCGGCTGGGTCAGTTCGGCGATCTCGTTGACCCACGAGATCAGTTCCTTGTGGTTGGTCGGGACGGGAGCCGCGATGTCGCGCGCCACGATTGCTCCTAAATGAGGGTTTTGTTGTTGTGCCCCGTGGGGGCTGCGACCCGGATGCTTCACGGTGGTTGACCCCCTGGCGCTCATCCGGTGCCGACCGCACTCATTTGATCATCCGACTGAACCGCCCATATGTCCAGAGGGCCTCACACCTGAGCGGAGTGAGCATCGCCACTCGCCGGAGGGTTTCCCCCCGCTTGCCTCGGGTTCACCGCGAGTACCCCCGCGCCGCCCGGCCGGCCGCGTGAGACCATGGCCACTATTGGCGGCTCCTTACGCCGGACCGACCCGTAACTTACGGTTCCGTAGGTACGATTCGGACCATGACTGCGTCCGTCCCCGACGCGCCCACGGACTCGCCGGCCGCCGGCCACGCGTCTGTCGCGCACACCCTGTCGGAAGAGATCAAGCCCAAGCTCCGCGGCTGGCTGCACCTCGGCATGTTCCCGGCCGCCCTCATCTCCGGACTGATCCTCACCACGCTGGCGGACTCACCTCGTGGCCGTGTCGCGTGCGGGATCTTCGCCCTGACGGCCTGCCTGCTGTTCGGCGTGAGCGCTCTCTACCACCGCGGCGACTGGAGCCCGCGCATGGACGGCGTCCTGCGCAGACTCGACCACGCGAACATCTTCCTGATCATCGCGGGCACCTACACCCCGCTGACGATGCTGCTGCTCCCCGACGCGAAGGGGAAGTGGCTCCTGTGGAGCATCTGGGCCGCCGCGGCGGCGGGCATCGCCTTCCGGGTGTTCTGGGTCGGCGCCCCGCGCTGGCTCTACACCCCCTGCTACATCGCGATGGGCTGGGCGGCCGTCTTCTTCCTCCCGGACTTCATGCGCACCGGCGGCATCGCCGTCCTCGTCCTGGTCGTCGTGGGCGGTCTGCTCTACAGCGCGGGCGGAGTCATCTACGGCATCAAGCGCCCCAACCCCTCGCCGCGCTACTTCGGGTTCCACGAGGTCTTCCACTCCCTGACCCTCGCGGCGTTCGTCGTGCACTACGTCGGCATCTCCCTGGTGGCCTACCAGCACGGATGACCCCCGCGGGGCGCCATCAGCGCCCCCGGACCCCCCTTCTCCCGCAGTGGCCGTGGCTTTCCAGCCGCGGCCACTGCGCGTTTCCCGGACGGACGGCGAGCCCCGATCGACAGCCCGAGTGGATTGACAGTCAGCACCTTTTGAGAGTTACTCTCATTTCATGGTGACTATCACGCACGACGACGACGTCCGGCGCCACCCGCGCCGCTGGTGGGCCCTCGGGGCCCTGGTCGCGAGCATGCTCGTGCTCGGCTTCGACATGACGATCCTCAACGTCGCTCTGCCGACGATGGCCCGCGACCTGGGCGCCTCCACCGGAGAGCAGCAGTGGATGGCGGACGCGTACGTCGTCGTCTTCGCCTCGCTCATGCTTCCGGCGGGCCTGCTCGGCGACCGCTTCGGACGCCGCCGGATGCTCATCACCGGCCTCGGCGTCTTCCTCGCCGGATCCCTGGCCGGCGCCCTCGTCTCCGACGTGACCTGGGTGATCGTCGCCCGCGCCCTGATGGGGGTCGGCGGCGCGCTCGTCATGCCGCTCGCGTTGGCCGTACTGCCCTCGCTCTTCGGACCCGACGAGCGCACCAAGGCCGTCGGAGCCGTCTCCGCGGCCTCCGCGCTCGGCCTGCCCCTCGGCCCGATCATCGGCGGCTGGCTGCTGAACCACTTCTGGTGGGGCTCGGTGTTCCTGGTCAACGTGCCGATGGCCGCCATCGGCATCGCCGCCTGCGTCCTCCTGCTCCCCGAGACCCGCGACCCGGGCTCACCCAAGGTCGACACCGTCTCCACCGCGCTCACCGCGGTCGGCCTCAGCGTGCTGATCTACGCCATCATCGAGGCCCCGGGACGCGGCTGGGGCGACCCGCTCGTGCTGGCCTGCTTCGCCGCCTCGCTCGTCCTGATCGCGCTGCTCGTCGTCCGCGAACGCCGCGCCGCCCGCCCGATGCTCGATCTCTCCCTGCTCAGCCAGCGCGGCTTCCTGCTGAACACCCTCGCCGCGACCCTCGTCATGTTCGTTCTCTCCGGTCTGATGTTCGTCCTGCCGCAGTACCTCCAGGCGGTTCTCGGCCACGACGCGCTGGCGACCGGCGTACGGATGCTGCCGATGATGGGCGGACTACTGATCGCCTCCCGGGCGGCCCAGCCACTGCTCGCCCGGTTCGGGGCACGCGCGGTGATCAGCGCCGGTCTCGTCACGCTCGCCTTCGCCGCGTTCCTCGGCAGCCGCACGACCGTCGACGACGGTTACGGCTTCACCGCGCTGTGGCTGTCCGTCGCCGGGCTCGGCTTCGGCTTCGCCGTCGTCCCCGCGATGTCCGCCGCCCTCGGCGCCCTCCCCCGCGACCGGGCCGGCAGCGGCTCCGGCCTGCTGATGACCGTGCGCCAGGTGGGCGGCGCGATCGGCATCGCCCTGCTCGGCTCGCTGCTGGCGAGCGCGTACACCGACCGGCTCGACACCTCCGCGCTGCCCCACGCCGCCGCGGACACCGCCGGCGACTCCGTGGTCGGCGCACACGTGGTGGCCGCCCGGCTCGGCGACCACGCCCTCGCCGCCTCCGCCGACGCCGCCTACATCCACGGCATGGACCTCGTCCTGCTCGTCAGTGGCGTCGCCGCGCTGGTCACCGCCCTGCTGGCCGCCGCCCTGCTGCCCGGCACCCGGACGTCCGCCCCCGCACCCGAGGAGGACACCACCATGGCCCCGGCCACGGCCGATGCCGGACAATGAGGACCATGGCCGCCACCGCACAGAGTTCCACTCCCGCCGCGGAGCCCCAGCCGGGGCTCCGCGAACGGAAGAAGATCAAGACCCGCATCGCGATCCGCGAGGCGACGTACCGGCTCATCGAGGCGCAGGGGTACGACGCCACGACCATCGAGCAGATCGCGGAGGCGGCCGAGGTCTCCCCCTCCACCGTGTTCCGGTACTTCCCCACCAAGGAGGACATCGTCCTCACCGACGAGTACGACCCCCTGCTGGAACAGGAACTGCGGGAGCGCCCGGCCGACGAAGCGTGGTTCGACTCCCTGCGCCATGTGCTCCGCAAGGCCATCGGCCTCGGCGCGTCGGAGGACCCCGAGGTCTCCCGGCTGCGGACCCGGCTGATGGTCGAGGTCCCCGCGGTGCGGTCCCGGATGATGGAGAGCGCCTCGGTCACCGGAAGACTGCTCAGCCGGGCCATCGCGGAACGCGTCGGCCGGGACCCGGAGAGCCTGGAGGTCCGCGTCTTCGCCATGTCACTGATCGGCGGACTCATGGAGACCTCCCTGTACTGGGCCGAGACCGGCCACCGGGAGGACTTCGCCGACCTCGTCGACCGGACCGTCAGTGTCCTGGAGCACGGTCTGCCGCCGGGAAACCCGGAGGCCTCGGGCGCGCCCCGCATGCCATCCTGACCGCGTGAACGGACCGGAGATCCACATCGAATTCGCCCCCGAACTGGGGCTGTTCGTCCCGCACGCCCGCCGCACCGGGGCCACCCCCGCCGCCACCGACGGCTCCTCCACCCTCGGCCACGTCGTCGAGTCGCTCGGCGTCCCGCTCACCGAGGTCGGCGCCCTGGTCGTGGACGGCGCGGAGGTGCCCTTCTCGCACATCCCGGCGGCCGGCGAGTCGGTACGGGTCCACGCCGTCGAGCGACCGCAGCGCGTCCCCGGGGCGCCGCTGCGCTTCCTCCTCGACGTCCACCTCGGCACCCTCGCCCGCCGGCTGCGGCTCCTCGGCGTCGACGCGGCCTACGAGTCCACCGACATCGGGGACCCCGCCCTCGCCACCCGGTCCGCGGCCGAGCGGCGCGTCCTGCTCAGCCGCGACCGCGGACTGCTGCGCCGCCGTGAGCTGTGGGCCGGCGGCTTCGTCTACAGCACCCGGCCCGACGACCAACTTCGCGACGTACTGGGCCGGTTCGCGCCCGAGCTGAACCCGTGGACCCGCTGCACCGCGTGCAACGGCCTGCTCGCCAGGGCGACCAAGGAACAGGTCGCCGACCAGCTGGCGGGCGGAACCGAGCGGTCGTACGACGTGTTCGCGCAGTGCGGGGAGTGCGGGCGCGCCTACTGGAAGGGCGCGCACCACGACCGGCTGGAGACCGTCGTGGAACGCGCCCTCGCGGAGTTCGGCACGTGACGCCGGGGCTGAAGCAGGCGTCGCGACTCAGGCGTTCGGGCTGATCAGGCGTTCGGGCTGATCAGGGTCGCGCGCAGCTCCTCGGGGTCGGTCGTCGGGGCGTCGCACACGAAGTGACGGCAGACGTACGCGGCCGGACTGCCGTCCACCAGGGGCCGCCCGGCGAGCAGCGGCAGTTCGTCGCTCTCCGGTGCCCCGAACGCCACCACGGCGCCCGGCGCGGTACCCAGAAGTGCCGTACGCCGCAGGGCCGTTGTCGCCGGGTCACCCGCGTCGCCGACGACCGCGACCTCCCGGGGACCGTCGAGCAGCGCCTCGGCGACCGCGAGCCCCCAGCCGATGAACCGGGGCGCGCGCGGGCCCAGCGCCTTCACGACGCCCAACGCCCGCTCGGCGGCGGCGCGATGGGGCTCGGCGCCGGTCTGCGCGGCGTACGTCAGCAGCGCCCCGGCCGCCGCGCTCCACCCGGAGGGCGTCGCGTTGTCGGTCGGGTCCTGCGGGCGGCGGATCAACTGCTCGGCGTCCGCCGCCGTGTCGTACAGGGCGCCCGACTCCGCGTCCGTGAACTGTGCGAGGACGTGGTCGAGCAGGAATCCGGCGAACTCCAGCCAGACGCCCTCCCCGGTGACGGACGCCAGCGCGAGGAAGCCCTCGGCCACGTCCGCGTAGTCCTCCAGCACCCCGGCGTTCGAACCGACCTGGCCGTCCTTGCTGGTCCGGGCGAGCCGGGCGTGCTCGTCCATGTGCAGGCGTACGAGGAGGTCGGCGGCGCCGATCGCGGCCTCCACCAGGTCGGGGCGGTCGAAGTAGGCGCCGGTCTCCGCGAGGGCGGCCACCGCGAGGCCGTTCCACGCCGCGACCACCTTGTCGTCCCGTCCGGGGGCGGGCCGCTCGGCGCGCGCGGCGAGCAGCCGCTCCCGCAGCGAGGCGACCTTCTCCGCGTCGACGACGCCTTCCTGCTGGGGCAGTTGGAGCACCGAGGCACCCTCCTCGAAGGTGCCCTCCTCGGTCACGCCGAAGTGCCGGGCGGCGAGTTCGGCGTCCGCGTCCCCGAGCACCTCGCGCAGCTCCGCGGGCGTCCACGCGTAGTACGCGCCCTCGACGTGCCGCCCGCTCCCGTCGTCGCTGTCGGCGTCCAGAGCCGAGGCGAACCCGCCTTCTGTGGTGCGGAGTTCACGCACCAGGAAGTCGGCGGTCTCCAGCGCGACCCGGCGGGCCGACTCGGACCCGGTGGCCCTCCAGAGATGGGCGTAGACGCGGCAGAGCAGGGCGTTGTCGTAGAGCATCTTCTCGAAGTGCGGGACCACCCAGTCGCGGTCGACGGAGTAGCGCGCGAAACCGCCGCCGAGCTGGTCGTACAGGCCGCCGCGGGCCATCCGTTCGCACGTGTCGACGGCCATCTGGAGCGCACCCTCGGAGCCGGTCCGCGCGTGGTGGCGCAGCAGGAACTCGATCACCATGGACGGCGGGAACTTGGGCGCCCCGCCGAAGCCGCCGCGCGTGGCGTCGTACTCCCGGGTGAGGCCGAGCAGCGCGCCGGCCAGGTCCTCCTCGCCGGGCGCGCTGCTGTCCCCGAAGTTCATCTCCCGCTCGGCGAGATCGCGGGTGATCTTCCCCGCGACCTCCGCGACCTCGTCGCGCCGCTCGGCCCAGGCACCGGACACACCCTCCAGGACCTGCCGGAAGGAGGCCATGCCGTGGCGGGGCTCGGGCGGGAAGTAGGTGCCGAAGTAGAACGGCTCGGCGTCCGGGGTGAGGAAGACCGTCATGGGCCAGCCGCCCTGCCCGGTCGCCGCCTGCACGGCCTCCATGTAGACGGCGTCGACGTCGGGCCGCTCCTCCCGGTCGACCTTGACGCTCACGAAGTGCTCGTTCAGGTAGGCGGCGGTCGCCTCGTCCTCGAAGGACTCGTGGGCCATGACGTGGCACCAGTGACAACTGCTGTATCCGACGCTCAGCAGGACGGGCCGGCCGGTCCTGCGTGCCTCCTCGAAGGCCTCGGCCGACCAGGGCCACCAGTCGACGGGGTTGTCGGCGTGCTGGAGCAGGTAGGGGGACGTCTCATGGGCCAGTCGGTTCGGCATGCTTCCATCCTGCCTGACCGGTCCCCGCCCGTGGCGGGACGGCCTGCGGGCCCGGCGCGGGCGCACCACCCGATCCGCCCAACGCGGCCCGCCCCGCGGCCGGCCGCCGAACGGTGATCGTCGGCCCTCTCGCGCTCAGGTCGCTCCCGAAGGACACTCATAGGCCAAGGAGTTGCTGCCGGAGGGGGACGTGACATGCGGGACAGCCACCGGGCGGAGGCCGAGCGCCTGTTGGCCAGGGCCGTCGAGGAGGAGGTGCGCCGCTCGGGAGGGCGTGTCGACGGCGGGGTGCTGTTGTCGCGGGCGCGAGCCGCGCTCGACGCGATGGCGGGGACCGCCGCGGAGGAGTACGAGACGTACACCCGGGCTCTGGACGAGGCGGCGGCGGGACAGCAGACGTTCGGGCAGCGTTACGCGCGCGAGGGTTCCGGAACTCCCCTGCTGGTGGCCGCCGTCGGTGCCTTAGCGGCCGTCGTGGCCGACCTGGCGCTCGGTACCGGCGCGGGCACGGCCGTCGGCACCGGGGCGACGGTGGCGGTGGCGGGCGCCGCGACCACCGTCCTCAAGGTGACGGCCACGCACATGCCGGCCGCGAGCCGCCGGGCCGGGGCGCTGGGCCAGCCGGGCGGCCCCGAACAGCTGCGGCTCCAGTGGCTGACCGCCCTGGAGGTACGGGGTATCCGGCCGTTCCTCGACCAGCAGCGGGTGCTCAACGCGTCGACCGGCGCGAAGAAGGGTGCGCCCCAGTTGCGGCGCACCGACAAGAGCGCGGCGGCCCGCAGGCGCAGTGTCCTGGAGCAGTCCTTCGGTCAACTGCCGGAGTCGGAGGGCCCGTTCGCCGGTCGGCGGACCGAGCTGTCCCGGGTCGCACAGTGGGTGCAGGCGGCCCGCGCGAGCACGGAGACGAAGCCGACGGTCGTCGTGCTGCACGGCGCGCCCGGCTCCGGCCGCAGCACGCTCGCGATCCGCGCGGCGCACGCCCTCAAGGACCAGTTCCGCGGCGCGTGCGTGGTGGACCTGCGGGGCGACAGCCCGGACGACCCGCCGCTCACCACACGCGACGCCCTGCTCCATCTGCTGAACCGGCTGGGCGCGCCCCGCGAGCAGCTCCTGTTCCGTGAGCGTTCCTCGCAGGACCAGCAGGCCAGACGGTTGAGCGAGCTGTACCACCAGCATCTGACGGGCCTGCCGGTGACGATCGTGCTGGACGACGCGAGCGACGCCGAGCAGGTGCGCACCCTCGTACCGGAGCGCTCGGAGAGCCTCGTCCTGGTCACCGCGCGCAAGCCGCTCGACCTGCCGGCCGACCTTGCGGCCTGGGTGCACCAGTTGCCCGTCGAGGCCCTGGACACGGCGGGCGCGGAGGAACTGCTCACCGCGTCGGCGCAGGACCGCTCCGGCCCGTACGACGCCGAATCCACCGACCAGGTACGGGAGTTGTGCGGCGGGCTGCCGCTGGCGCTGCGCGTGGCGGGCTCGTCGCTCGGTCCGCGTACCGCTCGTCAGCTCGCGACCGACCTGGCGGCTTACGGCCCGGTGGAGCCCGTGGAGCGGGTGCTGTGGCTGCGGTACACGGATCAGTCGGACATGGGCCGCCGGCTGCTGCGCCGGCTGGCGCTGGCCGGCCGGGCCTCGCTCGGTGCCGCCGCGGCGGCCTCGCTCCTCGCGACCGACGAACCCGAGGCGACCCGGCATCTGACGGCCCTGTCGCAGGCGGGTCTGATCGACCACGTGCGCGGCAGCCGGTACCGCCTGCACGACCTCGTCCGGGCCTTCGCCGCGGCCCGTCTCCTCGACGAGGAGGAGGAGGCGGAACGCACGGCGGCGCAGGAGCGCCTGATCGTGAACTACGCGGAGCTGGCCGACTCCGTGATCCGCCTGGTCGACGGGAAGACGTCGACGCGCGCCGACCAGTTCGGGCCGCACGGCTTCACCTCGCTGGACGCCGCGCTGCGCTGGCTGGACGACGAGTCCAGCTTCATCACGGCGGCCCTGCGGCACGCGGAGGGGGTGAACCAGTCCGCGGTCCTGAACCTGCTGGGCGCCCTGTGCGACTACTGCCTGCTGCGCGGCGACCTGTACCGCCTCGGCGAGATCAGCGAGCTGACGCAGGCCGTCGACCAGGGGCTGCTGGTCCGTTCGGTGCAGTGGCGCACCGGTATCGCGGCCCGTCAGCTGGGAGAGCTGGACAAGGCGCGGACCACGCTGGCGTCGGTGGTCGACCTGTACTTCGAGGCGCACCACGACGCGGGCGCGGCGCGGGCGCTGTGCTCGCTGGGCATCACGCTGCACCACCAGGGCAATCTGACCGAGGCGGCGGCCAAGCTCCAGGAGGCCATGGACCTGCAGGCCTCCCTCGAGCTGGCGGCGGACCGGGCGTGGACGATGCACGCGCTGGCGGCGGTGGAGCGTGACAGGTCCCGGCTCGCCCAGGCGCTGGACCTGCTCACCGAGGCACTGGTCCTGCACCGCGCGAGCGGGTCGGTGCACGGCGAGGCGTGGGCGCACTTCCAGCTGGGGCAGCTCGGGCTGCGCATGGGCGACGTGCCGCGCGCCGACCGGGAGCTGCGTGAGGCGCTCGATCTGTACGGTCGTACGCGCGATGCCCGCGGTGAGGCCTGGGCGCTGACCCAGCTGGCCCGGGCCCGGCTCGTGGAGGGCGACCCGTCGTCCGCGGTCGACGGGCTGCGCCAGGCGGCGTCGCGTCACCGGGAGAACGAGGACGCGCGCGGCGAGGCGTGGACGGTCTACTACCTGGGCCAGGCACTGGAGGAGACCGGCAATCTCGACCAGGCGGTTCGCGAGCTGGAGCGCTCGCGGACGATGTTCTCCCGGATGCGGGACGTGTACGGGCTGGCGTGCGCCCGTCACCATTCGGCCCGGGTGACCCGCGACCAGCGGGCCGCGCAGACGGGTTCGCTGCGCAATTCCGGCTTCGCCCGCCAGCTCCTGGTGGACGCCCGGGCGGACTTCCGGCGCATCGGCGTGGCGCACGGCGAGGCCTGGACGTGTCTGGAGCTCGCCGTGGTCGACGCGGGCAACGGCCGCGCCCAGCAGGCCATGGCGCTGTGCGACGAGGCCGTCGGCCTGTTCGCGTCGTACGGCGACCACCGCGGCGAGGACTGGGCGCGCTTCCTGCGCAGCACCCTGCTCCCGTACGCGGCGCCCGGTGGTTACGAGGTGGGGGCGGCGGTGGCCCAGGAGGAGCTGGCGCAGCTCTCGCGGACCGGCCACGCGACGCGGGACGGGAAGCTGGACGACTGCATCGAGGCCTACCAGCTCCTGCTGGAGCGGGGCGTGGATCTGGACGCGGGCTGGCAGGCGTGGCGTCTGGGCATGGTGCCGGGCCGCCACGCCCGTGACGTGATGGGCGTGGCGGTGGGGGCGGCGCGGGACTGAGTCCCCGCCGGGCGGGCCGCCCGGGCCCCGCTGTGGGGGCCCGGGAAAGCCGTGGTCAGCCCTTGGCGGGTGCGGCTCCGCCGGAGCCGGAGCCCGCGGTGCCGGTGCCGGTGGCCGCCGCGGCGGAGGCGGTGCGGTCGGCGGTGCCGGAGTCCGCTGTGGTGTCGGCGTCCTCGGGGAAGGTGACCTTGCCCATGTGGCGGTTCATGGACTTCATCAGACCCCAGACGGCCAGGGCCATCACCGCGAAGACGATGAAGCCGAGGACGCCGGGGGTGACCTTGTTCTCGTCGACCTCCTTGGCGAGGGGGACGAGGTGCGTCAGTGCCAGGCTTGCGCTCATGTCAGGCATTGTCGCGGATGCCCGCAAAGAGGTCGTCCTCGGGGAGGGATGTATCGACGAGCGACTTCGCGAGCTCGTACTCCTCGGTCGGCCAGACCTCCCGCTGGAGGTCCATGGGGACCTTGAACCAGCCGCCGTCCGGGTCGATCTGGGTGGCGTGCGCGATGAGCGCCTTGTCCCGGATCTCGAAGAAGTCCGCACAGGGAACGTGCGTGGTCAGCGTGCGCTCGGTGCGCTCGAACTCGCTCCAGCGCTTCAGCCAGTCCCCGTACGGCGACTCCATGCCCCGGTCGAGGAGGGCGTGGTGCAGCGCCTCGGTGCGGGGGCGGTTGAAGCCCTGGTTGTAGTAGAGCTTCCGCGGCTGGAAGGCCGGGCCGAACTCCGCCTCGGGGTACTTCTCGGTGTCCGCCGCGCTCTCGAACGCCACCATCGTGATCTTGTGGGTCATGATGTGGTCGGGGTGCGGGTAGCCGCCGTTCTCGTCGTAGGTGGTGATCACCTGCGGGCGGAACGAGCGGATCTGCCGGACGAGCTCGCCGGCCGCCTTGTCGACGTCCTCCAGGGCGAAGCAGCCCTCGGGGAGCGGGGGCAGCGGGTCGCCCTCGGGCAGGCCCGAGTCGACGAAGCCGAGCCACTCCTGCTTGACGCCGAGGATCTCGCGGGCCTCGTCCATCTCCTTCTTGCGTACCTCGTGGATGTGCTCCTCGATGTACTTGTCACCCTGCAGCTTGGGGTTGAGGATGGAGCCGCGCTCCCCGCCCGTGCAGGTCACGACCAGCACGTCCACCCCCTCGGACACGTACTTCGCCATGGTGGCCGCGCCCTTGCTCGACTCGTCGTCGGGGTGGGCGTGCACGGCCATCAGTCGCAGCTGGTCAGTCAAGACTCAATCCTCGGTCGGTCGGCTGTCGCCTGGGTAGGTCGGCTGTCGGCGCCCGGCGTGAATCAGCGCGATGGGCGGCTTCTATAGTGACGGAATCGGGGGGCGAATAATTCCGGGGTCCCCGTTCGGGGGCCCGGCCGAGAGGACGATCATGACCACGGCGAGCACGCGGCTGCCCGAGGGCCGGTACGGCCGCTCCGCGGACGAGCGGGCGGACCGCAAGCTGAAGGTCGTCGGGGGTGTCCTCGGTGTCGTCCTGATCGCTCTGATCGGCTGGTTCGGCTACGACTACATCGGCGGCACCAAGATCAGCGCCCAGGTGATCACCTTCAAGGCCGTCTCGGACACCGCGGTCGAGGCGCACCTCGAGGTCCACAAGGACGCCGGTTCGAGCGGCTACTGCACCGTGCGGTCGCAGGACGCCGACGGCGTCGAGGTGGGCCGCGCGGACTTCCGTTTCGACCAGGACGCGTCCCGCGTCGACAAGGTCGTCACGCTGCGGACGACGGGCCGGGGCACCACGGCGGAACTCCTCGGCTGCCACAGCGGCTGAGCGATCGCCGGCCACGCGGCGCCGGGCGGCCGGACGCGGCCCGGTGATCACTGTCGGTATCCGACGCTGACCTGCGTCGACGTAATTCTGACGTCTTATGTCCTCCCCTCCGAGCCACTGAATTGTTAGGCTCGTGGTTTCGCCCACCCGTGAAAGCACATTCTTCTGGGTAGGGCGATGCTTTGTATCCCAGTACCTACGAGGAGCACCTGTGACCCAGACCAGCGAGAACGTCACCTGGCTGACCCAGGAGGCGTACAACCAGCTCAAGGCCGAGCTGGATCACCTGTCTGGTCCTGCGCGCACGGAGATCGCCGCCAAGATCGCGGCCGCGCGCGAGGAGGGGGACCTGCGCGAGAACGGCGGGTATCACGCGGCCAAGGAAGAGCAGGGCAAGCAGGAGCTCCGTGTGCGCCAGCTGACCCAGCTCCTGGAGAACGCCAAGGTCGGCGAGGCTCCCGCGGCGGACGGCGCGGTCGCACCGGGCATGGTCGTCACCATCGCTTTCGACGGCGACGAGGACGACACCCTGGACTTCCTGCTCGCCTCCCGCGAGTACGCGAGCTCCGACATCGAGACCTTCTCCCCGCAGTCCCCGCTGGGCTCCGGCGTGACCGGCAAGTCGGTCGGCGAGGACGCCCAGTACGAGCTGCCGAACGGCAAGCTCGCCAAGGTGAAGATCCTCAAGGCCGTGCCCTACCAGGGCTGAGCCCAGGACCAGCGACGACAGCGATGCCCCCGGCCGGAAGCCGGGGGCATCGCCATGTCCGGCCCCGCTCACACCCGGCGGGTCACCGGGCGGGTCACCGGGCGGGTCACCGGGTACGGCTCACGCCGTGGCCGAGCGGTACTTGCGGACCGCGAGGGTCCGGAAGATCAGCACGATGAGCACCGAGTAGATGACCGAGGCCCACACCGAGTGCTGCATGGGCCAGGCGTTCGACGTGGACTGCCCGGGGTTGGCGAACAGGATGCGACAGGCCTGCACGGTGGCGCTGAACGGGTTCCAGTCCGCGACGTGCCGCAGCCAGGGCGTCATGTTGCTGGTGTCCACGAACGCGTTCGAGATGAAGGTGACCGGGAAGAGCCAGATCAGTCCGCCGGACGTGGCCGCCTCGGGCGTCCGCACGGACAGGCCGATCAGCGCTCCGATCCAGGTGAACGCGTACCCGAGCAGGAGCAGCAGGCCGAAGGCCCCGGCGACCCGGAACGCGTTCGTGCTGCCGTACGAGCCGACGCGCCAGCCGACCAGCAGGGCGACCCCCGCGAGGACGAGCAGGGTCAGCGCGGTCTGCACGAGGTCGGCCAGGGTGCGGCCGGTGAGTACCGCGCCGCGCGCCATGGGGAGCGAGCGGAAGCGGTCGACTAGGCCCTTGTGCATGTCGTCGGCGATGCCCGCGCCGGCGCCGGCGGTCGCGAACGTGACGGTCTGCGCGAAGATGCCGGCCATCAGGAAGTTGGTGTAGGCGGAGGAGCTGGTGCTGCCGCCGATCTTCATGGAGCCGCCGAACACGTAGGTGAACAGCACCACGAACATGATCGGCTGGATCAGCCCGAAGATCACCACCTCCGGGATCCGGGACATCCTGATCAGGTTCCGCTTGGCCATGACCAGGGAGTCCCTGACGGACTGGCCGATGGCGTTCCCGCGCGGCATGACCTGCACGGTGTCGGTGGCGGCGGTCATTTCGCGGTCTCCTTGCTGCGCCGGTCGGCGTCGGCTTCCGGGTCGCCCTCCGCGGTCTCCTGCTCGGCGGCGTGGCCGGTGAGGGAGAGGAAGACGTCGTCGAGGGTGGGGCGGCGCAGGCCGATGTCGTCGATCTCGATGCCGCGCGCGTCCAGTTCGCGGATGACCTCCGCGAGGAGCTTGGCGCCGCCGCTGACCGGCACCGTGAGCTTGCGGGTGTGCTGTTCGACCGTGGTCTCGCCCTTGCCGAAGCCGCGGAGCACCTCGGAGGCGGTCGCGATGCGGTCGCGCTCGTGCACCACGACCTCGACACGCTCGCCGCCGGTCTGCGCCTTGAGCTCGTCGGCGGTGCCGCGGGCGATGACGCGTCCGTGGTCGACCACGCAGATGTCGTGCGCCAGGTGGTCGGCCTCTTCCAGATACTGCGTGGTCAGCAGCAGGGTCGTGCCCCCGGAGACCAGCTGCTTGATGACCTCCCACAGCTGCTGGCGGTTGCGGGGGTCGAGGCCGGTCGTCGGCTCGTCCATGAACATGACCGGGGGCGACACCACGAGGGCGGCCGCCAGGTCGAGCCGGCGGCGCATACCGCCGGAGTAGGTCTTCGTGGTGCGGTCGGCCGCGTCCGTGAGGTTGAACTGGTCCAGCAGCTCGGCCGCCCGGACCTTCGCGGCCTTCGCCCGCATCTGGTAGAGCTGGCCGACCATCTGGAGGTTCTCCCGGCCGGTCAGATACTCGTCGACCGCGGCGAACTGTCCGGAGAGACCGATGCTGCGGCGGACCGCGTCCGGGTTCTTGAGCACGTCGATGCCCGCGACCACGGCCTTGCCGCTGTCGGGGCGCAGCAGGGTGGTGAGACAGCGGACGGCGGTCGTCTTGCCCGCGCCGTTCGGCCCGAGGAGGCCGAGGACGGTGCCTTCCGGGACATCGAGGTCGACGCCGTCCAGAGCCCTTACGTCACCGAAGGTCTTCACCAGGCCTTCGGCATAGATGGCGCCTGGCATAAGAGTTCTCCACGTCTTTGGGGATTTCTCGGATTTTTACCCAATGAGCATAGTTTTCCCGGTGCGACCCCACCCGGACAGCGAGCCGAGTCGACACACACACCATAACGCGATGTATCGCGTCTCTCAATGGGTTTTGCCACGGAGGGCGACCGGACGGTGACAACGGCGCCGATCTCAGTCGATGACCGTGTAACCCGCCTCGCGCAGCGCCAGATTGACCTCGGCGCAGTGCTCGGGCCCCTTCGTCTCCAGCTGCAGCTCGACCTCCACCTCCGTGAGTCCGAGCCGCGGATCGGTCCGTACGTGACTCACATCGAGAACATTGGCATCCGCCACTGACAACACCCCGAGAAGCGTGGCCAGAGCGCCGGGCCGGTCGGTCAGCCGCAGTGTGACGGCGAGGTAGCGCCCGCCCGCCGCCATGCCGTGCCGCAGGATCCGCTGCATCAGCAGCGGGTCCACGTTCCCGCCCGACAGCAGCGCCACGACCGGGCCCTCGAAGGCCTCCGGATCGGCCAGCAGTGCCGCGACGGGGCTCGCGCCGGCCGGCTCGACGACCAGCTTGGCGCGCTCCAGGCACAGCAGCAGCGCGCTGGACAGGTTGTTCTCGGAAACCGTGCGGACCTCGTCGACCAGGTCCTCGACGAGCCGGAACGGCACGTCGCCGGGGCGGCCCACCTTGATGCCGTCGGCCATCGTCGCCGGCCGGTCGATCGACACCGGCCGCCCGGCCGCCAGCGAGGGCGGGTACGCCGCCGCACCCTCGGCCTGCACCCCGACGACCCGTACGTCCGGGCGCAGCGCCTTCACCGCGACCGCGACACCCGCCGCGAGCCCGCCGCCGCCGATGCCCACGACGATCGTGCGCACCTCGGGGCACTGCTCCAGGATCTCCAGGCCGACCGTGCCCTGCCCCGCGATGATGTCGGGGTGGTCGAAGGGGTGGATGAACACCGCCCCCGTACGTGCCGCGTACTCCTGCGCGGCGGCCAGCGTCTCGTCGACCACCTGACCGTGCAGCCTCACCTCGGCGCCGTAGTGCCGGGTGGCCGCGACCTTCGGCAGCGGGGCCCCGGTCGGCATGAAAACCGTGGACCGCACCCCGAGCAACGAGGACGCGAGCGCGACCCCCTGCGCGTGGTTTCCCGCGCTCGCCGCGACGACACCCGCGGCGCGCTCCTCAGGGAGCAGACCCGCGATCCGCACGTAGGCACCGCGCAGCTTGAAGGAACCCGTCCGCTGGAGGTTCTCGCACTTGAGGTGCACCGGCGCCCCCACCAGCCGCGTCAGGTACCGACTGCCCTCCATCGCGGTCGTCCGCGCCACCCCGGTGAGCATCTTCTGCGCGCCGCGCACGTCATCGAGAGTCACACTGGGAAAGGAGTCAGCCGTGCCGTAGCTCATGACCCCCAGTCTCGCAGTTCACGCGGGCGCACTCCCGTCGTGACCACCCTCCGAGACCGGGTTTACGCAGCCCCGGTACGGCCCGCGCCCCAGCCGCGTACCCTGTCCCCCAACCCAGCTCCCCACGCATGAATTGAGCCCCCGGCCATGCCCACAACACCAGAAATGTCGATGGACATGACGACCGTCGGTGACACCGGTCTCCTCGAAACCCTCCAGCACGAGGTCGCGGTCTTCGCGCGCCGTGCGGAACAGACCCGGCTCGGCGGGGTGGGGCAGGTGCGCAACTCCATGGACCGCGCCGCGTACCTGCTGCTCAACCGCCTCGACAAGGAAGGTCCGATGGGCGTCAAGGCGCTCGCCGCGAGCATGGGGATCGACTCCTCGACGGTCACCCGGCAGGTCGCCCCGCTCGTCGACACCGGACTCGTCAAGCGCACCTCGCACCCCGAGGACGGGCGCGCCGTGGTGCTCCAGCTGTCGCCGCGCGGCCAGTCCCGGCTTGACGAAGTGCGCACCTCCCGGCGCCAGTTGATGGCCGAACTGACCACCGGCTGGGAGCCGGAGGAGCGCGAGGCGTTCTGCTCCCTCCTCACCCGCTTCAACACCGCGCTCTCCGCCCGCCAGGCCTCCCAGGGCGTACCGGCGGCGGACTCCGAACCGTCCTCCTGAGCCTCGCGGGCGCCGTGCCCCGTTCCGGGCGCCCCCGGCCTCCGTGACCTTCACGCGCGCGTGCGTACGCGCGAGGCACGCGCGCGAGGCCGCCGTTCACCCGCGCGTGTGCGCGGGACTCTTGACCGGAAGGCCGCGGCTGCCCTCATATGAGACCGGGTCCTCGTCGCACGCGGTGCGGCGGGCCGCACGCGGCCGCGGACCCGCTTCCACAGGTCGCCCTCAGGCGGGAGGCATGGTGCGAGAACGGCATGCGTCCCAAGGCGTCCGCCGGGCCCGGGAGTTCGAGGCGTTCGTCGCGGGCGCGGCGGGACGGCTGCTGCACACCGCCACCCTCCTCACGGCGGAGCCCGGGGACGCCAACCCGCGCGCGCGGCGCCTGCTCACCCTGTCCCTCGCCCACACGTACGCCATCTGGGACCGGCTGCACGGCGAGGACCCCTACGACAGCACCCGCCAGCAGCTCGCCGTGCGCTTCCAGCGGGCCGCCTGGCACCAGTACGGCGGGCTCGGGCGACTGCGCCCCTCCCCGGCCCCGGACAGCGTCCTGGCCCCGCTCACGCCCCACGAACGGCTGATCCTCGTCCTCAGGCTGTACGAGGGCGTCGCCGACGAACAGACGGCGGCCCTGCTCGGGCTCCCCGTGGAGCGCGTACGGGTGATCTGCGCGCGGGCGACGGCGACGCTGCTCCATCCGCCGCGCGGCCCGGCGCCCGCCCGGATGGAGGTGGCTCCGTCATGAACCTGCCGGAGCGTGAGGCGGCCGTACGTCACATGCTGGAGCGGACCCCGCCGGCGGTCCCACCCGACCTGTACGGCGAGGTCGTACGCCGTGGCGGGCGCATGCTGCGCCGCAGGAGGGCGGCGCGGCGGGTCATGTGGGTGGTGCTGTGCGCCGCGGCCGTGGTCTTCGTGATCTGGGCCGTGACGGTTCAGCCGTGGGTGGAGCCGCCGTCGGAGACGACTCCACCCCTGTCGAACTGGTGACGGCGTCGTCCGCTATCCGAGGGCCTGCTGCAGGTCCTGGAGCAGGTCGTCGATGTTCTCGATGCCCACGGAGATGCGGACGAGGTCACCGGGGACCTCCAGGGCGGATCCGGCCACCGACGCGTGCGTCATGCGTCCCGGGTGCTCGATCAGCGACTCCACGCCGCCCAGCGACTCACCGAGCGTGAACACCTTGGCGCGGTTGCAGACCTCGACGGCCGCCTCCTCGCCACCCGCGACCCGGAAGGACACCATGCCGCCGAACGCCCGCATCTGCTTCGCGGCGATCTCGTGACCGGGGTGCTCCGGAAGACCCGGGTACAGGACACGCGTCACGCGCGCGTGCCGGCTGAGCATGTCCGCGACGCGGCCCGCGTTCTCGCTGTGCCGGTCCATGCGCACGGAGAGCGTCTTGGTGCCGCGCAGCACCAGCCAGGAGTCGAAGGGCCCGGCGACCGCGCCCATGGCGTTCTGGTGGTACGCCAGCTCCTCGCCGAGTTCCTGGTCCCCGGTGACCAGGGCGCCGCCGACGACGTCCGAGTGGCCGCCCATGTACTTGGTCAGGGAGTGCACGACGACGTCCGCGCCGAGGGCCAGCGGCTGCTGGAGGTACGGCGTGGCGAAGGTGTTGTCGACGACGAGCCGGGCGCCCGCGTCCCGCGCGACCTGCCCGACCGCGGCGATGTCCGTGATGCCGAGCAGCGGGTTGGAGGGCGTCTCGACCCAGATGACCTTCGTCTTCGGGGTGATGGCCGCGCGCACCGACTCCAGGTCGCTGGTGTCGGCGACGGACCACTCCACGCCCCAGCGGGAGACGACCTTCGCGAAGAGACGGAACGTGCCGCCGTACGCGTCGTTCGGGATGACCACGTGATCGCCCGGGCTCAGCAGCGTACGCAACAGGCAGTCCTCGGCCGCCAGTCCGGACGCGAACGCGAGGCCGCGGCGACCGCCCTCCAGGGCGGCGAGGTTCTCTTCCAGGGCGGTCCTGGTGGGGTTGGCGCTGCGGCTGTACTCGTAACCGCCGCGCAGCCCGCCGACGCCGTCCTGCTTGTAGGTCGAGACCTGGTAGATCGGCGGGACGACCGCGCCGGTCAGGGGATCGGCGGTGTTGCCCGCGTGGATCGCGAGGGTCTCGAAATGCTGACTGATGTGCCTGTCGCTCATGGGTCCCGAGCGTAGTGCTCCCGCGGGGGTGGTGACGGCGGACGCGGTGACGGGGGGCCGGGACGGCCTCGGCCGCGGCGGCGCCCCGGCCGAGGCGGGCGGGGGCCCGGGGCCGGCCGCGGGCCCGGCGGGAGCGTCCAGCGCGCTTCGTACGCCCGCTCCGGGAACGGGCAGGTCGGCGCGCTGTGGACCGGGTTCGCCAATTGTCGGACCCGTCTGGTTCGCTTGTGGCATGGAGATTCTCTGGGTCCTGATGGCGCTGTGCATGTTCAGCCTGGTTTTGCTGCCGCTGCGGCGCAGGCGCGCCGGTGTGCAGCTGGTCTCGCCGGGTGACCCGGACGCCGCGGACCCGGCGAACTACGGGTTCCTGCGGCAGGAGGAGCTGGACATCCGCATGCCGGGCCCGGACGCGGACCTGCTGGACGTCCTGGACGTCGTGCAGCGCAGCCAGGACCATCGCGCGGCCTCGCAGCTGCTGGCCGGCACGGAGATCGCGGGCGAGACGCGCTGGCAGCGGGTGCAGGCCTTCGCGGGCGCCGCGTCCCTGGAGCTCCAGCAGCGGCCCGGCGGGGTCAGCGAAAACCCCGGCGGGCAGTGGCTGCGGGTGTGGCGTGCCGAGGCCCCCAAGGACGCGGGCGGCGCGGCGGTGCACGCCGAGTTCCTGGTGCAGCAGGCGTGGCGCACGTCGACGCCGGGCACGGACGACTTCCGGATCATCATGGAGGAGGCGCGGGCCGCGTGCGGCGAGGCGGCGCTGCTGTCCCCCGGTGACCCGATCCCGTACATCATCGAGCTGTCGGTGGCGCGCGGACTGGCCTACTCCCAGCCGGAGTTCGAGAAGGTCTGGCTGAAGATCCTGGACCGTGCCCCCTCCCACATGGGCGCGCACCTGGCGGCCCTGCACTACTGGTGCGAGAAGTGGCACGGCTCGCGCGAGGTGGCGTACTCCTTCGCCGAGGCCGCGGCGGCCCGCGCCCCGCAGGGCTCGCTCCTCGCGGCGATGCCCCTCTTCGCGGTCTTCGAGCACCTCCCCGAGGTGAACCTGGTCCGCGCCTTCTACCAGAGCGAGGTCGTGACGAAGGCCGTCCACGGCGCGCTCTACGCGGTCCACGCCGCCCGCCCCGACGACCCGATGCTCGCCCACGTCCGCCACCTGCTGGTCTTCTTCCTGGTCCGCGGCGAGCGCTGGTCCGAGGCGATGAACCAGCTGGTCCACGTGGACGGCCACGTCGGCGCCCTCCCCTGGACCCTGACCCGGGACCCCGCCGGGGACTACGCGATATACCGCGCCATGGCGGTGGCGGGCTACGAGGCGAACGGCGGCAGCCCGGCGACGCTGTCGCACTGAGGGGTCGCCGGTCCCGGCGTGGGCCCGCTTCAGGGGGGGCTCTACGCCGGTGACGCTCACGCGAGGGGGTGCTGCATCCGGAGGGTCGCTTCACCTGGGGGTAACGCTCCCGCTGGTGCCGGACCCCGGAGCAATGGAGTGCCGGAGTCTGGGGGGCGAAGTGCTGGGGCCCGGAATGCTGGGGGGCCGGAATGCCGTACTGGACCGGGACGTTGGACCGACACGCCCCTCCCCCTCACCTCTCTCCCTCACTTCCCTGGAGAGCGCATGTTCCTGAACAGCGCCAGCGACAGCCACTCCCCGCGTCTCCCGACCGCCGAACAGGCGCTGCGGGGCCGCCCCGAGCCGATTTTCACGATCCCCGAGCGGCACACCGTCCTCGGCACCCCGCTCAGCGGCCCCTACCCCGAGGGCCTGGAGATCGCCGACTTCGGCATGGGCTGCTTCTGGGGCGCCGAACGCAGGTTCTGGCAGCTCCCGGCGGGCGTGTACACGACCCTGGTCGGCTACCAGGGCGGCCACACGGAGAACCCCGCGTACGAGGAGGTCTGCTCCGGCCTGACCGGCCACGCCGAGGTGGTCCGCGTCGTCCACGACCCGAGGGTGCTTCCGTACGACCGTCTGCTCCAGGTCTTCTGGGAGTCGCACAACCCGACCCAGGGCTTCCGCCAGGGCAACGACGTGGGCACGCAGTACCGCTCCACCCTGCACACCCACACCCCGGCCCAGGAGACGTCGGCGAAGGCGTCCCGCGAGGCCTACCAGAAGGTCCTCACCGCCTCCGGCCACCGCACGATCACCACAGAGATCCTCCCGGCGACAACCCGCCCCTTCTACCCGGCGGAGGCCCACCACCAGCAGTACCTGGCCAGGAACCCGGCGGGGTACTGCGGGTTGGAGGGGACGGGGGTCTCCTGCCCGATCGGGGTCGCTCCCGCGGAGGGCTGAGCGTGGGAGGTGCACGGCCCTGGAGGAGCCGATCGCCGGGGGGCGGCTGCCGGATTCCTGGCCTGGTCCCGCGACTCTCCGAGCGATCACCGGATGACGGACGCGAGGTTCAGTCCACCTCTATCCCGAAATCCCGTACGAGTTCCTCCAAGCCGCCGGTGTAGCCCTTGCCTCCCAGGACGAAGTCCCAGTCCCCGTTCGACCTGCGGCGGAAGGAGCCGAGTACCAAGGCGGTCTCGCGGGCTCGGCCGTCGGACACCTCGAGTTGTCCCAGCTCGTTCAGCCCTGGGTCGAGGAGTCGGATGCGGGCGTCCGTGAATCCGGAGAGGTCGGCGTTCGGGTTGACCTCCGGGTCGATCGCGGCCACGAGGACGAACCGGTCGGCCTCCCCTGGCAACCCGTCGAAAGAGACGCAGACCGCTGCCTCGTCAGGAGCGGTGGCGGCCAGAGCGCGCACGGAACCATCCGCGGTCTGCGGGTTGTTGAAGAAGACGAAGTGATCGTCGCTGAGGACTCGGTTGCCGCGGCAGACCAGCGCACACACGTCCAGGGCGACGCTGCCCGTCCACGACATGCCGAGGATGTTGTATTCGTCGGGCAGTCGGGTCTCAGGGCCTGATGGTGTCGGCCGTGCCGCGGACTGACGGCCGCCCTCGCCCAGGCGTCCACGCAGTCCGTGCCGATGCAGCAGGTCGACGAGCTCTGCGCCCGAGATCAGCTCCAGCGGCTTGCCGTTGGCGAAGGTGTGCGAGCCCGGGCCGAATCCCGAAGTCGTCACGAGCACGCCCTTGTTGGCGCCGGCGTCCTGCACGGTGCCGTACAAGTCACGTACGGCGGTGGGCGGCACCGTGTTGCGGTAGCGCTTCACCTGAACGACGATCTTCCCGCCTCGGATCGGCGTCGGATCCAGCGCGTCGACGTCCACCCCGCCGTCGTTGGAGCGCTGGGTCGTGACCGCCTGCATTCCCATGGCCCGGAAGAGTTCGGCGACAAGATCCTCGAAGGCGATCGGATCCATCTCGTACAGGTCGGGTTCCTCGTCGCTCCCATGCGCGACGACGCGGTTCCCGACATCCTGCGGACGGCGACTCGGCCGTACCGGCGTGAGTTGGTCGGGGCGGGCCGAGAGCTGTCCGCGCAGTGCGTCGGCCAGACAGCTGCCCGCGTCCACCTGCGCCAGGTGCAGGCCACGGAACGTCGAGGCGGACGCCATCACGGTCGCCAAGTGGATCTGGCCAGGTCGGCCCGTCGTCGGGTCATGACCGTCCACGAACCCGTTCAAGGTCACCGACTCGAGTGCGCCCAGTTCGTCGGCGGCGAAGAGCTCGTGCAGAACGAGGAGCATGCACTGCGCGAGCACCTCCCGGTAGAGGGCGCGACGCTGGCCCACCGGACGGGCGGTCTCCTTGTCCTGGTCGGTCCCGGACACGTATCGGACGGACTTGACGTCAGGGACGATGCCGTAGGCGGGCAACTCCCAGTCCAGCACCAGCTGGCGAGCCCCCGCGTCATAGGCTGCGGTCACCTGTCGGGGAAAGCCTTCCGGCCATGCGGCCGAGGCGTAGAGAGCGGCGGAGAAGTACTCCACGACCGAGTCGGGGTCACGCCGCCCCACTCCGTCGGTCACCTGGACGATGCCGGCGTTGTGCCGTCTCACCTCGGCCGACTGGGCGTCGACCCACTGCTGGTGCTCCCGCTGGTACGACGCCAGTTGATGTTGCCGCTGGGCTTCCGCCGCCTGGGCCGCGTGCCAGTCCCGCTCGAAACGGGCCCTCGCTTCGGCCTGCGCCTGGGCCCGGCGGTTGGAGGTCCACCCGCTCTGCGTCTGGTAGTGGCTGAAGTCAGGCATGGCCACGGGCTGCGCCAACGGTCCCGGCGCGAAGGGCTGGGCCTCTTCACGCCGCATGAGCGAGGAAGCCCTGAAAGCCGGGGCCTGACACCCCGAGGCGAGAAGGCATTGCAGCGACGCGACCTGTGCGTCCAGTTCCTCCGTCCGGCGTTGCGCTTCCGCCTGCCTGTACTCGCGGTGCCCCTGAGCGGCCCGTCGCTGATAGGCACGTGCTTGCTGGGCTTCTTGTCTCCGCCGTCTGGCTTCGGCCTCCAGCTGGCGTTGCTGCTGCCGTTGCACCTCTGCCCAGACGCCGACGACGCCGGTTGAGCGACGACTCATATGTTGCAGGCCCTCCCCGATGCGCTCTGGCTGTCCCCACAACCAGGTGTGACGGAACGACTCTAGCCAGCAATGGTCGTCCCGCATATCCACTTGCCAAAGGCGGCTGGATCGCAGCGTCCCCGCAGGTCAGTGCGGTGAGAGGTGAGCGTGGCAAGGTCGAGCCGACCGCCCGAGCCGTTGTGCGCCGCCCGCCTCAGAAAGACCCGGCCACCCCCACCACTCCTCCCACCAACGCGCTGACCAGTGTCATGGTCGCGAGGGTGCCGATGACGAGGCGCAACGGGCGGGGGGTTCGGCGGGTGCCTTGCCTGTTGCAGGCGGCCAGGAGGGCCAGGAGTCCGGTCAGCAGGCCGAGTTGGGTGAGGGCCAGCCAGCCGCAGGAGGCGGGGAGGCCGGGTTGCTCGTACGTGCCGTGCGATGTTCGTCGCAACGTGACCGTGCTGCCGACGCGCAGCTTCGTGCCGATCGTGGCGCCCCGGTCCACGACCGCTCCGTCCGTGGAGTGGAACGTGCCGTGGCAGTGCGGGTATCGGTGGCCCCCCGCGCGGGTCCACGAGCACGATGCGACCCGGAGGTGTCCGGGCGTCCCCGCCATGCCTGCCGCGTAGGCGAAGTGCGTCGCCGCGAACCAGGTCAGGATCGCGCCCACCACCAGCAGCCCGGCGCTCACGAGCAGCGGGCGACGGTCGACGCGCCCTCCCGCCCGGAGCCGGGATCCGTCCCTGCGGTTCATCCGTCCCCCGACCCCACGAGCCATCCCGACGGGACGCTAGCCGGAGTCACGCGCAGCGTCGCTCATGGCGCGGCAAAGATCGTTGGGGACCGGACGAGCCGCCTGAAATCCGATGGCCCTCCCGAGTCCGCCGGACGCACCCTGTACCCATGGAAGAACCCCAGCACCGCGTCCGCGCCCTCCACACGGAGGACACCATCACCGTCTACCAGGCCTATCCCCCGGAGATCGGCGGGCCCGCTGTGCGGACGGGGCGGTTTCCCGCGGCGTGGAAACGGGACCGGATGACGTGGGTGAAGCCCAGTTTCCTGTGGATGATGTATCGCTGCGGCTGGGGCAGCAAGGCCGGGCAGGAGACCGTGCTCGCCGTCGAGATCAGCCGTGACGGCTTCGCGTGGGCGTTGCGGAACGCGTGTCTGTCCCACTACGTCCGCGGGCTGCACGCCGACCAGGCAGACTGGAAGCGGCAGTTGAGGCAGGCGCCGACGCGCGTGCAGTGGGACCCGGAGCGCGATCTGCGGCTCGCTCCCCTGCCGTACCGGTCGCTACAGCTCGGACTGTCCGGTGAGGCCGCGGCCCGGTACGCCGACGAGTGGATCGTCGGCATCAAGGACGTGACCCCGCTCGCCCGGCAGGTGCACACCCTGGTCCGCTCCGGTGAACTCGACCGAGCCGCCGAGCTGTTGCCCGTAGAGCGGCCGTACCCGCTGGCCGAGGACGTGCCGGGCACCCTTGCGGGTCCTGGGTGACGGCGCCGCACCCTGACAGCGCCCCCGCGTCAAAGGCCGGTCGTTTCGGGCTGGTTCGAAAGGAAGGGCGGGTGGGGGCTCTTCGTTCTACGATCCGTCGCATGCTGATTCGCCGGACATTACGGATGATCCTCGTGCTCGCGGTGGCCCTCGCCGGTGCGATCGGAGGTGGGGTGGGGACGGCGCAGGCCGAGGGGAGCCGGTCGGCGCACGATCGGCAGTTGCTGTTCTTCAACCACACCTACGGTGTCTTCGACCGGGAGACAGCCGACGCCATCGAGCACTCCGCCTATCTGCGGGACTTCGCCAACTTCCAGGTCCGCACCACCACCGGTGCCGACGGACAGATCTGGACCGGCCGCTATCTGATGGGCCGTGAGACCTACCTGGAACTGCTCGGGATCGGTGACGTGGCGGGCCAGGACGGCACCCTCGGCTCCGCCGGGACAGGGCTGTCGACCGAGCGGGCCGGCGACATCGCGACGGTCGAGCAACGGCTGAAGGACGAAGGGGTCACCCCCGTCGAGTTCCTCCAGACACGTGACTTCGGTGACGGCGTCCCCGTTCCGTGGTTCGACGGCATCCTCACCACCACGACGTACGACGCCTACGGAGCCTGGGCGATGGAGTACCGGCCGGAGTACTTCGCCGACCCGCGCGGCAACACCGAGCCGGCGAGCTTCCCCGGTGACGTCGGCCGGGAACGCTACCTGTCCGACGACTACCGCACCCATCCGATGCGTGACGTGACCGCCGTCCGCATCGCGGTCACCGAAGGCGACCTCGCCGACACCGTCCCGCTGCTGCGCGCCGGCGGGTTCGCCGTCCGGACCGTGCCGAACGGTGGCGTCGTCGCCGAGGGCGGCGGCACCTCCATCCGGTTCGACGCCGTCCCGCGTGACGAGGCGGGCGTGCGGCGGATCGACCTGTCGCTCAACCGGCCGGTGAAGAGCCGCCACGTGGAGCGGATCGGGCACTCGACGCTGGTCGTCGGCCCGGGCGACCACGCCGTGTGGACGTTCGCCGCGAACGGCGCCGAGTAGGGGAGAGACGGAACCCGTGGGGCGCGCCCTCGGCGAGAGTGCGACCGCGCGCCCCCAGCACTACGCCTCCACTCCTGTACGGCTCCACCTCCGCCCCTGTCTCCGGGGAGACCCGGCCCCCGCCTCAGTACCGCGCCGCGTCGGCCAGCAGCGGCGGGTACACCTGGCTCGTCCGGCCGTCCACCGTCGCGCCCGCGTACTTGAGCATCGCGCCGACCTGGTGGTTGAGCGCGTACGGGAAGTTCAGGGCCGGGGCCGACACCTCGTCGAGTACGGCCGTCTGTTCCGGGGTGAGCCGGAGGTCGAGGCCCGCCAGGTTCGCTTCGAGGTGGTCCAGGGTGCGCGGGCCGATCAGCGTCGAGCTGACGCCCGGGCGGGCCCGCACCCACGCCAGGGCCACGGCCGCCGACGTCGCGCCGATCTCCTCCGCGACCGCGGCGAGGGCGTCGATCACCTCGAACTGGTCGTCGGTGGGACCGCCGAGGACCGCCGAACGCCGGGTGTCGGCCGGGGTGCGCCGGTCCCGGGTGTACTTCCCGGACAGGAAACCGCTCTTCAGCGGGCTCCACGGCAGCACGCCCATCCCGGCGTCCTCGGCCAGCGGAATCAGTTCGCCCTCGATGGTGCGTTCCAGCAGGGAGTACTCCATCTGCAGCGCGATGACCGGGGTCCAGCCGCGCAGGAGTGCGGTGGTGTGCGCCTTGGCCGTGAACCAGGCCGGGGTGTCCGAGAAGCCGACGTAGCGGATCTTGCCCGCGGTGACGAGGTCGTCCAGGGTGCGCAGGGTCTCCTCGACCGGGGTGGACCAGTCGTGGTTGTGCAGCCAGTACAGGTCGACGTGGTCGGTGCGCAGCCGGCGCAGCGAGTCCTCCAGCTGACCGATGATCGCCTTGCGTCCCGCGCCGCCGCCGTTGGGGTCGCCGAGGTGGAGGTTGCCGAAGAACTTGGTGGCCAGCACGAGCCGGTCGCGCAGGCCGGGGCGGGCGGCGAGGAAGTCGCCGAGGATCGCCTCGGAGTGACCGTTCGTATAGAAGTTGGCGGTGTCGACGAAGTTGCCGCCGCGGTCGAGGTAGCCCTGGAGGATCTTCTCGGACTCCTCGACCCCGCAGCCGAAGCCGCCGTCCTCACCGAAGTTCATCGCGCCGAGGCAGAAGGGGCTCACCTTGAGGCCGGACCGGCCGAGGCTGACGTACGAGTCGAGTGCCATGGAATGCTCCCTGGAAGAGTGGGTGGGAATCCGGCTCTTCGAGCGAACCACTGTGAGCTGCGCGATCGTTAGGGCGATCCGACCGGCCTCTTGCACGATCCTGCCCGATCGGCCGGAATCGGCGTTGCCACCCCTTCCCTCGGGTGTTTGGATCGAACGTGTACCCCGACGACCCCCTCCGGACGCTCGCCCCGCCCGGCAGCCGTCCCGCTCCCCCGCACCCGCCCGGCAGCCGTCCCGCTCGCCCGGAGAGCCTCCGGACGCTGCGGGATCTCATCCTGCGGCACGTCGACGGAGCCGGGCCTGCGCCGTACGGGATCATGCTGTCCCGCGTGGACCACCCCTCCGCCCCGACATCGAGCATCGCCGACCCCGTGCTCGCGGTGGTCGCGCAGGGCGCGAAGCGGCTGACGCTCGGCGACCGGATCCACGACTACGGCGCGGGCCAGTATCTGGTCGTCTCGGTGAACCTGCCGGTCACCGGCCACTACACGCGCGCCTCCCCCGAGGAGCCGTTCCTCGCCTTCGGGCTCACCCTCAGGCCCCCGGACATCGCCTCACTCCTCCTCGCCGAGGCCGGGGCGGGAACGGGAGCCGGGGCGGAGGGTGGTACGGCGCCGGCCCGGACGGCGAGCGCCGGCCGCACAGGTCCCCGTCCCCCACGTCCTCCGTCCTCCCGTACCGCCCCGCCCGGCCTCGCCGTCAGTGACGCCTCACCCGACCTGCTGGACGCGGTGGTGCGCCTGGTCGGGCTGCTGGACCGGCCCGCCGACCTGCCGATCCTCGCGCCGATGATCGAGCGGGAGATCCTCTGGCGGCTGGTCACCGGTGAGCAGGGCCCGCTGGTCCGACAGATCGGGCTGGCCGACAGCCGGCTGCGGCACATCAGCCGGGCCATCCGCTGGATCCGGGACCACCACGCGCAGACACTGCGGGTGGAGGACCTGGCCCGGCTGGCCGGGATGAGCGCCTCGCCGTTCCACCGGCACTTCCGCGCGGTGACCGCGATGACGCCGATCCAGTTCCAGAAGCGCATCCGGTTGCAGGAGGCCAGGCTGCGGCTGATGAGCAGCACGGACGACGTGGCGGGCGTCGGGTTCGCGGTCGGCTACGACAGCGCGTCCCAGTTCAGCCGCGAGTACCGGCGTCAGTTCGGCAGCCCGCCGGGCCAGGACGCCGCCCGCCTGCGCGGACAGGCCGCCTCACGCACCGCGCGGCCCGCCCGATGGGACGAAGTGCCGTCCCCGTCGCTCCAGACCGCCGGCCGGGACGGGCGGCACCGTGGCCCGGGGTGGTACCGCCGCGCGTAGGCAGCGAAAGGGCGCCGATCCGGTCGTACGACCGGATCGGCAAGGAGTCGGCCGCAGCCGACCGTGCCGCTTCCCGGCGTGCCCGCACCGACCAGCGTCGCACCGTCACCTGGCCCGGCGCCGGCTCCGCCACTC